>JAIXYC010000057.1 GCA_027490455.1 Sphingomonadales bacterium
GCGGAACATATGCAAGGCGCGTTGGGCCGCACGGTCCGCATTGGCCGTCCATCTGGCCTCGCCAGCATTCCCGAGGCACATTCGGGACCGGCATTTTCAACGCTCGTCGGATTGATTCATTACGCCGCATCGGAACGTGTTGACCTGAAATCCGGTTATGATTTGCGTGTCGAACAGATGGCGGGGACGATGCCGGGGTTAATCGAACGGATAAAACGCGCTGTACGAGAGAATTTCTGACAGAAACCTGTGCAAAAGCGGTAATTTTGGGGTGTGCACTTTGTCCTTTTGTGTCAAAAGCGTGAAAATTTCGAACAAGCCACAGAGGCTAGGGGGATAAAGTTATGAGCATCAATATCGGTCCACCAATGGTTGACGAGTTGAAGCCGAAAATTGCAGTTATTGGTGTTGGTGGCGCAGGCGGGAACGCCGTGGCCAACATGATCAGCGCAAAGGTAGAGGGCGTCGACTTCCTTGTTGCCAACACCGACGCACAGGCGCTGAACGCGTCTCCTGCCGAATATCGCATTCAGCTTGGACCTGAAATCACGCAGGGCCTTGGCGCAGGTTCACGCCCCGAAGTTGGCCGTGCTGCGGCTGAAGAAACGCTTGAGCAAGTGAAAGTGGCGCTGGCCGGTTGCCACATGTGCTTTATCGCGGCTGGTATGGGCGGCGGCACCGGAACGGGCGCTGCACCTGTTATCGCCAAGGTTGCGCGCGAAATGAACATTTTGACGGTTGGTGTCGTAACCAAGCCGTTCATGTTCGAAGGTACGCGCCGCATGCGGTCGGCAGAATCGGGCATCGCCGAACTGCAGCAGCATGTTGATACGCTGATCGTTATTCCAAACCAGAATCTGTTCCTGGTCGCCAACCCGAACACCACATTTAAGGAAGCGTTCCAGCTTGCTGACGAAGTGTTGCAGCAGGGCGTCCGTGGCATCACCGACCTGATGGTTATGCCTGGCCTCATCAACCTCGATTTTGCCGACGTCCGTTCTGTCATGCACGAAATGGGCAAGGCAATGATGGGTACTGGTGAAGCCGAAGGCGACGGCCGCGCGCTCGAAGCGGCGGAAAAGGCGATTGCCAACCCGTTGCTCGACGGTGTGTCGATGCAGGGTGCAAAGGGCGTCATCGTATCGATTACCGGTGGCGAAGATATGCGCCTGATGGAAGTAGACGAAGCTGCCAACCACATTCGTGAACTGGTTGATCCCGACGCGAACATCATCTGGGGTTCGGCATTCAATGAAAGTCTGAACGGCAAGATCCGCGTTTCGGTTGTCGCAACTGGTATCGATAGTGAAGGTTTGACCGCGACACCGGCAGCACAAAGAACGCCATTCTCGTTCAGCCGCCCAGCGCCTGCGCCTGTTGTTGAGACCGCACCTGCGGCGACATCATTGTTTGAAAACACAGCCGATACAGTGGCAGCCGAAGAAACGGCCTCAGCTGAATTCGAAAATGAAGCAGACGACGATAGCTTGGAACTTGGTAGCGACTTTGTTGCGATCGAAGCAGACGAAGCTGAAGAAGATGCAGCCGAATATGCTGATGATAATGTGAACACCACGGACTCTTGGGCGAATGCTGACGCACTTGACCTCGATACGCCTGTGGCCGAAGGTTACCCGTCTGCGCAGCCAGTCGACGTGACTGCTCCGCCAGAACGCGCTGCACCGCGGATTCCAACAGGCGGCACATTGTTTGAACGCATGTCCAACCTGTCGCGTGGCCTCACCCGTTCGGATGATGACGCGGAAAAGCGGAATGAAGGCGGCAATGGCGCAGGCTTCCCAAGCTTTCTTGACCGTCAGAACAACTCATAAGACGCGCGGCAAGCGCACCATCATCTTGTCGTTTCTATGCAACCGTCTGTCGGACCAAAGCGTTAACGCGCTTTGTGTTCGGCAGTCGGTAGCTACATAGAAAATCATGGATGTGACAATATTACGTAGCCTCGGATTCTGCAGCGCGCTGGTTTTTTCGGCAGGCGCGCTGTCACCTGCCGTGCATGCACAGGCTGTCGATGAAAGCGCGCTGGAGGCGCTTGACCAGAAAACGCCTGCGGTCGTGCCAGATATTGTCGAGCCCGCTGGCGCGGTGGAGTTGCGTGACGCGATGCGGCGCATTTCTTTTAACCCAAGCGATGCAGATGCCTTGGCCGATGCAGGCAATGCCGCTTTGCTGTTGGGCGATGCCAATGCTGCGCTGAATTTCTTCACCCGCGCCAATGCGTTACGCCCGAATAACAGCCGGATCGTGTCCGGCCTGGCAACAGCAACCGTGCGGACAGAAAACCCGTTTGAGGCTTTGCGCCTGTTTGATGATGCCGTCCGGTTGGGCGCGGACCAACGTTCGATTGCCGCCGACCGCGCGCTGGCGTTTGATTTGCTCGGTAATTTCGGACGTGCGCAGCAGGATTATCAACTGGCCCGGACCGTGGCATCGTCTGATGACATCATCATTCGTCAGGCCGTGTCTCTGTCGCTTGCGGGACAAAAGGAACAGGCCGACGCTATGCTCCTGCCGCTTTTGCAGCGCAACAGCCCGGCCGCATGGCGCGCTCGGGCTTTTATGTTGGCTGCGCGTGGTGACGTGCGCGAATCTAACAATGTTGCGCAAGGCTTCATGGATGCACCATCGGCGCAAAGGATGGAGCGGTTCTTCCGCCTGATGCCAAATTTAACCGGCGCGCAGCAGGCCGCCGCCATTCATCTGGGGCATTTTCCCACCAGCCAAGCCGTAGGGCGTGACAGCGAACAGGTTCGCCGTGTCGCCGCCACCGTGCCGCAACCTGCCGTCGGCCCCGCCCAAAACCGCCTCATTCCATCAGGCGCGCCGCTTGGAACAAAGCCGACAGCAGCGCGCGACGTGAAAAGCGAGGCAAAGCCACAGAGCAAGCCGGACCGAAGAGCACAGGAACGTTTGGAAGTTCAGGCCGCGGTTCCAACACCGCCTCGGCCTGATCCTCTTGTTGCACAGGTTGAACTGGCAGCAACGGTCGCGGGGACGACGCCAACTGCGCAAGAACTGGTATCGCTGGCGGCCGCAACGCCCCCGCAACCCACTCCCGCTAAAATCATCGCAGCACCAACAGCTGTGCCTGCGTCTACTGCCTCTGTGGGCTTCAGTCTGGATGCCATTGTCGGCGCCATCGAAATTCCGGAGAGTGAGCAACGGCCTTCGGAAGTTCCGGTTGATTTGAAAAAGCTAAAGCCCGTGACGCCAAAGGCAGCGGCAGACGCCAGAAAGGCCCCCAAACTTGACCCGAAAGCGGCCGCCAAAGCCAAGTTAGAGGCCGCAAATCCGGCGCGCATCTGGGTGCAAATCGCAACGGGCGAAGCCAGCGGGCTTGGTTTCGACTATCGCAAATTGACGAAGAACAACCCTGCTCTGTTCAAAGCGCAGAAGCCGTGGACATCACCATGGGGCAAGACCGCGCGACTGTTGGTTGGTCCGTTTGCGGATGTGAAGGCCGCCAAAAAGTGGGAAGGCGACTTCAAGAAAGCGGGCGGCGACGCATTTATGTGGAAAAGCGAGATTGGCGTTCCTGTGGATGCTTTAAAGGTAAAATAGCGGCTTCCTGTCACGGCGGCTTGGTTGCATAAGCGCTGCATGTCGCAATTGGCTTCCTACGCATCACTTCCCGGCAACAGCCGCGGCCGATTTCATCCAGAGCCCGACCGCGATATTCGTGGCCCGCGTGATATATTCCAACGTGACCGTGATCGCATCATTCATTCGATTGCCTTCCGGCGGCTTCGCCACAAAACGCAGGTATTCATCTCGCCCGACGGCGACCATTATCGTGTGCGCCTGACACACAGCCTTGAGGTCGCGCAAATTGGCCGCACTATTGCCCGCGCGCTTGGCCTGAATGAAGACCTGACAGAGGCATTATGTCTGGCGCATGATATCGGGCATCCGCCCTTTGGCCATGCCGGCGAAGATGCGCTGGAGGCGACGATGAAGCCATGTGGCGGGTTTGACCATAATGCGCAGACCTTGCGCACGCTGACGCAACTGGAATCGCCTTATCCGTCATGGCCGGGCCTGAACCTCAGCTGGGAATTGCTCGAAGGGCTGGCAAAGCATAATGGACCCGTGGCCCGTCCGGGCTGGGCATTGTCCGAAGTCAACGCGCAGTTCGACCTGAACCTGACCGACTGGCCATCGCTTGAGGCGCAGATTGCCGCGATCAGCGACGATATTGCGTATGATAATCATGACATTGACGATGGCATCAGGGCAGGGTTGCTCGGCATCGATCAGCTGCTGGATCTGCCTTTCGTGGCAGCACGATGGGAGGCGATTTTAGGCCGCTATCCGGACGTACCGCAGCGCCGCCTGATCGGCGAGCTGACGCGCGAACAAATTGGCGTGATGGTCAATGATGTCATTGAATCGACACGCGCCAGAATAACCGAAGCCGGCGTCAAAACCGCTGACGATGTTCGCAATGCGGGTATCATGATTGGCGGGTTTTCCGCAGAAATGGCTGCGCGCGAGCGGCAGCTGAAATCATTCATGTATGAAAAGCTGTACCACCATCCAACGCAACTGGCGGCGGCAGAAGACGCAACCAAAATTGTGCGTGAACTATTTGCTGCCTATCGCGACGACCCTGCATTATTGCCGGGTGAATGGCGCGACAGCCTTCCCAGCGAAGAACCGCAGCGCAGCCGCCATATCGGGGATTTTCTTGCGGGCATGACCGACCGTTATGCCACCGATCGGCATCGCGAAATCTGTGGAACCATCGCATGAACCGCAAGATAGTCATCGCTGGCGGTTCAGGCCTAGTGGGCAAACAGGCGGCAGACATGTTGGCGCGCGCTGGGTTTGCGGTCCACCTCGTGTCGCGCCGCCCATCGCACGCATTGGCTCCGGACTTAGAGGAGCATGTCGCGCCAACCGCCGACTGGCCAGCGATTGTGGCAAGGTTAACGCCGGACGTAGCCATTTCGGGTCTGGGGACGACGATACGCACAGCCGGATCGCGCGACGCCTTCAGGGCCGTTGACCATGATCTGGTGCTCGCCTTTGCACAGGCAAGCCATGAAGCCGGCGCGCAGCATTTCATTACGATATCGTCGGTCGGGGCGATGCCTGCGAGCAGCAGTTTCTATTTGCGAACGAAAGCGGAAATGGAGCAGGGGCTGCGCAACATCGGCTTCGAACGCCTTGATATCATGCGGCCCAGTCTGCTGACGGGCGGGCATCGCGATGACCGCCGTCCGGGCGAGGCATTGGGGATATTGCTGTCGCCATTTGTGGACATTTTGATGTTTGGACCGATGCAGAAATTTGCGTCCACGCCGTCTGGCAAAGTTGCAAAGGCCATCGCCAACTTAGCAAAACCGGCTGAAGATGGCGTGTTCATACACGAAAATGAATCGATAAACGCGCTGGCTGGTTGACTCTCTAAGGCCGTAAGGCCAATGCAGATTCGTCGCTGACGAAGCGGGAGAGCGTCCCTTTAAGGGACCGCCGAAGGAGCAACCGCCCCGGAATCTCTCAGGCAAAAGGACCGCTTCGGCTTTTGCGACACTCTGGAAAGCGCATGTCTTTGCCATTTGCAACGACATGCCACCGAAGGTGTAACCTGCCTTTGCCAATATGTGTGGCAACGAAGGCGGATAAAGCTCTCAGGTACCCGTGACAGAGGGGGCAGCAGACTATGCGCCAACCGGCGTCGGTCGCTGCGACTCTTGAACGGACTGATATGAGCGAAGAAGACGAATTCGAACTAGAACCCATCGAAATATTGGAGCTGCCGCTCGACGCATGGCACCGCGACAAGGGCGCGCGCATGGTTGAGTTTGCCGGCTATCATATGCCAATCCAATATGAAGGCATCATGGCCGAACATATTTGGACGCGCGAGAACGCAGGGCTATTCGACGTCAGCCATATGGGGCAGCTGATGCTGACCGGCGACGGCGCGGCCGAGGCACTTGAGGCGATGGTGCCCGGCGACATATCCGCGCTTCAAGAGGGCAAGATGCGTTACTCGCTGCTTCTCGATGAAGACGGCGGCGTGCTGGACGACATGATGATTACGGCCGTGCCGATGGGGCTTTATGCGGTCGTCAATGGCGCGGTGAAATGGGACGATATGGGCCATCTGCGGGACCATTTGCCCGATGAGATCACCATCAACCACATGGATGACCGCGCATTGCTGGCCTTACAAGGTCCAAAGGCCGTGGACGCGCTTGTCCGCGTCGTGCCCGGTGTTGACGCGCTCTATTTCATGGAGGCCGGTTCCTTCTTCTGGGGACCCAAGACCGATCCCGAGCCTCTGTGGATCAGCCGTTCGGGGTACACCGGCGAAGATGGCTTCGAAATTTCGGTGCCTGCGGCCCATGCAAAGGCACTTGCGGACCAAATTTGTGCGCAACCGGAAGTAAAGCCCATTGGCCTTGGTGCACGCGATTCCTTGCGGCTTGAGGCGGGATTGCCGCTGTACGGCCATGACATGAACCCCGAATTTGACCCTATCGAAGCCAGCGCAGCATTCGCAGTGTCGAAGCGCCGCCGTGCCGAGGGCGGTTTTTTTGGGTCGGATCGCATCCTGAATGCCTTGGCCAATGGCCCCGCACGCAAGCTCGTCGGGCTTTCTGTCGACGGCAAGATGCCCGTGCGCGAAGGCGCGCCTGTTTTTGCAGGCGATACGCAAGTTGGCGTCATTACGTCCGGCGGATTTGCCCCTAGCGTCGGCGCGCCGATTGCCATGGGCTATATTGATGCGGGCCATAACGCCGCGGGCAGCACGCTTGAGGCGGAGGTGCGCGGCAAGCGCGTGGCCGTCACCGTTACATCCTTACCCTTCGTCCCACATCATTATCATCGCAAAGGAGCGCACACATGACCCGTTATTTCACCGAAGATCATGAGTGGATCGACGTCGATGGCGACAGCGCCACGGTCGGCATCACCGACTATGCACAAAGCCAGTTGGGTGACATCGTGTTCGCTGAAGTGCCCGCCACCGGCGCGACGCTGAAAAAAGGCGGCGATGCTGCGGTTGTGGAATCGGTTAAGGCCGCGTCAGATGTCTATGCGCCGGTCAGCGGCACCGTGATTGAGGGCAATGATGCGTTGGAAGGCGACCCCGCACTGGTGAACAGCGATCCCGAAGGCGAGGGCTGGTTCTTCAAAGTTAAGCTCAGCGACACAAGCGAGCTCGACAGCCTGATGGACGCCGCCGCGTATAAGGCATTTGTCGACGGACTTTAAGCTAATCAGTCCGCGACTTGCGGGCCATGGAGATTGAAATGCGTTATTTGCCGCTCACCCCATCC
>JAIXYC010000028.1 GCA_027490455.1 Sphingomonadales bacterium
GACATGAAAATGCCCTGACCTGTGTTGACTTTTAGCCTTTCGGACCGTATCGGCCACTGCAACAGAAGCGGTCGCTGCGCAGATTCGGCGGCCCTTTTCATTTCAAGACGCAAAAAATTTAAGGATTACAGTCATGAAGCGCACTTTTCAGCCGAGCAATCTCGTGCGTGCCCGTCGCCACGGTTTTCGTCTCCGTATGTCAACCGCCGCTGGCCGCAACATCCTGAACGCACGTCGCGCACGCGGCCGCAAGAAACTGTCGGCTTAATCCCCGAGCAGGCGGACCGCGACATGCGCGGTTACAGCGTTATCAAAAAAAGGTCAGACTTTCTGGCCGCCAACCGGGGGAAGCGATATGCAACTCCCGGTTTTGTTTTGCTGGTTCGCGACAGGCAGGACGACAGCCCTGCAATCCGGCTGGGCATCACCATCACCAAAAAAGTCGGTAACGCCGTCATCCGCAACCGCATGCGCCGCCGCTTTCGCGCGTTGGCGCAGGAAATGCTCGCCGATAAGGGCAAAGCAGGCGCGGATCATATTCTGATTGGTCGCGACAGCGGCATCGAACGCGATTTTGATGCCTTACGGGCGGATATGGTCAAGGCGTTGGGGAAGATCGGCGCATGATCGCAAGGCTGCTCATTTTATGCGCACGGGCTTGGCAAATCGGGCCGTCGCGCATTTTGCCGCCGACCTGCCGGTACAGCCCCAGCTGCTCGGCTTATGCAATAACGGCACTACAGAAATACGGCGCAATTAAAGGTGGCTGGCTGGCCATCAAACGGCTATTGCGCTGCCAACCTTGGGGTGGGCACGGATATGATCCAGTGCCATGACGCCCAATTGATTGAATGACGGGGATTTACACGTGGACGATAAACGCAACCTGATTTTTGCAGTATTGCTGACAGGCCTTATCCTGTTCGGATGGCCTTATGTCGCCAGCTATTTCTTTCCAACCCCCGCCCATGTGACCAGCAGCGCCACGACCGCCACCAGCCCAGCTGGCGCAGCGACGTCGGACGTGCCAGTCGCGGCGGCCCCTGCACAAACACAGGCCATTCCGCTGAGCAGCGCGCTGCAGTCAACAGGCCGAATCTTGGTGGAAACCCCAAAGTTGAAGGGCTCGGTCAATCTTGAAGGCGCAAAAATTGACGACCTTTTGTTGCTGACCCACCGCACCGCACTCGCCAAGGATTCGCCGCCAGTGCGCCTGTTCGCGCCATCGGGCACAAAAGATGCCTATTTTGCGCGCTTTGGTTGGGCTGGCACCGGCGTAACGGTTCCTGATGATAAAACCGTCTGGACGCCAAGCGGCAACAAGTTGACGCCAACCACGCCTGTCACATTAAGCTGGACCAACACCCTTAATCAGAAGTTCGAAATCGCGCTGTCGATTGACGAAAACTACATGATTACCGCGAAGCAGACATTCACCAATGGCGGCAGTACCCCAGTTGAGATCGCGAATTTTGCGTTGCTCAGCCGCACTGGCAAGCCAGCCGACGCGACTTCTGGCGGATCCATATTCACGCATATCCACATTGGTCCAATGGGCGTTTTTGACGAAAAGCCCAATTATGATTGGGGCTATGTCGACGTCGAGGAAAACAAAGGCGAGGCATCATTCACCAGCACGGGTGGATGGCTTGGCTTCACCGATAAATATTGGCTCGGCGCGCTCATTCCTGATCAGAAGACGCCCGTATCGGCCAAGTTCCGTGCCAGCGGCGATGTTTATCAGGCGCAAGTCATTCCAATACGCTACACCAGCGTCGCGCCCGGTGCGGTGCTTAACAGCGGCTCGCGTCTGTTCGCCGGTGCCAAAGAGATGGCCGTTCTGGACGCCTATTCCAAGAATCTTGGCATTCCATATCTCGACTACGCCATTGATTGGGGCTGGTTCTGGTTTATCGCCATTCCTTTCTTCTGGATCCTGCATTGGCTGTTCGGCCTTTTCGGAAACTTTGGTGTGGCCATTATTGGCCTGACGATCATCGTACGCGGGTTCATGTACCCCGTGGCGCAGAAGCAATTTGCGTCCATGGCGCAGATGCGTGCTGTTCAGCCTAAGCTAAAGGCGCTGCAAGAGCGTTGGAAGGACGACAAGCCACGCCTGCAGCAGGAAATGATGAAGCTGTACAAGGATGAAAAGGTAAATCCGCTCGCGGGCTGCCTGCCCATCTTGCTGCAGATTCCGATCTTCTTCGCGCTGTACAAGATTCTGCTGCTGTCGATCGAAATGCGTCACCAGCCGTTCGTGCTGTGGCTGAAGGATTTGTCGGCACCGGATCCGTTGACACCGATCAACCTGTTTGGACTTCTGCCCTTTGACCCGCCATCGTTCATTGCCATTGGCGTTCTGCCGATATTGCTGGGCGTGACAATGTGGCTGATGCAGCGCCTGAACCCGCAACCGATGGATGACGTGCAAAAGCAGGTATTCGCGGTCATGCCATGGTTCCTGATGTTCATCATGGCGCCATTTGCCGCCGGACTTCAGCTCTATTGGGTCATGTCGAACATCGTTTCGATCGCGCAACAAAGCTGGCTCTATTCACGCCACCCGGTGTTGCGTGAGCAGATGGCGCGTGATGCGCAAGAAAAGGCGGCAGCGAAAGCCAAGGCGGGGTCGTGAGCGCCGATGTCATTGCGGGAATAGCCGAGCCGAACCGGATATTTTCCGGTCCGGTTACGTTCCTGAAATCAGCGCCGAAGCTCGAATTTCTGCCGGACCCAACGGTCCCTGAAATCGCCTTTGCCGGTCGATCGAACGTCGGCAAGTCCAGCCTGATTAACGCGCTGGTGAACCGCAACAACCTTGCGCGCGCGTCCAACACACCGGGCCGTACGCAAGAGCTGAACTTTTTCGATGTCGGTGAACCGGCGTTGTTCCGCATCGTCGACATGCCGGGCTATGGCTATGCCAAAGCCCCCATCAAGACGGTTCAGCAATGGCGTTACCTAATCAACGACTATTTGCGTGGCCGCGCGGTGTTAAAGCGTGTGTTTGTGCTGATCGACAGCCGCCATGGCATTAAAGAAGTCGACCATGAAATCATGAAAATGCTCGACGCAGCGGCCATCAGCTACCGGATTGTGCTGACCAAGACCGACAAGATCAAAGCGTCCGAACGCGAGGCGGTTGAGGCTGACACCATGGCAAAACTGCGCAAGCATGTTGCTGCCTATCCCAAGCTTTCGGTGACATCTGCCGAAAAGCGCGGGGGCATTGATGAATTACGCGCGGCTGTGCTGGAAGCCGTCGCTTCTTAGGGTCAGGGCCTATGAAACTGATAATCGGAAACAAAGCCTATTCAAGCTGGTCGCTACGCGGCTGGCTTGCGGCCAAGCAATCCGGCCTGCATTTTGACGAGATCATTGTTCCGCTGTTCGCCGACGGATGGGAAGAACGCAAACGCGAAGACGACCTTGCGCCATCATCTGGCAAGGTGCCGACCTTGTGGGATGGAGAGGCAGTGGTCTGGGACAGCCTGGCGATCATCGATTATCTCGCAGACAAGGTGGGGCGGGATCGCTTTTGGCCCAAAGACGACGTCGCGCGCGGCATGGCGCGTTCCATGGCGGCGGAAATGCATGCGGGCTATACCGCCCTGCGCCGCGAATTCCCGATGAATACGCGCAAGACCTTTCACGAC
>JAIXYC010000058.1 GCA_027490455.1 Sphingomonadales bacterium
GCTTTTCGATGCGCCGCTGATGCAGCAAACGGCGCGCTTCTTCCTGCGTGACGGACGATGCCACCGTCGCCAGATTTTCATGCGTCATCAATTCGGACACAGGCTGCGCCGGATTTTCGGCAAAGCGCACGTCACGATTGGTCAAGATGCCAGCCAGCTTACCGCTCGCCTCAACAACTGGGATGCCTGAGATTGCATGCGCCGACATCAATGCTTGCGCTTCGGCCAAGGTCGCTTCGGGTGCGATGGTGATGGGGTTCACCACCATGCCGCTTTCAAAACGCTTCACCTGACGCACGGCAGCGCACTGTTCTTCAATGCTCAGGTTGCGGTGCAGAACACCAATGCCGCCCAGCTGCGCCATCACGATCGCCATGCGCGCTTCGGTGACGGTGTCCATTGCAGACGATAGCACCGGAATGTTCAGTGATATGCTTTTGGTCAGCTGTGTGCGGGTGTCGGCCTGGCTTGGCAAAATGTCAGATGCCCCGGGCTGCAACAGCACGTCGTCAAATGTAAGTCCGAGGGAAATTTCTTTCATTGTGCCACCGCTTTAAGCTATGATTCGTGGCGGCCCATGTAAACAGTAAGCGCCTTATTCGCCAGCCTTCTTGGATTTATATTTTCTGGCGTCCGCAAAGTAACGGCCAAGCGCAATGTGCAGGTCAGCGTCATCCGCCGCGCCGCCAAGCTCCGTCTTATCCGTAAGCTCATCCTCAGGGCCGTGATAATCGCTGCCCAGAAACTTTTGCATCAGCTCAAGATCGGCAAACGAACCACCCACCATGAGCGCAGGCACGCCCTTTTGCGCGAGTGCCCAACCGTCCTGCCGTTGGATAAATGCATTTGCATCGGTCGAACTTTCAATCGCTCGGCCCGTCTTTTTCGCCACCGCCTCAACCGTGGCATCCAACGGCGTAGTCCCGCGACCAATAATGGCAACCTTTGACCCGCGCGGTGCAATCGCGATTGTGTCGACGTTTAGCGAAATCACGATCTGATCAATCGGCAAAGCTGGCTTTTCAGCGAAAGCATAAGCGCCCAATAGGCCGCTCTCTTCCGCTGTTGTCGCTAAAAAATAAATATCGCGATCATGCTTTTTCTTCGCCAAGCTTTCCGCGATTTCGTTCAGAACCGCAATTCCGCTGGCATTGTCCACGGCACCATTACAAATCCGGTCAGGCGCACCCTCTGGCGCGCAAACACCGAAATGGTCCCAATGCCCCATAAACAAAACAGCGCCGCTGCCCTTTTTCCGACCAGCAATCTTGCCAACAACGTTGGAGCTGTTGAAACGGTAAATGTCCGTCGTGACTTTGAAATCTGCGTCAATGCCAAGCGGCTCGCCCGCATAATCGCTGGCCTTGGCATGTGCGCGCAATTTGTCCCAATCTTGCCCCGCGGCGGTTATCATCGCGACAGCAAACTCGGCGCTCATCGCCCCTTCCAACGGTGCGCGTTTTTCGCGGCTCTCAAGTGCGATAGGACGCGACAGCAACGAACGCCGCAGTGATGGCCAACTCCCCTGCCCGTCGCCGATGAAGATTACGGCCTCCGCCCCCGCAGCGACGAGCGCTTCGCGCCGCGCGCGGGGTGACTTCATATTGTTTGGTACATTTTCCGCATCAAACAGCACAAGCGCGGCTTTTCCCGCAACATCGGCCGCAACCGAACCATCGGCCTTGACCCCTGCACCGGTAAAGATAAGCGGCAAATCATTGCGCGCATAATCGACCTGCTTACCAATCAGGATGATTTCTTGAGACGCGATGCGCAGTTTGCGATCCTTGGCCGTAAATGTATATTCCGCACCGCCCTGCCCGCGCTGGATCAAGGGAACGGCATCAAACCAACTGCCGTTGGTCGCCGCTGGCTTTAAACCGGATCTCGCCCATTGCTCGGCAATATACTTAACCGTTTTTGCCTCGCCCTCCGTTCCGGGTTTACGACCTTCAAACGCATCACTCGCCAAAATTTCGATATGTGCGCGCAGGTCTGCTTCGCGCACGGCCGTGGCGTGCACCGAACCCGCGGATATTGCTGCAAAACTAACAAACACTGCAAAATGGGCAAGACGCATGTATGATCGCTCCGGACTACGAAGGAGCGGGCCCTGTCCTATGTCGGGAACGCTCTATCGTTAACTTCGCTTCGTCTACATGCATCGATTCAATCATGCGACCCTTAAATCGCTGTGCGCGCCCTCGGCTCGCCGCAATTAATTCCTCCGCCTCGGCCACCGCAGCGGCATCGGCGCCAAAGGCCTGATTGGCGATCGCAACTTGGTTTGGGTGAATGAGCGTTTTGCCCGTGAAACCTAGGGTAAATCGCAAACCCCCTCGATCATTTTCATGAAACTATTTTTTAAACCCACCGAATTACAGCTCACTCTTAAAAGGGAGGGCATTCTATGGAATATTTTTTCGGTTTACTCGCACTGATCGTCATCATTTTTGTCATGATGGGCGTGACCGTTGTGCAGCAAGGCTTTGTTTTCACAATTGAGCGGTTCGGTCGATACACCTATTCCGCGCAACCCGGGCTTACTGTCATAATCCCGTTCTTTGACCGCGTTGGCCGCAAGGTGAATGTGATGGAGCAAGTCCTCGACATTCCGGGGCAAGAGATCATCACCAAGGACAACGACATGGTCGGCGTTGACGCCGTGGTGTTCTTTCAAGTCCTCGACGCAGCCAAAGCGGCATATGAAGTGTCGGACCTATGTCGCCATCATGCAAATCACGACAACCAACCTGCGTACCGTGATGGGCAGCATGGACCTTGATGAAACCTTGTCAAAACGCGACGATATCAATGGCCGCCTGCTGTCGGTGGTGGACCACGCAACCAGCCCATGGGGTGTCAAAATCACGCGTGTTGAGGTGAAAGATATTCGCCCGCCGGCTGATATCTCCAACGCGATGGCGCGTCAGATGAAGGCCGAGCGTGAAAAACGTGCGCAAATCCTTGAAGCAGAAGGCATGCGTGCCGCAGACATCCTGCGCGCTGAAGGCGAAAAGCAGAGCGCAATCCTTCAGGCCGAGGGCCGCAAGGAAGCGGCATTCCGTGACGCCGAAGCCCGCGAACGCGAAGCAGAGGCCGAAGCGAAGGCAACCGTCATGGTTTCCGATTCCATCGCGACATCGGGCATGCAGGCGCTGAATTACTTCATCGCGCAGAAATACACTGAAGCCATTAGCCAGTTCGCAACGTCGCCCAATGCAAAGACGATCTTGTTCCCTGTAGAAGCCACGCAGTTGATTGGGACGCTGGGCGGAATTGGCGAATTGGCCAAGGAAGCGCTTGCAACAAAAGAAAAGTGAGGCGTGTGGGGCGGAGACAAAGCCCGCACTACTGAGCAACAATCGCAAGGCGATTGTGCCCGTCGAACGACGCCTGTAAGACAGACGTTGCGCTCCTCCGGCACACGCCCTTCGACTTTCGTCAGCGCGCGCGCTGATGGCTCAGGGCTACGGTAAGATCTGCAGTTTGGACATCGAGATGACGGAGTAACAAAAATGGCAGAATGGCTCGACACAATTTCAACCCACTGGTTCTGGCTCTCGCTAGGGCTTCTGCTCGGCGTTGCCGAATTGGTCGCGCCGGGCTTCTTCCTGATGTGGCTTGGTCTTGCCGCGTTGATTGTCGGGGGGCTGGATTATTTCCTCCCTATTACCGTCGCGTATCAAGTCGCGATGTTTGCCATATTGTCGGTGTTGACGGTCTTTGCGGGCAAGAAATTCTTACAGAAAAACCCAATCGAAACCGAAGATGCAAAGTTGAATGACCGCGGCGCGCGGCTAACAGGTGAAATCGTGACCGTGGTTGAGGCAATCACAAACGGCAACGGCCGGGTCAAGGTGGGCGACAGCGTTTGGTCCGCCCGCGGCGTCGATGCTGCAATAGGATCCCGCGTGCGCGTCACAGGCGCTGACGGCGCAGTGTTGTTGGTCGAAGGCGGCCTCGACTGATCGAAGGACGCAATCGGTCCGTCTTTTCTGGGTCCAGCGCGCGCTAAATCAGGTCAAGGCTAGCAAGGTCGGGTTCGAGAAAGCCCCGCCGCGCCTGCATGGAAAACAGCCGTTCTTTCGAATAAAACTGAAGCGGCAAGTCCCGGCGTCCTCGGCTGGATAGCAGCAGCGCGTTCACGGCCGCGTGCAACGACACCTCCACCCAGACCTCTGCCAGATGTGCCTTCACGCCAGCGATATACACCTGCGTAATTGTTTCATGATAGCCTTGCGTATCGTCGTTCACGCCACCAACGGCTTCGTTATAGGCCGAAATGATGGCGGGCAGCTCACGCTCAATCGCGATATCCGGCCGGTTACGCACCAGCCAAGTACATGCCGCCAGATGCGCTTCATGCGTCCAATCCGCGCGCGGTAAGGTGCGCGCAAGCAAGCCTTCGCCGATCGCGATGATCGCGGCGTCATCTTCAAATAAGCGAATGGAGTATTCGGACATTATCGGACCTCCTGCGTTGTCCGATATTGTCCGGACGGGTTAAGCGACCTTTGGTGCCGACTGCCGTACACCTTCATCGACATGATCTGCAAATTGCGCAAAGTTGTCGATGAACTGCTGAGCAAGTCCGCGCGCGGTCACATCATATTCCGCCTTGTCGGCCCAGGCTTCGCGCGGATCGAGGATGCCGCTATCGACGCCCGGAACTGCGACCGGGAATTCAAAACCAAAATTCTGATCCTTACGGAATTCTGCATTGTTCAGGCTTCCGTCAAGCGCAGCGTTAAGCAAGGCCCGTGTGGCCTTGATTGGCATACGGCTGATGCCGGGCATCGTTGCTTTGCCGCCCGTCCAGCCGGTGTTGACCAACCAGCATTGTACCGCACCCTTGGCGATCCGCTCTTTCAGCAAATTACCGTAAATGCTTGGGTGGCGCGGCATGAATGGCGCGCCAAAGCAGGTGGAGAATGTTGCTTCCGGCTCGGTCACGCCGATTTCTGTGCCAGCAACACGCGCCGTGTAACCCGATAGGAAGTGGTACATGGCCTGATCCGGCGTGAGGCGCGCGATCGGGGGCAAAACGCCATACGCGTCCGCGGTCAGGAAGATGATCGTCTTGGGAACGGGTCCCATATTCTTTTCCGATGTGTTCGGAATGAATTCAATCGGATATGAACCACGGCTGTTTTCGGCGAGGCTGTTGTCGTCGAAATCCAGCTCGCGTGTTTCTGGGTCGATAGCGACATTTTCAAGCACCGTTCCGAAGCGCTTTGTTGTAGCAAAAATTTCCGGCTCGGCTTCTTCCGAGAGGCGAATCATTTTTGCGTAGCAACCGCCTTCAAAGTTAAACACCGCAGTGTCCGACCAACCATGTTCATCGTCGCCAATCAGTGTGCGGCTCGCATCTGCAGACAAGGTCGTCTTGCCGGTGCCTGACAGGCCAAAGAATACGGCGGTGTCGCCGTCCGGGCCGATATTGGCGGAGCAATGCATTGGCATCACGCCCTTCACTGGCAACAGATAATTGAGGATGCCGAAAACCGACTTCTTCATTTCACCGGCATAGGCAGTGCCACCGATCAAAATAAGCTTTTCGGTGAAGTTCACGGCGATAACAGTCTCGCTGCGGCAGCCATGACGCGCAGGGTCTGCGCGGAAGCTTGGCAAATCGATAATAGTATATTCCGGCACAAAGCTGGTCAGCTCTTCCTGCGTCGGGCGTACCAGCAAGGTGCGGATAAACAGATTGTGCCATGCAAATTCGTTGATAACGCGCACGTTGACGCGGTGCTCTGGCTGCGAACCACCGAACAGGTCAGCGACGTACAATTTGTCCTTGCCACCAAGCGCGGCAATGAAATCTTCTTTCAGCGCAGCA
>JAIXYC010000104.1 GCA_027490455.1 Sphingomonadales bacterium
ATGAGTAGCTTTTGCCGATGTTCGGTCATTTATGTGGACTCCTGATGGAACACGCTGTCGTCACGGTCGTGCACGCCCATGGTTTTGATCCGCAGGAGGTCATCCAGCGCCAGAAACGGCACCGCATAAGGTATGTAATGCCTAAAAAGCCGTATCATCGCACCGCGTCCATGTCGGATCTGCTAACGGGCAATGGTAAAGTGTCGATTAATTTTACAGTCTGCAGTCACATCCCGTAAGACGCCTGCACAAAATGTAACATGCGCGATTTCGGCAAGGGCTGACACACCCGTTATTCGTTCGACTAAACCGTCCGGTCGAATACGAACGGCGATAACCCTCGTTCGCGCTCATTGAATACCAGCACTCTGCCCGCTGGCGGCGCGCTGCGTTGCGGGCAGTCCGATCGCGTGCATGCAGGACAGCCCAATCCGATCGGCGTCGCTGCTGCATCGCGTAGGTCCCAGCCCCGCGCCGCGGCCAAGGGTGCCGCGAGCTTCGCATCGATCCCCAAACAAATGGCGAATTCCGCTTCCACACCTCCACTTACAGCGGTTTGCGGGTGGACCGTGCGCGACAGCGTGAACCAGCGGCTTTTGTCCTCCAACTCAACGAGATGCGGCATCAGCGTGCCCGGTCGCGCAAAGACATTGTGCACGTGCCACAGCGGGCATCGGCGGTCCGTTTCCGCCAAGGGCGATGCGCTCGCCCCTGCATAACGCTTACTGCTCTGCCCGTCCCGATCAAAAAAAAAAAAAAAAAACGGCAACCCGCGTTGCCCAACCCGCTGCAAAGTCGTTAGGCGGTGCGCGACTTGTTCAAAACCAGCGCCAAACCGGCGTTGCAGCAAGATAAGATCATAGCCCGTCGCCTCACAGGCGCGCAGGAAACGTGCGTAGGGCATCATGACGGCTGCGGCGAAATAGCTGTGCAAATGGCGTCGGTAAAGACGCTCCCCCGCCCGTTCTGTGAAGGAGGCCCCAGCAACGAGCGCCTCTATCTCCGCCTTTGCCTCTAACATACCAAGTTGCAAGGCGGCGGCGAATGTGCGGCTTGCAGGGTCCAATAGCTCCGACAGCTGCAGTTGCCGGGCATGGAGGTCCAACCGGCGTAATCGGTCTGGCATTACGTCGAACGGCAATATCCGTATCGACAGCTGATGCTTCACGCGCAGCCGTTCGGTAATCGCGCCATATAAGTCTGCGTTCGTGAGGCGCAGTTCATCCGCGAGATTTTCAGCTTGCGAGTCCAAATCCGCAAAATGGTTGCGCCAGCGTTCAATTTCACGCCGCGCCGATGCGATGGATTCAGGTTCAATGCTTGCGCCGCCTTGCAATGTGCCCGCCGCGCCATGCGAACCGCCGGACAAACGGTCAAAGGCGCGCGCAAAAGCTTCGGCTGCATCAGGGCTTGCGGCGATCCATTCTTCCACCTGCGTTCGGTCGACCGACAGATCGGCAAACATGGGATCGCTCAACCGGCGGCGAATGGCCTCAACGCCTCCCCCGGGGGTTGTCCCAGTCAGTGTGCGTGGATCGAAGTCATATGACTGCGCCAACTTCAGCAACAATGTGGCCGTGAGCGGTCGTTGGTTGCGCTCAATCAAGTTGAGGTAAGACGCAGATATTGCGAGCGCATCGGCCATAGCCCCCTGCGTCAGTCCGTTTGCACGACGGATCCTGCGGACGGCATGACCGGCAAATAGCTTTTGTTCACTCATGGCAGCGCCTTGTAAGGTATATTACAGATTTACAATTAAACCTTAGATTGTCTGCACCATAACACAACAAATATTACAAGATTGACTCGTCCTTTGGCCTTTTGAGCCGCATAACTGCAGCCATAAATCAGGCTACCGAAGGAATTGTAAATGTCGTACCAGTCGCTCATTGCTGAAAACAGCACGCACATTGCCGCGAACAATGGCACTTGGGACTCGATTAGCGCGGAGTCCGTGGCGCGTATGCAATTGCAAAACCGTTTCCAGACGGGCCTCGACATTGCGCGCTACACCGCGAAAATTATGCGTGAAGACATGGCAGCTTATGATGCTGACCCCGCACAATACACGCAGTCGCTGGGTTGCTGGCACGGGTTCATTGCCCAACAAAAGATGATTTCGATTAAGAAGCATTTCGGCACCACCAAAAAGCGCTATCTCTATCTGTCTGGTTGGATGATCGCGGCGCTGCGCAGCGAGTTCGGCCCGCTGCCCGACCAATCAATGCATGAAAAGACAAGCGTCCCTGCCCTTATCGGCGAACTCTACACGTTCCTGCGTCAAGCGGACAGCCGTGAGCTCAACCTGCTCTTCAAGGACCTTGATGAAGCACGCGCAGCTAATGACGCGGCCAAGGAAGAACAGGCGCTTGCCAAAATCGAAAACCATGAAACCCATGTCGTGCCGATCATCGCGGACATTGACGCAGGTTTTGGCAATGCCGAGGCAACCTATCTTCTTGCGAAAAAGATGATTGAAGCGGGTGCATGCGCCCTGCAGATCGAAAATCAGGTTTCGGACGAAAAGCAATGTGGCCACCAAGATGGCAAGGTCACCGTCCCACACGAAGATTTTCTGCAGAAAATTCGGGCCTGCCGTTACGCGTTCCTCGAACTGGGCGTTCCTGATGGCATCATCGTTGCGCGCACAGACTCCTTGGGCGCAGGCCTTACCAAGCAGATCGCAGTATCGAAGGAAGCTGGCGACCTTGGCGACTTGTACAACAGCTTCCTCGATTGTGAAGAAATCGACCCGAGCACAGCGCAGAATGGCGATGTCATCCTGAACCGCAATGGGAAGCTTTTGAAGCCAAAGCGTTTGCCGTCGAACCTTTTCCAATTCCGTTCAGGAACAGGCGAAGACCGGTGCGTGTTGGATTGCATCACATCGCTGCAGAATGGCGCCGACCTGATCTGGATCGAAACCGAAAAGCCGCACATCGAACAGATTGCCGGCATGGTCGACCGTATCCGCGAAGTCGTTCCCAACGCCAAATTGGCATATAATAACTCGCCAAGCTTCAACTGGACGCTCAATTTCCGTCAGCAGGTGTTCGACGCCTGGGCTGCAGAAGGTAAGGATGTGTCGGCTTACGACCGCGCAAACCTGATGAGTGCGTCATATGACGAAACCGAATTGGGCACCCAAGCCGATATGTGGATCCAAAATTTCCAACGCGATTCTGCGAAGCGTGCGGGCATTTTCCACCACCTGATCACCTTGCCAACATATCACACCGCGGCATTGAGCACGGACAATCTGGCGAAGGATTATTTCGGCGAAATGGGTATGCTTGGTTATGTTGCCGGCGTCCAACGCAAGGAAATCCGCCAAGGCATCGCCTGTGTGAAGCACCAGAACATGTCGGGTTCCGACATTGGCGACGAGCATAAGGAATATTTCGCTGGCGAAGCCGCGCTCAAGGCCGGTGGTAAAGACAACACCATGAACCAGTTCAGCAACGCAGCGTAAGAAAGGTGAATCCATGAGCGAACCAGCACGCGCCCGCGCCGTTTTGTCGACCGAGGACCTCACGCTTTTGAGGCAAGCCTTGGTCCACTATCTCGAGGCGATCAAGGATCAGCCGGAGTCGATCAAATTTGCCCGCCTCTACCACCGTTTGGGAAGCGCAGGCGGCAAATAACTGTACACATATTTTACGAGTTTTCCTGGGGAGGAAAACACCTAACCGCCGGCAGCAATGTCGGCGGTTTTTTCTATGGGCCAACGCATTGTCGCTAATATTTTCTTAAGGC
>JAIXYC010000026.1 GCA_027490455.1 Sphingomonadales bacterium
CCAGCGGCCGGTAAATCCGATAATCTCGGTCATATGCTCGGGCACCGGCAGGCAGGCCGTCATCACTTCAGTCACATCGAGCGCAGCCGCGCCGTAATTGGTCAAATCCGTGCGGATACGCAGAACGCCGGTGGCCGGATCAAAATCAATGTCATATTCGAGGCCGAGCCGCGTGCGTTCATCACGGCATATGATCTTCGCGCCATGCGGTCGCCTTTCGACTTTGCCGACTTCGAAAAGGCTGCACCAATCCTTGCCCGCCCGATGGGCAGCGAACCCTTGCATCATGGGGTGGCCAAGACCGGGCTCCATTGCGAAGGACAACGGCAGCGCAACATCTGCGACGCCGTGCATAGCCTGCCGAAAAAACAGGCCTTCCATCTGCGCCGCATCGACATATTCGGGCAATGCCGCGCCCCAATAGATCACCGACGGCGGCGCGCCCTTGGTGCAGGCCAATATCAAACTCGCGTCCGGGGCATCAAATCGCAAATGGTCCAACTCATGCTCCCCAGAAATTCCGTTGGCCGTTGCGACCCATTTGTTACTTTGTGTTTTGTCTGTAGCCGTTTAACCGGCATATTATCAAAAAAGCAAAAGCACAGCTTTGCAACGAAAATCATCGGGGGGGCGGATGTTCGAGACAACCAATAGCGCGGCGCAAATCGGCATATTTGTTTCGCTCACCATGCTCATCGCCATCCTCACTTACTGGAAAGTGCACGGCAAGGGTGCCAAGCGGGCGCAGGACGCTGGTTCCACCAAAGAGGTGTTCCTTGCAGGCGGCGGGCTCACATGGCTGTTCGTCGCAGGGTCGATTACGCTGACAAACCTGTCGACCGAACAACTGGTCGGCATGAACGGCAACCAGATGCTGCTGCTCGCATGGTGGGAGATTTCGGGTTTCGTTGGCCTGTTGATCTTGGCCTATGTTTTTGTTCCGATTTATTATCGCAACAATTGTACCACGGTGACAGAATTGCTGGAACGCCGGTACAAGGGCGGCAGCATACGCACCGTGATTTCGGCGCTGTTTCTGCTGGGCAATATCCTGATCTACCTTCCCGCTGCGCTCTATTCAGGCAGTCTGTTTTTGAAATCGATGTTCGGCGTCGATTGGTCGCTCATCTGGTTTGCCGCACCGATGGCGATTATCGCTGCCATGTACACCATCACCGGCGGCTTACGCGCAGTGGCGGTTATGGACACCTATTCAGGCATCGGCGTGCTGGCGATTGCGTTTTTGGTGGTCATATTGGCACTGGCCGCGGTCGGGTTTGACTTATCCACTGTGCCGGCCGAGCGCACATCGATGATTGGCAGCATCGATTCGCCCATCCCGTTCCACACATTGTTCACGGGCATGATTTTCATCCAAATATTCTATTGGTCGACCAACCAGAATATCACCCAAAAAGCGATGACCGCGCCGAACGTCAAAGAAGCGCAAAAGGGCGTGCTCGCCGCCGCTGCCGTGCGTATCCTCATCATCCCCGCCATCGTCGTCATTCCGGGCGTCGTCGCCTATAAGCTGTTCGGTAGCTTGGGCGATGCGGCTTATGGAAAGCTTGTGGCGCATGTACTGCCCGGTTGGATGTCGGGCGCGTTTGCCGCCATGATGATGGCCGCCGTGATTGCCCACACCAGCGCCATATTGAACAGTTCGGTGGCGTTATACGCGGTCGATTTTCACGACAAATTCATCCGTCCGGTTGCCAACCACTGGCGGCTTGCGGCGATTGTGTCGATCATTCTGACCGTCACTTCGGTCCTGCTCGTTCCCGTCTATGAAAACGCAAAAAGCATCATCAACCTGTTGCAGCAGCTCAACGGCCTGTCGTCGATGCCAATCCTGTCGGCATTCATTACCGGGCTGCTGTTCCGGAATATGGATGCACGGGCCGCGATTGCCGGACTGGTTTGGGGCGTTGCGCTTTATGCGTTCCACAATTTCATTTTGTACGTGCCCGACACGCTTTATACCGGCGAGACATTTTACCAGCATATGGGAATTGGCTGGCTGCATTATATCGACGTCATGGCGATTGTCCTTGTGACCTGTGTGTTGACCGCATTGACGGTGAACCGCATCATCTTTGGCAATCGGGCCGTGTTTATTTGGAGCAAGGAAGGACGCCGGCTTTCGGCGATTGAGGCATGAGCGAATATATCATTGTTATTGACGAAGGCACGACATCAACCCGCGCCGTTCTGTTTGCCGCCGACGGCACTGCTGTGGATAGCTGCCAGCGCCCGCTGACCCAGCATTATCCGGCGCCGGGCCTTGTGGAGCATGATGCCGAGGAAATCTGGAAGCTGACGCTGGAATGCGCGCAGACCATTATTGCAAAAGCAGGCGGTGCGGACCGCATTGCCGGCATTGGCATCACCAACCAACGCGAGACCATTGTGTTTTGGGACAGGCGCACGGGCAAGCCGCTTGCCCCTGCAATTGTATGGCAGGACCGCCGCACCGCAGACATTTGCACAGCGTTGAAAGAACAAGGCGAAGAACCCGTTGTTCAGGCCAAAACCGGCTTGTTGCTCGATCCCTATTTCTCTGGCTCCAAAATTGGCTGGGCCTTGGAAAACTGGCCGCAGCTAAAGGATGCGGGCGCGCATCTCGCGGTTGGCACGGTCGAAAGCTATCTTGTATTTCGCCTGACCGGCGGCGGCCATATCACCGATGCAACCAACGCATCACGCACTGCATTGATGGCGATTGGCAGCGGCGGATGGGACGACGGACTTACCGACCTGTTCGGCGTGCCGCGCGACATATTGCCCGAAATAACCGACTGCGCAGGCGATCTTGGCACGACTGTGCCGGAACATTTTGGCGGGCCAATCCGCATTGCCGGTATGGCGGGGGACCAGCAAGCAGCCACCATCGGCCAAGGCTGCTTTGCCGTTGGCCAGACCAAGGCAACATTTGGCACGGGCGCGTTTGTGCTGACGCAAACGGGCACAACATTGCGCCAGTCACGCAACCGCCTGCTATCGACGATTTTGTATCAATTGGGTGGAGAGCGGCACTACGCGCTGGAAGGATCGGTATTTGTCGCGGGCAGCCTCGTCCAATGGCTGCGCGATGATCTGGGGCTTATTGCGCATGCTGCGGACACAGAAACGCTAGCGCGCAGCGTTCCCGACAATGGCGGCGTATATCTTGTACCCGCATTGTCCGGCCTTGGCGCGCCGCATTGGCGCCCCGATGCGCGGGCAAGCATCAGCGGTCTGAGTTTCTCCGCGACGAAGGCACATGTCGCCCGCGCCGCGCTGGAGGCAATGGCCCACCAGACCCATGACCTGAAAACAGCATTTGCTGCGGACGGTGCCGATTGGGCGGAATTGCGCATTGATGGCGGCATGGTTGCCAATGACTGGATGGCACAAGACCTCGCCGACATGCTCGCCATAGATGTCGAACGTCCGGCCTTTGTCGAAACGACGGCACTTGGCGCCGCAATGCTCGCCGCCGTTGGATGCGGAATATATAAGTCGCTTGAAGATGCCGCAGTCATGCGCGGCGGCGTGCAGCGCTTTATACCCAATATGGAAAAGCATGCACGCGACGCGCGGCTTTCAGGTTGGTCAGACGCCCTTGCGCGCGTCCTCCAATAGGCCAAGTCCCAGTTCACAACATCTTAACCATCTGACTGCAATGTAGAGCCGCCCATGTGGCGGACGACATCGACAGGACCAAAAGATGGATAATTTGCGCGGATTTGAACCGTTTGGATCAGACCTTGATGCTGATTTGCCCGCTTATGCCCTCTTTGAGGACGAAGACGCAGCAATAGAGCCGCCACCAATCATATCTGGCGACGACCGCCGGATGCAGGTTCGCGCGTTAAATTTTTGGACGTCGCAACTGAACGACAAAAATTTCCCAAGCATCGAAGAACTCGAACCATCGGCCATCGAAGATTTCCGGGACTACAGTGTTCTTCTCGATTTTACCTCGGGAATAGAAAATCCGTCCATTGACTATCTTGGCGATAGATTGCGCGCCGAATGCGGCTTAAGCGCGGACGTCACTTATCTGGATGAAGTGCCCCGCCATTCGCTCCTGTCGCGCATTACCGAACATTATCTTCAAATCATTGCCAACCACGCGCCCATCGGCTTCGAAGCCGAGTTTGTGAACGATCGCGGCAATGTCCTCATGTACCGCGGCATTTTGCTGCCCTATTCGACGGACAATGACACCATCGATTTCATTTACGGCGTCATCAACTGGAAAGAAATCGCGCCTGCAGACATTAGCGGGCCGTTGCAGATTGAAGTTGAACACGCGCGCGCAGCATTGCCGCCGCGGCAGGAACATGTCCCTCTATGGGCAGGCGGCCAGATGGCGGAGCAGCTTGATGACGCAGCGCCGTGTGATGACGTACAAAGCGATGAAC
Organism: Sphingomonadales bacterium; assembly: GCA_027490455.1. Taxonomy (GTDB): domain Bacteria; phylum Pseudomonadota; class Alphaproteobacteria; order Sphingomonadales; family Sphingomonadaceae; genus Sphingorhabdus_B. Next base: position 4,410 of record JAIXYC010000026.1, read on the forward strand.
CTTATTCGCTGCAGACGATAGCGCCCGATGAAAATACAAGCCTTGCCGACTGGCTGGATACCGCACGGCAATGTGCAGAACAGGCCCGCGATGCAGATCTTCGGACGCGCGATGCCTTGTATCAGGCGATTGGACAGGCGTATGACTTTGCCTTGATTGCCGCTAACCACCCTGCCGATTATGCTGAATTGCTTCATGATGCAGGTCTAAAAGTACAGGAACGCGCGCCATTTACGCCCATCGTTAAGCTGGTTTTTGGCGCAGGCTATGACAAGACCCGCTTAACCGAATTTGGCACAGCGCTTCAATTTGCGCACCGCAATGCTGTTCCGATGGGAACGTTCGCCACTATTCTCGCTGGCTTTGACGGCGGCTTGAAAGCCATTGTGGCGGCAGAACGTCGCGCCAAGAAGATCGCTGCAGGCGGCGATCCGGCCACGGCGGCAACCGATGACCCACGCGCGCGTTTGCGATCAGCGCGCAAGCGTGACCTCAGCGAATTTGCGGGCACAGGCGACGAATTTGTTCTGCTCGTTGCCCGCCGCGATGCCGATGGCAGCGTTGCGATTGTCGGCTCGGTTCAAGGCGACGCCATGTTCACCGAAAAGGCATTGCGCAAAGCCGACGTCTGACTTGTTTCGCAGGGCATTAGTGCTTAACGCGTTGGTCAGATGACTGATGCTCTTGCCCTTGCTTATGCCCAACGCCTGATTTCCTGCGAAAGTGTTACGCCAGCGCAGGGCGCCGTATTTGACGCGCTGGAGGATATGCTGAAGCCTTTGGGCTTTCGCGTTGACCGTTTTGTATCGGGTACAAGTGACGACAATCCAGCGCATGGCGCGCCCGTCGAAAATCTGTTTGCCATTCGCGAATCCGGCGGGCGTCACTTCGCCTTTGCCGGGCATCTTGATGTCGTGCCGCCGGGCGCTGGCTGGGCAAGCGATCCTTTCGTTCCGCAGATAAAGGGTGATTTGCTCCACGGTCGCGGCGCAGTCGATATGAAGGGCAGCATCGCCGCATTTGTCGCGGCATTGCACGAAATACCCGCTGACGCAGGGACAATCAGCCTGATCATTACGGGCGATGAAGAAGGCCCCGCGATTTACGGCACCCGCGCCTTAATCGATCATATGCAAGCGCTTGACACGATCCCCGATGCCTGTCTTGTCGGCGAACCCACCAGCGTGAACCGGCTTGGCGACATGATGAAAATCGGACGCCGCGGGTCCGTGAACATGTGGATTTCAGTTGCAGGCACGCAAGGCCATGTCGCCTATCCGCATTTGGCCGATAACCCCATCCCAAAGCTCGTGGCGATATTGTCCGAGATCGAAGCGATTTCATTGGACGAGGGCACCGACTGGTTCCAGCCAAGCAATATTGAGATCACGGACCTGGCTGTCGGCAATAAAGCGACCAACGTCATTCCGGCAAAGGCAGAAGCCCGGTTGTCGATCCGGTTCAACGACTTGCAAAGCGGCGAGGCGCTCGTTGCGCGGATGCAGGAGCTTGTTGAAAAGTATGGCGGTAACCTGACCGCCATGATTTCGGGCGAAGCGTTCCTGACCCCGCCGGGTGAACTGTCGGCAGCCATTTCTGAGGCTGTTGAGGGCGTTATGGGCATAAAGCCCGAACCGTCGACCACGGGCGGAACCTCCGATGCGCGGTTCCTGACGAAAATCTGTCCCGTCGTTGAATTCGGGCTGTGCAACGCAACAATGCATAAATTGGACGAGGCGGTGGCCATTGCGGACCTCACCGCGCTCACCGAAATCTACCGGCGCGTTGCGATCCGGATACTTAGCAGCTAGCTTTTCAGCATAATATACAGCGCGCCGGACCCGCCATGCCGGGGATGCGCGTTACGGACCGCAGAGATGCTCCGCGCATGTCGTGACGCCGCCAGCCAATCGCGCACAACGGCGGCAATCGCGCCCCTGCCCTGACCACTCGCCCGATCATGCGCGCGTTGCTTGCCGGTCACCAAAAGGACGACCTTCATCCTTTGCGCTATCGCCTGTTCAAGCGCCCCATCGAGCCGCGCATAGGCACCCGACAATGACGCGTCGTGCAAATCCACGCTGACATCGGGCAGTATGCTGCCGCGCGTGATCCGTCGGTCCCAATGGCCATCCAGATTGTGCGGAACAGGCGCGATCTTGTTTTGCGGTGCGGCAACAATTTTCGCAGGTTCGCTGCGTATCGGCTTGGGCTTGGCATTCAGATGCTTGGCCAAGAGCGCTTTGTCCGATGCTGCCGCAACCACTGGCTGCGCCTTTGGCTTGGTTACATGTATTGGGCTAACTGTGGCGACAACTTTCCCCCACAGTGCCTTTTCATTGCTGTCCAAATGCCGCGCCATGGCGAATTTATAGTCCGAGCCGGGTGACTGCCGCCTTGGGTAAGAAAATCAGCGCCGCGCCGCGTGCCGCCATACCGCCCGCGATGGCACGTGCCCGGTCACCGGCACCCCAAAATGTATCAATCCGGTTTGCGCCCTTGATCGCGCCGCCGGTGTCTTGGGCAATCCAGATACCGTTCGGTTCAGCACGGTCCATCGACAGCCACAGTGGCGCGCCCAGCGGTATAAACTTAACGTCGACGGCGACGCTTGCTTCGCCCACGACAGGATAGCCCATTGCGCCAAGCGGCCCAGCGCCGGTCAACTCGCGGAAAAACACAAAGCTTTTATTTTCCTGCATGACTTTGCGGCCCTCTTCGGGATTGGCCCGCAAATAGGCGACAATGCCCTGCATCGAACCATCGGTGATAAGGCCGCGATCCTTCATCAACCGGCCAATGCCGGTGTAGCCACGCCCGTTTTGGCTTTCATAGCCAATGCGCATCACGCTGCCATCGGGCAGCCTTAGGCGCCCTGACCCCTGAATTTGCAGGAAGAAGAATTCGATCGCATCATTGGCATATGCGATTTCAAGGCCGCGTCCTGTCAAAGAGCCACCTTCAATCGCGGCACGGTCATCATATTGCACCAACTTGGTGCCACTGACTTTGCCGCGGATGTTCTTGCCCTTTAAATCATCAGAGAACTGCCCAAGGTCGACATCAATCAGGTCCGATGGCCGTTTGTAGACCGGCACTTCACAACCCGCCTGCCGCGTGCGGCAGCCGGCGATTTCGGGCTCATAATAGCCTGTGGCAAACGCTTTGCCGTTACCGACTTGCACCGCGTCCATATACGCCGCGAAGAAGGATATCGCGTCACCCGTCCATGTTTTGACGGCGTCGCAGGCGGGAATCCAATCTGCACCTTGGGTAAGGCCGCTGCTGTCAGTGCGCCGAACGAGGCCCGGGCAGCTCGTCTTGAAACTATCCATGGCAAGCTGGGCCTTGCGCGCATCGACCTGCAACGATCCAATTTCTGGCCCACGCACGACGCCTAAGCTCGCCGCGGTCGAACCGTCACCTGTCGGCACGGGCGCAGCCAGCGTTACCGCGGGCGTGGATGGAATGGGCTCGGCTGCCTTTTCCGGCAATATCGCGTCAGGTGATGGACGTAATGCACCCGTCGATGCGGTCGGTACCCCATTGGGAATGATGCCGCCCGAACAAGCGGACAGGGTAAGAGCGGATAAGCCAAAGGCACAAAGGGCGCGTTTCATCGCCCGGGTGAATCAGACCGAGTCGGTTTCGTCAAGCTTCCAGTTGCGGCCGCCTGACTTAACATCGCGCATGAATGTCCAAATATCATGCGTTTCCACAGCGTCGGTCATCGAACCACCGATGATGTTGCCATCGGCGTCCTGCACCATCGCGGCGATGTCGGCATCAAACCGAACGGTAATACGTGCCATTGGGTGGTCGTAGCTTGCATCGACAACACGCACTTCGTCGATACGCACCAATCGGTTGGCCAATGTCTCACCGCGCGCGTCGCGACCATCAATAGCCTCGGCAAAGCTGTCAAATACATCATCGTCACATAGGAAACGCAGCGCTTCCTTGTCACCGCGCCAATAGGCCTCAAGAACCATCTTGTAGGCGGTTTTAGATCCTTCGACGAACAGTCCGAGATCAAAGCTCCGGTCCGCATTGGCAATTGCCTTGATGCCGCTTTGCGCAGCCATGTCGACATTTGAGATTTCGTTCGCTGGTACTACCGCTGCGGCATCAGTGCTTGCCGACGGCTGGCGCAGCATAGGCTGGGCTGTCGTTTCAATCGGACGGCGCGCAACGGGTTCCTGTTCGTGACCCGTGCGCTTACCCAGCACGGAATAAAGCCGAAGGCCGAGGAACGCTGCAACAAGAGCAAGCAATACAATAGTGAACGTCACAACGCCTCCATGCGCCAAATAAGTCCGGCATATAATTTCGATGGTATGGAATATCGCCCATCCCGCTCCGCCTCAATACCATATAAGCACTAATGTTGCGGGTTCAAAGGGCTTTACCTAAAGAAAAGTGCGGCTTGCCGCATGTGCAACAATGATTGCCCTTTGTCGGTCACCCTGCTAGGCGCGACGGCCAATAGGGGCGCGATTTGGCGTCCATGACAATCAATAGGAAAGCACGACATCACATGGCTGACGAAGCAGGCACCATCGTTTCGGAAAATGTAAAAGCTAATGGCGCAGATACCGCACCTGCAGTGGGTATGTTGAACCAGTATATCAAGGACTTGTCGGTAGAAAACCCGAATGCTCCGCACAGCTTTAACTGGGACGTGACACCGCAAATCGACGTCCAGGTGAACATTCTGGCCAATTCCATCACGGATGAAGTGCACGAAATCACTTTGAAACTCGCGGTCAAAGCCGAAAGCGACAATGGCGTCCATTTCTCGGTCGAACTCGAATATGGCACGCTATTTGGTCTGCGCAATGTCAGCGACGAGCAAGCGCACCCGTTCCTTTTCGGTGAAGCGCCGCGTTTGATGTTCCCATTTGCACGCCGGATTGTTGCCGATGCTGTTCGCGATGCAGGCTATCCGCCGCTCGTTCTCGAACCGATCGATTTCAACGCATTGTATATCCAGCAGCTCACGCAAGCACAGCAGATGGCAGAAACGCAGCCTGCAGGCGAAGCCTGAGGCCGTAGGTACCAGGTGAACATATGAGCCTGGTTCGAAACAGCATTACCATTGGGGGGCTGACTTTGGTCAGCCGCGTGCTTGGTCTATTGCGCGATATGTTGATGGCGCGCTATGTCGGCGCAGGCCTTGCGTCCGACGCGTTTCTGATTGCGTGGCGGTTGCCCAACCTGTTCCGTGCATTGTTCGCCGAAGGCGCATTCGCGGCGGTTTTTGTCCCTCTGTTCAACAAAAAGATGACCGAGGCTGAACGCGAAAAGGCACAAACAGGCCTTACCGCTGCGCGCACATTCGCCAGCCAAGTGCTGTCGGTGCTATTTCCATTTCTGGTGCTGTTCACGGGGCTCATGATGCTGGCAGCGGGCCCGGTTGTATGGGCCATGACCGGCGGCTTCCCCGATGGCGGGCCGGAGAAATTTGCGCTCGCACGGCATCTGACGATTATCACCTTTCCCTATCTGGCACTCATCTCGTTGGTGTCGCTGCTGGGCGGCATATTGAATTCGCTGAACCGTTTCTGGGTCAATGCCGCCGCGCCGATATTGCTGAATATCTGCATGATTATCGCGCTCATCTTCTTTCGTGGCGACAGCGAAGTTGAAACGGCGGTTACCCAAGCCATTGCCGTGACCGTGTCCGGCGCGCTCCAATTGCTTTGGCTGATGTGGGCATGCCACCGCGCAAGGGCCAGCCTGAAGCTTGCATGGCCGCGCCTAACGCCTGACGTAAAACTGATGCTCGCCTTGATTGCGCCAGCCGCGATTGGCCAAGGCGCCATTCAATTCAACCTTCTTATCTCAACGTCGCTCGCCGCGCGGTTCTTGCCAGAAGGATCGGTATCATGGCTCTATTATGCGGACCGTTTGAACCAGCTGCCATTGGGATTGATTGGCATCGCCATTGGTACCGCGATCCTGCCAGCGCTTTCGCGGCAAATCGCCGGTGCCGACACCAAGGCTGCGTCCGACACGCAAAATCGCGCTGTCGAACTGGCGCTGTTCTTTGCGATGCCCGCGACGGCGGCCCTGATCGTTTCGGCGATACCCATCGTCCATGGCATATTTGAACATGGTGCATTCACCGCCGCGGACACGCGAGGAACTGCAGCTGTCCTGATGGCCTTTTCCGCGGGCGTGCCTGCTTATGTCCTTATCAAGGTACTGACGCCCGGATTTTACGCGCGCAGCGACACCAAAACGCCGCTGCGGTTGGCTTTGTGGTCGATGTTGGTGAACCTTATCGGCAACCTCATTCTCATTTGGCCGCTCGCGCACATCGGCGTTGGCGTTGCGACCGCAATATCGGCTTGGGTCAATGTCGCGTTGCTGTGGTTCACCTTGCGCAAACGCGGGCATATCGCGGTCGATGCGCGGCTCAAGCAAAAGGCGTGGCGTATTATTCTGGCTGCAGCATTGATGGGTGTCGCGCTGTTTTTCGGTAATGAAATCATTGAAGACCAATTGGGCACGGGATTGTGGCGACGCATCGCTGTGCTGTCGGTTCTCGTGAGCGCTGGTGGCGCGGTTTATGCGCTGGCCATATTGCTGTTCGGCGCTTACCGAATGCAAGAATTGAAATCCCTGTTCCGCCGGCGTGCAGCCTCGCCCGCGGCCAATGTAAGCGAGTCATAATCATGCGCGTCGTTTCTGGCATTCAACCCACCGGCAATCTGCATTTGGGCAACTATCTGGGCGCGATCCGCAACTGGGTTAAGATGCAGGATGAAATGGAATGCCTGTATTTCCTTGCCGATTTGCACGCGATTTCCATGCCGCATGATCCGGCCGAACTGACGGCGAACACCCGCGAGATGGCCGCGGCCTTGCTCGCGTGCGGACTGGACACTGACAAGGCGATATTGTTCAACCAAGCCCAAGTTCCTGCCCATGCGGAGCTACAGTGGTTGTTGACGGGCACAGCGCGCATGGGTTGGCTGAACCGCATGACGCAGTTCAAGGACAAGTCAGGCAAGAACCGCGAAGGCGCGAGCATCGCGCTGTTCACGTACCCCGTCCTTCAGGCCGCAGACGTCTTATTATATCAGGCGACGCACGTTCCGGTCGGCGAAGACCAAAAGCAGCATTTGGAACTTGCGCGCGACATTGCCCAGAAATTCAACACGGACTTCGGAAACGGCACCGATATCTTCACCTTGCCCGACCCCATCATTCCCAAGGAAACCGCGCGCATCATGTCGCTGCGTGACGGCAGTTCGAAAATGTCGAAGTCCGATCCAAGCGATATGAGCCGGATTAACCTGATCGATGATGCCGACACCATCTTGAGCAAAATCAAAAAGGCCAAGACCGACCCTGAACCGCTTCCGTCTGAGCCTGCGGGCCTTGAAGGCCGCCCCGAGGCGAAAAATCTCGTCGGCATTTATGCCGCCTTTGCCGAAGAGACTGTTGAGGCAACTCTATCGCGCTTTGGTGATCAGGGCTTTGGCGCATTCAAACCGGCATTGGCCGAAATCGTCATTGAACATCTGCGCCCCATTTCCGAACGCTTCGCTGTTCTGAAGGATGATCACGAGCAAATAGACGCGGCGCTTGCCAAGGGGGCAGCGAAAGCGCGTGAACTTGGCGGACCAACGTTGAAGGCAGCGTATGCTGCGCTTGGTCTCCTGCGCTAAATTGTGCTCTGATACCGTTCAACCACAGTTCAGCGAAACTATTGTAACGTAATGGCGTTGTATTATTGAAGGCGCTCGGTCGCTGCTTAGGGGATTTGAAATGATAAAAAAGGTCGCAACTTTTCTTGCTCCGATAGCATTGCTGGCACTTAGTGCTTGCGCAACACCGTTTAACGCCGACGTCTCGCGTTTTCAGCAATTGCCAGCGCCACAGGGCCAGACCTTTGTTATCCGCGCGGCCAACCCGGACAATGCAGGCGGCATTGAATTTGGCCAATATGCGGCATTGGTGGCAAGCGAGCTTCAGGAAATTGGCTATGTGCCCGCGACGGGCTCAAATGCCGATATGACCGTCTCGCTCGATTATGCGGTCGATCAGGGCAAGGAACGCAACATCGTTCGCCAAGATCCGTTTTATGACCCCTATTGGGGCTTTGGCAGCTTTTACCGGCCCTATGTCGTGCGCACCCGTCGCGGCGCGCGTTACGTCGTCGGCTATTATGATCCATTCCTGTATAGCGGCTTCAACCGCCCCTATGAAATCGACAGCTTCACAGTGTACACTGCGAACCTCGACATGAAGATTGACCGTAACGGCGACGGTAAGCGTTTATTTGAAGGCAAGGCGGAAGCCAAGTCACGGTCAAACAAGCTGCCTTATCTGGTGCCAAATCTGGTTGAGGCGATGTTTACAGGATTTCCCGGCAATGGCGGCGAAACGGTCCGTATCTCGGTTGCGCCAGAGGAAAAGCGCTAACGCTTTCAACTCAGCTCGGCGCAAAATCGGCTAAGGTTGCGGATCAGACCCCGCAACTCAGCTCGGTTTGGCCATAGGCCGTGCCCTCACCGCGGGTGCCGGATATGCCGGCGTACAGTTCAGTTGCCTTGAATATGCCATCGGGCCCGATGTTAAATCCATTGTCGCGAAAAACGGCGATGACCTTAGCGGGCGGGTCCGCGAAATATAGCGACTGGGATTCATAATGCTGCCCCAGCGCCGTGAGCGATAATCCATCAAATGAACGCCGCAGGCGCGCATAGCTGCTTTTGCCTTCGACCTTGGCATAGGCTTTTTCGCGTGCAGCCTCGTTAGCATATTCCTTGGCTTCTAATGCTTGCCATTGCGCCCGAAGCCGCGCGCCAATTTTGGTAAACTCGGCGCCAATTTCGCCGCTAAATGCGCATGTTTGCGGATTGAAACCAATGGCAATCGGTTTTCCGCCCAAGCGCGCCAATATGGATTTTCCATCGGCCAAATAGCCGTAGCGATTGTCCGGAAGCTTCACCTCAATGAAGTTGTCGGCGGTAAGGCCAACCAGTTTCAGTGTGGTGTCTGCGCGCGCACGATCAATCAGCGCGCTATCCGACGCCGTCGTCGCCCACACATCAACGGGCATATCAACAATCCATGATTGATCGTTCAGCAAGGTGACAAGCTCGGGTGGTTTTGACGGTGAAAGATTGACCATCGCGATGAAGCCATTGCCGTCGCTCAATGCAATCCAGCCATCGGCTGGCGGTGAACCCGGCTGAACAACGCCCGTCAACTGCGACCCGCGCGGCAATTTGCCCAATATGACGCTGTCAGACGTGCTCGGCTTGTCGCGAATATTCGCTTCGGTCATTGTGAAGAAAATCTGGGCTGCGGCAGTCGCGTCTGCGCTCTGATCGGCCGTTGGCGTTACCGAACCGTTCTGCATGTCATCAAGGACGAACAGCCAGAAGTATAAACCCACGAAAACCAGCAGAATCGCAAGGGCCTTGCCCGGCATTGCCCATGAACGTTTAGCGGCAGCCCGGGCCACAGGTCGCGCTTTTAGCGAAGCGCCGCACTGGGCACAAAATAGCGCGCGAACCGCATTTGCCGACCCGCATGACGCACAAGATTGTCCCATTGCACCCTCTCCGAATCCCTATCAGTGGATAGGCTCTGGAAAGGATGTTGAAAAGGGGTGGATTACGCTTCGAGCTGACGGAGCAGCGCGCGGACATCATTGTCCATGTCGCTGTCCTGCTGACGCAAACCCTCGACCAAGCGCACGGCGTGAATTACCGTCGAATGGTCACGTCCGCCAAATTTGCGTCCGATTTCCGGATAGCTGCGTGGTGTCATGACCTTGGCGAGATACATGGCGACCTGACGCGGGCGGACAACGGCGCGCGCACGGCGCTTCGATGACATTTCGCTCCGGTCGATGCGATAATATTCGCATACCGCACGCTGGATTTCATCGATTGTGATACGGCGGCGGCAAGCGCTCAAAATATCTTTCAGCTGCTCTTCAGCCAACGTCCGGGTCACTGGCTTGCCAGTCAACTGGGCATACGCCAGCAGCTTGTTCAGGCCACCTTCGAGTTCGCGCACATTGCGGCTGATGGTGCGGGCCAGAAATTCGATCACATCTTCACCAACTTGTGCTTCAGGCATGTTGGCAAGGCGCTGTTCGAGAATGAGGCGGCGCAGCTCAAGGTCCGCTGGTTGAATGTCTGCGACCAGACCCATCGACAGACGCGACAGGATGCGCTGATCCACGCCGTCAAGCGCTTGCGGCGCACGGTCGGCAGCAACGACGAGGCGTTTGCCCGCACCGATGATGGCGTCGATGGTGTGGAGGAACTCTTCCTGCGTCGATACCTTGCCGATGATGAACTGGATGTCGTCAATCAACAACACATCGACCGCACGCAAGCGCGCCTTGAATTCCATGACTTCCTTGCGCCGCATCGCGGTCACAAATTCCATCATGAATTTTTCCGCAGACATATAGATGATCTGCGCGTCGGGGTTCACTTCGGCATAAGCATGACCGATGGCATGCATCAGGTGGGTTTTGCCCTGACCCGTTGCCGCTTGAAGATACAATGGATTGAAAAGCGGCTTGTCTTTCGACGCCACACGTTCTGCCGCGCTGAGCGCGAGAACATTGGTTTGGCCTTTAACGAAATTCGCAAACGTCATCCGCGGATCAAGTGCCGAACGTGGCGGCAGAGGGTCATTCGCAGCTTGCGCGACAATGCGTTCGGCATTTGTGGATGCACGGAGCAACTCGACGCGCGGTGCACCGGGGCGTGTGCGGATTTTCAGCTGCTTCACGCTGCTATTGGTGCTCGACCACGCCAAACGCAGGCGATCGGCATAATGATCAGACACCCAGCTTGCGGAAAAATCGGACGGCAAAAGAAGTTCGAGCGTACCCGTCAGGTCACAAAAATCACCAAGGGTGATAGAGCGAATCCACTGGCCATATATTTGCGCGCCCAAATCGCGGCGCAAGCCGGATGAGATTGTCTGCCAATCGGCATCAAAATGGGATTTCAACGTCAGGCTGGCGTTTTCGCCATGCGGTTGATCGAATGTCATCTGCGATACTGCTTTATCTTCGGCCAACGTGCCTGCCCCCAATTTTCCACCCCATCCAGACCAACACAACCGCGCGCTATCTGCCCACATGCGAAGCACACAGACCGACACTGTGCATTTGTTGCCAAATGCAGCAGTCGCGATGTCCGATTCTCCATGTGAGGCACTGCCCGACTGTCGTCATGCATTGCTGGAAACAGTTTCTTAGACCGCTCGAAACGAGTCGATCAAGTGCAGCGCTGCAAAAAAAATGAAATAAATGGCATTGACTCGGCAACAGCCAAGCAAATGCGTCAATTAATTTGTAAGCATCTAATTTTGCTCACTTTTTTGCAAAGATCTCTGTGGATATCTTCCGAATCGCGGGAAATCCGTCGCCTTTGCCTTTGTGACAGTGGGCAATAAAAAACCCGCCGGGAAAACGGCGGGTTTCAAATTTTAAGGCTGGACCAGCCAGCCTGTGAAATATGGGTTAGGCGAGACCGCCAACCGCCTTTGTGAGGCGACCAAATTTGCGCGATGCTGTGTTCTTGTGCAAAACGCCCTTGGATACGCCACGCGCCAATTCAGGCTGTGCAGCAGCGAGTGCAGCAGCGGCTGCCGACTTGTCACCAAGTTCAATCGCCGACTCAACCTTTTTGATGAAGGTACGGATGCGGCTGACGCGTGCGCCATTGACTTCGGTGCGACGCGCATTGCGACGGATACGCTTTTTTGCTTGCGGCGTATTGGCCATTTTTATCCTCGAATTTCGATATTTGCGGAGACGTCTTTATGAAACACGTCCGTTGAAGGAGCGGCCCTTAACCCTGCCCAACAGATTCGTCAACCTCGAAATACCGCACTATCGCTGACATTTCGCGCAGTAAAAGGTCGAACGCCCCGAATCAACGCGCCGTTGAACCGGTGCTCCGCAAACACAGTCCTGCCCTTCACGGCCATAGACGCGCCAATCCTTGGCAAAGTAGCCCAGTTCCCCGTCCGGTGCGGCGAAGTCACGCAAGGTCGATCCGCCAGCTGCGATGGCCGCCGCCAACACCTCTTTGATCGCCGCAACAAGCCGGACAAGCCGGGGTTTACTAATCGAGCTGGCTGGCGCCCGCGGATCAATGCCCGCCATGTGCAGCGCCTCACACACATAGATATTTCCCAAGCCCGCGACGATATTCTGGTTGAGCAACATCGCCTTAATAGGGGCTTTGCGGTCGTGCAGCGCGTCGCGCAGCACATGTGCATCAAATGCCGGCGACAAAGGCTCCGGTCCCATTTTTTCAAAAAAGCGATAGCTGTCCAATTGGGGCGAATCGATAATATCCAGCGAACCAAAGCGGCGGTGGTCATTCAAAGCCACAACCCGGCCGCTGGCTGTTTCCAAAATGAAGTGATCGTGCTTTTCGATTTCCGTAGGATCAACGCGCCATCGTCCGGACATGCCCAAATGGAATATCAGCGTATCCTCACGATCGGTATGGATAAGGCCATATTTGGCGCGCCGTCCAAGCGTTTGGATTCGCGCGCCTGTCAGCCGCTGACGCAGATCGACCGGGATGGGCCAACGCAAGTCCGCACGGCGCGGTTCCGCGCGGACGATAATCTCGCCTTCAAGCACCGAACGTAGGCCGGCAACTGTGGTTTCCACTTCAGGTAATTCTGGCATATCGTTTTGCTAGCCTCAGCGGGCAGTCTTGGCCAGTTGATATTACTACGGCCGATATCCAACGATAATTGTTACAAGGCAGGCCAAGGCAAGAGAAGCAGCGGACGACGCTATACCTTGGAACAAAAAAAGAACAAAACACTTTCCTACAGCACCTGAGATAGTGGACTACAGATGAGTCAATTGTGGCCGTAGGAGAATAATTTATGAGTAACTTCCAAGAACCAGATTATGTTTCCGAGTTCGAACCGATCCGGAATGAGTTCGGGCAAGCGATGTTTGGATCGAATTGGCTTGAATTCGCTAACTATCGCGATGGTGATGTCGAACTGCCTCCATACATGCTGGACCGCAACGCAATGACATGTCCCATAGGAAATACGTGCTCGCTGGTGCCAGGGACAAACGGGATGTATGTTCGGAGTGACTCGGACAATAAAATATATTTCTCTATTGAAGGATATAGACGCTTCAAGGAAGGGGTGGATACAGATAAAGCGGCAGTAGTAAAAGACCTTTTGAAAGTAATTGGGGGTTCATTAGGAGGAATGGCACCCGGTGTTGTAGTACTAATTGCTCAAGCTTTAGAAATTGGTTCGTACGCAATTGATTGCTGGCTAAAAGATAACTGTTAAAACTAGCGCCGGAGCGGTTTCGACCGCTCCGGTTATTAGATGAAGCTCTTGCATGTCATACAAATTCAGGCTGATTATTTCACTGATTGGCCTGCTGCTAATAGGTGCAGCGCAATTAATACCAAGCGATGGCGCTATGCGCGATTCGACCGCCGTCATATGGGCTGCCGCCTTGACGATAACGGCGTGCTGGTCCGCATGGAAGTTATTCACGGCTCGTTAGGCGCCTTAGTGAGTCTTACCGTAACGATAAATTCTGCGATCAGTTTTGAATAACGGAATAGCTGCAGCATTTAGGTGCGAATCCGCTAGCGACCCTCTCCGTAGTTAGCTACAGGATCGACGATGAATGATACGGTATCCTTTGGCTATGAACAGGTTAGCCCTGAAGAAAAGACAAAACGCGTAGGCGGCGTCTTTTCCAATGTCGCGCGCAAATATGACATCATGAATGATGCGATGTCCGGCGGCATGCACC
>JAIXYC010000134.1 GCA_027490455.1 Sphingomonadales bacterium
CGGACGCCATTAAGGCAGCCCGTGCATGAGCGTGAACATCCTTCCAAAGGTTGAAGGCAAGTTAACGCCTGACGCGCCGCTTGCGCCATTGGTTTGGTTTAAGTCGGGCGGCAGCGCGGAATATCTTTTCGAACCCAAAGATATCAACGACCTGCAAGAATTTCTGCGTGAGCTTGATCCAAATGTACCCGTCATGGCGCTTGGCCTTGGCTCCAACCTGATTGTGCGGGATGGCGGCGTAAAAGGCGTTGTCGTTCGCCTTGGCAAAGCCTTTGCCAAAGTGGCATCCGTTGACGCCGTCACGCTGAATTGCGGGGCAGGGGCATCGGGCATATTGGTATCGTCAACCGCGCGGGACAATGGCATTTCGGGGCTTGAGTTTTTGCGGTCCATTCCCGGCACGGTCGGCGGTTTTGTCCGTATGAACGGCGGCGCTTATGGTGGCGAGGTGAAGGACATATTGGTCGATTGCGATGTCGTGATGCGCGATGGCGCGCTTGCGACCTTGTCGGTTGAAGAACTGCATTATAGCTATCGCCATTCCGATCTTCCCGATGGTGCAATTGTCGTCGGTGCGCGCTTTCGCGGTGTGCCGGGCGCAGCAGACGCCATTCAGGCGGAGATGGACCGGATAAGCGCCGCGCGCGAAGCATCGCAGCCGCTGCGTTCCAAAACCGGTGGATCGACCTTCAAAAATCCAGATGGACACAAGGCATGGCAGTTGGTTGACGAAGCGGGATGCCGCGGACTGCAAATCGGTGGCGCGCAGGTTTCGGAAAAGCATACCAACTTTTTGATTAACACAGGCGATGCGACAAGCGCCGATATTGAGGCGTTGGGCGATGAAGTGCGCCAGAGTGTAAAGGCGAAGTCAGGCATTGACCTGCATTGGGAAATACAACGCGTGGGTGAAACAAAATGAGTGAGCAAATCCACGTAGCGGTGTTGATGGGTGGCTGGTCAAACGAACGGCCAGTCTCGCTGATGAGCGGCAACGGCGTTGCCGATGCGCTTGAGAAACTGGGCTATAAGGTCAGCCGTGTCGACATGGACCGCAATGTTGCGCAGGTTTTGACCGCGCTGCGCCCCGATGTCGTGTTTAACGCGCTGCATGGCGTTCCCGGGGAAGATGGATCGGTGCAAGGCATGCTCGATTTGATGGACATTAAATATACCCATAGCGGCATGGTGACGTCGGTGATTGCCATCGACAAGGAATTGACGAAACAGCGGCTGGTCCCGGCGGGCATTCCGATGCCAAAGGGCACGATGGTGGATAGCGAAAGCCTGTTTGCCGCCGACCCATTGCCGCGGCCTTATGTGCTGAAACCCGTCAATGAAGGCAGCTCGGTTGGCGTCGCGATTGTCACCGAAAACAGCAATTACGGAAACCCGATTGCGCGCGATGCCAAGGGGCCTTGGCAGGAATTTGCAACATTGCTGGCCGAACCCTTTATCAAGGGCCGCGAACTGACGGTGGCGGTGCTGGGTAATAAGGCGCTGTGCGTTACCGAGTTGAAGCCAAAGAGCGGCTTTTACGATTTTGATGCCAAATATACCGACGGCCTGACCGAGCATATTTGCCCTGCGGAAATCCCCAAGGAAATTGCACAATATATGTTGGACATTGCGCTTGATGCGCACCGGTTGCTGGGCTGCAAGGGCGCATCACGCACCGATTTCCGCTGGGATGATGAATTGGGCAAAAACGGTGTGTTCGTGCTGGAAACAAACACGCAGCCGGGAATGACGCCGTTGAGCCTCGTGCCCGAACAGGCGCGGCACGTTGGCATCAGCTATGAACAGTTGGTCGACATGATCGTGAAAGAGGCGTTGGCATAATGGCGACCGCTGCACGAAAACCTGCTGCAAAGCGCAAGACCGCTTCGCCGAACCCGCGCAAGAAGGTGCTGCAAATATCCTGGGTTGACCGGATCATGCGGATACTGCCGATTTCGGAAGAAGATGTGCAGCGCGCACTCACATGGATTTTTGTAACCGCGCTTGCGGTGCTGCTATTTGCCATTGCCCAATTTACGGGCGTTACGGCGGCGGCGTATCAGCAATATGCGGCGCTCGCCGCAAAGGCCGGCTTTCAGGTGCAGCGTGTTGAAGTCACGGGTATGGAGCGTGTGGACCAAGTTCGGGTCTATCAACTTGTCCTTGCCGAAAAAGACCGCGCGATGCCGTTGGTCGATATCGACAAGGTCCGCGCAGACTTGCTGAAATATGGCTGGATCAAAGACGCCCGCGTGGCGCGCCGTTTGCCCGATACGCTTGCGGTCGAAATCGTCGAGCGGAAGCCCGCGGCGATTTGGCAGCGCAACGGCAAATATTCGCTGATCGATGCCAACGGGATTGTCCTGCAAAATATTGCGGCAGGCGAAGGTGGCGATTTGCCGACGTTGAATGGCATTGATGCGAACCGGCATGCTGTCGCGCTCAACACCCTGCTCGACAATGCCTCCGCCCTTAAGGCGCAGGTCATTGGCGCAACATGGGTGGGTAACCGCCGCTGGGATTTGCAGTTCCAGACCGGTGAAACATTGGCCTTGCCCGAAGGTGAAAAGGCAGCGGCCGAGGCTTTGCTCAATTTTGCGCGGATGGATGGCATCCACCGGCTGCTTGGCCGCGACCTGATCCATTTCGACTTGCGCGACCCGGAACGTGCGTATTTTCGCAAGGCGCCCAAAGTCGAACCTGTTAAAGTAGAGAGCGGCGACATAACGTCGACCACCAGCGGAAGAGAAGTATGAGAGCTGCACGCGTTGAAAAACTGATTTCGGCCATTGATATTGGCTCTTCGAAAGTTTCGGCACTCATTGCCGGGTTGACCGACAGCGGCGAGCTGTTGGTGCTGGGTACCGGCCAACGCGAGAGCAGGGGCGTTACGCGCGGCTGTATTGCCGATGTCGAACAAGCCGAATTGTCCGTGCGCCATGCCGTGGAACAGGCCGAGCGTATCGCCGGGCTGAATATTGACCGCGTGTGGGTGGGCATGTCCGCCGGCGGGCTTGATAGCTTGCTTGCGCCCGTTGAGATTGAACTGGGTGGTGATCGCATCACGCAGGAAGATGTTGACGAATTGCTTCAGGCTGGACGTGCGAACATTCAAACTGGCGGCAAAATTGCGCTCCATATTCAGCCAACATTATATTCGCTGGATGGTGTCGGCGGTGTTGTGAATCCTGTGGGCCTGCACGCCGACCGCCTTGGTGTCGATGTCCATGTCGTTCTCGCGGACCAGTCGCCTGTCCGGAACATGGATATGACGGTGCGCGCGGCGCATCTTGATGTTGAGTCGCTCGTCGTTGGGCCAGTGGCCACTGGCCTTGCGTGCCTGACAGCGGAAGAACGTGAGCTTGGTGTAGCTCTTGTCGAATTTGGCGCGGCGGTAACCAATGTGTCGGTCTTCATCGGCGGCATGCTCGTCGGGCTTGAGACCATTCAAAAGGGCGGGTCTGATATTACGGACGACATCGCATCGGCCTTTGGCATTCGCCGGGCGCAGGCCGAACGGCTCAAATGCTTCCACGGTTCTGCCTTAACCAGCCCGCGCGATCATCAAGAAGTGCTCGACATTGGCCCTGATGAAAACGGCGTTGAAGCAGGCGCTAACGCACCGCGCATCACCAAGGCGCAGTTAAACGCGGTGGTCTGCCAGCGCGTGGACTCCATCGTCACCGAAATCGCACAAGCGCTTAAAACCTTGGGTTTCTCGGGTCCATCCGGGCATCTTGTTGTGTTGACCGGCGGCGGCGCTGAATTGAAGGGCGCAGCGGAACATATGCAAGGCGCGTTGGGCCGCACGGTCCGCATTGGCCGTCCATCTGGCCTCGCCAGCATTCCCGAGGCACATTCGGGACCGGCATTTTCAACGCTCGTCGGATTGATTCA
>JAIXYC010000150.1 GCA_027490455.1 Sphingomonadales bacterium
GAAGAAATGGGCATTCCGTTCCGCGAGCTGATCGAAAAGCATTGCGGCGGTATTCGCGGTGGTTGGGATAATCTGCTCGCCGTCATTCCGGGCGGCTCGTCAGTGCCATTGGTGCCTGCTGCCATGATGATGGACGTGCCCATGGATTTTGACGGCTGTAAGGCCGTCGGCTCGGGCCTTGGTACCGCGGCGGTCATCGTAATGGACAAGTCGACAGACATCGTTCGCGCAATCTCGCGCCTGTCCTATTTCTATAAGCATGAAAGCTGCGGCCAATGTACGCCATGCCGCGAAGGCACTGGCTGGATGTGGCGCGTCATGGAAAAGATGCGCACGGGCAATGCCGAGATTGGCGACATTGATACGCTGTACGATGTCACGAAGCAGGTTGAGGGCCACACAATTTGTGCGCTTGGCGATGCAGCTGCGTGGCCAATTCAGGGCCTCATCAAGCATTTCCGTCCGGAGATGGAACGCCGCATTCACGAAGCCAAGGGCGACGATATGTTGGAGGCAGCAGAATAATAATGCCTAAAGTCACCGTAGACGGTTTAGAACTCGAAGTTCCTGCAGGCGCGACTGTGCTTCAGGCGTGTGAGATGGCGGGGAAGGAAATTCCGCGCTTTTGCTATCATGAGCGGCTGTCCATTGCGGGCAATTGCCGGATGTGCTTGGTCGAGGTTGCCCCTGGTCCGCCAAAGCCGCAGGCAAGCTGTGCGCTGCCGGCCACCGAAGGGCAGATCATCAAAACCGACAGCCCGATGGTCAAAAAGGCACGCGAAGGGGTGATGGAGTTTCTCCTCATCAATCACCCGTTGGATTGCCCGATTTGCGACCAGGGCGGTGAATGCGATTTGCAGGACCAAAGCTTGGCTTATGGTCGCGGTGCATCGCGTTTCGAAGAAAACAAGCGTGCGGTTACCGAAAAATATATGGGCCCAATCGTCAAAACGGCGATGACACGTTGCATCCAGTGCACACGTTGTGTTCGGTTCACAGAAGAAGTTGCTGGCATCGAAGAAGTCGGCGCGATTGGCCGCGGCGAAAATATGCAGATCACGACCTATCTGGAGCACGCCATGCAGAGCGAGCTTTCGGGCAATGTTGTTGATCTGTGTCCGGTGGGTGCGCTGACGTCGAAGCCTTATGCTTTCGAAGCACGCCCATGGGAGTTGAAAAAGACGCCAAGCATCGACGTGATGGATGCGGTCGGCACCAATATCCGCCTCGATAGCCGGGGTAGGGCCGTATTACGGGCGCTTCCACGCATCAATGATGATGTGAACGAAGAATGGGCGTCGGACAAAACACGCCACGCCGTGGATGGCCTTACGCATCGTCGTTTGGACAAGCCGTATATCCGCAAGGATGGGAAGCTTGTTTCCGCAAGCTGGGCAGAGGCGTTTGAGGCAATCAAGGCCAATTGGTCGGGCGATGCTGCGGTCATCGCAGGCGATCAGGTCGATTGCGAAACGATGTTTGCGGCGCGCGTGCTTGCAGGGTCGTCCATGCTTGAGGGCCGTCAAACGGGCCTATCGTACGATACGTCTTCGCTTTCGGCCGTAAACTTCAACACCACCATCGCGGGCATTGAAAATGCGGACGTGATCTTGCTGGTCGGTAGCGACCTGCGCCGCGAAGCACCTTTGGTGAACACGCGTATCCAAAAAGCCATCCGCAAGCGTGGTGCAAAGGTGTTTGCTATCGGGCCAGTAACGGATTTGACCTATAAGGTTGAATGGCTCGGTGATGATTTGAGCGTACTGGCGAAAGCACCGAAGGCTCTTGCTGATGCGTTAAAGACCGCAGAACGCCCAGCGATTATCGTCGGTGGCGGCGCGCTGCGTTATGAAGGCGTCCATGGCGCGGCATTGGCTTTTGCGGCGAAGTATAAGCTCGTCCGTGATGGCTGGAATGGTTTTAACGTGTTGCACTTTGCTGCGGCGCGCATGGGCGGACTGATGCTTGGATATGCGCATGATGGCGGTATCAAGGCGTTGGCGGCCAAGGCGCCCAAGCTGGCGTTTTTCCTCGCGGCTGATGAAGCTGACTACAGCCTGTTTGCTGGCAGCTTCAAAGTTTATGTCGGCCACCATGGCGACAATGGCGCGCATCATGCCGACGTCATTTTGCCTGGAGCCGCATATAGCGAAAAATCGGGAACATACGTAAACCTCGAAGGCCGCGTGCAGCGCGGGGAACGCGCCGTGTTCCCACCCGGCGATGCGCGGGAAGATTGGGCGATATTCCGGGCTTTGTCCGATGTTTTGGGCAAACGCCTGCCGTTTGACAGCCTTGAGGCGCTCCGCGTTGAAATGTTCAACGCCGTGCCCGCTTTGGGCGTCGAAGGCCTTGCCAATTATGGCTGGTCTGAACCAAAATTGCCTTCAGCCGTGAATGGCAAGATTGCCGATTATCCGATTAAGGATTTCTACCTGACCAACGCAATTTGCCGCGCGTCGGAAACGATGCAGCGGTGCTCGGCAGAGCTGGTCCACGGCACGCAATATCTGGAGGCAGCGGAATGACATCCTTCTTCCAAACTCTGGGTATGAGCTACGAAGCCGCATGGTTCACCGCAACCATCGCGGGCATATTGCTTATCGCGTTGCCGTTGATGCTTGCCGTCGCCCTCATCATTTACGCTGAACGCAAATTGTGGGCAGCTTTTGCCCTTCGCCGTGGTCCCAACGTTGTTGGTCCCTTCGGCGTCCTTCAGTCGTTCGCTGACGGACTTAAGGTTTTCCTGCAGGAAACAATCATCCCAAGCGCGTCGAACCGCGGGCTGTTTCTGATTGCGCCGATTATTACCTTCACCGTCGCTTTGATGGCATGGGCGGTTATTCCGTTTGCAGACGGCGTTGTGCTGTCCAATATCAACGTGGGCTTGCTCTACATTCTCGCGATCAGCAGCCTTGGCGTATATGGCGTGGTCATTGCGGGTTGGGCTTCCAACTCAAAATATCCGTTTTATTCCGCCATGCGTGCGGCGGCGCAGATGATTTCGTACGAAGTGTCGATTGGCTTCATCCTGATCTGCATTGTGCTGTGGGCCGGTACATTCAATGTGGGCGGCATTGTTGAAGGGCAGCGGGGCCATATCTTTGGCTTTATCAACGCTTATGCGTTCAACCCGTTGCTGTTCCCGATCGCTATCATGTTCCTTATCAGTTCAATGGCAGAAACCGCGCGTGCGCCTTTCGATTTGACCGAGGCCGAGAGCGAGCTGGTCGCTGGTTACCAGACCGAATATTCGTCGATGGCGTTCGCTTTGTTCTGGCTGGGCGAATATGCCAACGTGCTGTTGATGTGCGCGCTTAACGCCATTCTGTTTTGGGGTGGATATTTACCGCCAGTGGATTGGGCGCCATTATATGCCGTTCCCGGCATCATCTGGTTCTTCGTCAAAATCCTTTTGATGTTCTTTGTCTTCGCTTGGGTGAAGGCGACTGTACCGCGTTACCGTTATGACCAATTGATGCGTCTGGGTTGGAAAGTATTCCTGCCAATCTCGCTGTTCTGGGTCTTTTTGGTGAGCGGCTATCTTATGTTCACAGGACATTTCGCATGACCACCATCGCGCATCTCATCAAAACCTTTACCCTTTGGGAATTCGTCAAGGCGCACTGGTTGACCTTGCAATATTTCTTCAAGCCAAAGGCGACGATCAACTATCCGTTCGAAAAGAACCCGTTGAGCCCGCGTTTTCGCGGAGAGCATGCTTTGCGGCGGTACCCCAATGGAGAAGAGCGGTGCATTGCATGTAAGCTGTGCGAAGCGGTGTGTCCTGCATTGGCAATCACCATCGAGTCAGAACCACGCGAAGACGGCAGCCGTCGCACCACGCGCTATGACATCGACATGACGAAGTGCATCTATTGCGGTTTCTGCCAAGAAGCTTGCCCAGTGGATGCGATTGTCGAGGGGCCAAACCTCGAATTTGCAACCGAAACACGCGAGGAATTGTTTTATGACAAGGCCAAGCTTCTCGACAACGGCGCGAAATGGGAACGGGCAATTGCCGCGAACCTTGCCGCCGATGCACCCTATCGTTAAGGGCGGCCCATCGTGATCCAACTCGTCTCATTCTATATTTTCGCAAGCATCGTCATCGCGTCTGCCGCGATGGTCATCTTTGCACGCAACCCTGTGCACAGCGTGCTGTGGTTGATCGTCGCGTTCTTTAACGCCGCTGGCCTGATGGTCCTGATCGGCGCCGAATTTATCGCGATGCTACTCGTCATTGTATATGTCGGCGCAGTCGCCGTGCTGTTCCTGTTTGTGGTGATGATGCTCGACATTGACTTTGCCGAGCTGCGCGCAGGCTTTGTGAAAAACGTTCCGCTTGGTTTGTTGCTTGCCGTTGTTCTTGCTGCTGAGCTCGTGCTTGGCATTGGTGCGTATCAGGCGGGTGCAGTCACTTTGGGCACACCAGAGACGGGCGCAGCCACCGTGTCGGCGACTGTTCCCAATATCGAAGCTATTGGCGGCCTGTTGTACAGCAAATATGTTTTCATGTTTGAAACCGCGGGCCTCATTCTTTTGGTGGCCATGGTGGGCGCGATTGTTCTTACCCATCGTAAGAGCCATGGCACGCGCGGCCAGAGCATCAGCAGCCAGGTACAACGCCGTCCCGAAGACGCGACGCGCAATGTCAATCAACCGGTAGGGCAGGGGATCGAGTTGTGATTGGTATCGAACATTATCTCGTGGTGAGCAGCATCCTGTTTGTCATGGGTGTGCTGGGGATTTTCCTGAACCGCAAAAATGTGATCATCATCTTGATGGCGATTGAGCTCATCCTGCTGGCGGTAAATATCAACCTCGTTGCGTTCAGCGTCTTTCTTGGCGACCTTACGGGCCAGATTTTTGCGATGTTCGTGCTGACGGTGGCTGCTGGTGAAGCGGCTATTGGCCTTGCCATATTGGTCATCTACTTCCGTGGCCGGGGCACCATTGCCGTTGACGATGTCAACCGGATGAAGGGATAACATCCAGTGACTTCGATCCATATCATCGTTTTTCTTCCGCTTTTGGCCGCGCTCGTCGCAGGCCTAGGCCAACGCTTTATTGGCGCGGTTGCATCCAAGACCATTACCACAGCTGGCCTATTCACGGCGTCCTTGCTGAGCTGGCCGATTTTCATGGGTTTCCTCAACGGCAGCGAAGCCGCGTATGTCGCGCCTGTGATGAACTGGGTTCAATCGGGTGATTTGTCATTCGATTGGGAACTGCGCGTTGATGCGCTGACTGCGGTGATGTTGGTGGTAATCACCACCGTTTCCGCGCTCGTTCATCTGTATAGCTGGGGCTATATGGAAGAAGACCCCGATCAGCCGCGCTTCTTTGCGTATCTGTCGTTGTTCACTTTCGCGATGTTGATGCTCGTGACCGCCAACAATCTCGTCCAAATGTTCTTTGGATGGGAAGGGGTTGGCCTTGCATCTTATCTGTTGATTGGTTTCTGGTACAAGAAACCAAGCGCGAACGCCGCAGCGATAAAGGCATTTGTCGTGAACCGCGTGGGTGACCTTGGCTTCATGCTGGGTATCTTCGGCGTGTTCTGGTTGTTTGGCACGGTTTCCATTCCGGACATTTTGGCGGCGGCACCGGACAAGGTCGGATCGAGTATCGGTTTCCTTGGGTTCCGCGTCGATACCATGAGCTTGCTGTGCATATTGCTGTTCATCGGCGCGATGGGTAAATCGGCGCAATTGGGCCTGCACACATGGCTGCCTGACGCGATGGAAGGTCCGACACCTGTGTCGGCGCTTATCCACGCGGCAACGATGGTTACCGCCGGTGTCTTTATGGTCTGCCGCCTGTCGCCATTGTTTGAAACAAGCCAGTTTGCGCTCGACGTTGTAACGATAGTTGGCGCGACAACGGCCATTTTTGCAGCGACCGTTGGATTGGTGCAAACCGATATCAAACGCGTTATCGCTTATTCAACATGCTCGCAGCTGGGATATATGTTCTTTGCAGCGGGCACCGGCGCATATGGCGCGGCGATGTTCCATTTGTTCACGCACGCATTCTTTAAGGCTTTGTTGTTCCTTGGCGCGGGTTCAGTGATCCATGCGATGCATCATGAGCAGGACATGCGTTATTATGGCGGTTTGCGGAAACATATCCCGCTGACCTTCTGGGCGATGATGGCCGGAACCTTGGCGATTACCGGTGTTGGCATTGTTGGCGTCGGCGGTTTCGCTGGCTTCTATTCCAAAGATGCGATCATCGAAGCCGCATTTGCGAGCCACTCCACCTTCCATATGTATGCGTTTGGTATTGGCGTTCTGGCTGCATTGTTGACCAGCTTCTACAGCTGGCGCTTGATATTCCTCACATTCTTCGGAACGCCGCGTTGGGCGCAGTCGGAGCATATTCAACATGCGATGCACGATCATGGGGATCATGACGATCATGCGCATGATCATGCCCACGACGCGCATATTGACGGCACCGCTGGCTATCATCCACATGAAAGCCCGCTGCCAATGCTCATCCCGCTGGGTATACTGACATTGGGCGCGGTTTTCGCAGGTTTTGTATTCCACGGAGGCTTCATTGACGCCGAAGCTGGCAAGGCATTTTGGGCGAACAGCACATTGTTCTTCAACGAACATCTGATGCACGCGATGCATGAGGTGCCGTTGTCGGTGAAGCTGTCATCGACAGTGGCCATGCTGACCGGCTTGGTGGTTGCTTATGTGATGTATCAACAGTCAAAGGATGCGCCGCAGCGTTTGGCTACTGCCTTTGCGCCATTGTACCGTTTCTTCCTGAACAAATGGTATTTTGACGAACTGTATGATGCGGTCTTTGTCCGCCCGGCGTTTTGGTTTGGACGCCTGTTCTGGAAGCAAGGCGACATCGGCGTTATCGACCGGTTTGGGCCGAACGGTTCGGCTGCTGTCGTTTCCTTTGGTAGCAAGCTCGCGGTGAAAATGCAGTCGGGTTATCTTTATACATATGCGCTGGTGATGCTTTTGGGCCTTGTCACAGCGGTTAGCTGGATGATGGTGAGAACATAATGAACGCCGCAGATATTCCTGTCCTTTCAATCATGCTCGCCATTCCGATGGTGGCGGCGGCATTGTGCTTGTTCGTCCGTGCTGAATTGGCGCGCCCGATTGCGCTTGGTGCGACCCTGGTCAACTTCATTCTCGGTGTGGTGCTGTGGATCAGCTATGATCCCGCAGGGGCGCAGTGGCAGTTCACCGAAAGCGCGCAATTGTTCGGCCCGATTGGTTGGAAGCTTGGCATTGACGGTATCTCGTTGACGCTCATCATGCTGTCGGTGTTCCTGATGCCCATTTGCATCGGCGCAAGCTGGAACAGCATTCAAAAGCGTGTCGGCGAATATATGGCGGCTTTCCTGTTGATGGAAACGCTGATGATTGGCGTGTTCGCGGCACAGGACTTGTTGCTGTTCTACATCTTCTTCGAAGCTGGTTTGATCCCGATGTATCTCATCATCGGCATCTGGGGTGGTCAGGACCGCATTTACGCGTCGTACAAATTCTTCCTCTACACCTTGCTTGGGTCGGTGGTGATGCTGATCGCGATGTTGTGGATGATCCAGTTTGCCGGCACCGCCGACATCCCAACATTGCTCAACACAGATTTCCCTGTGCAGGCGCAGACATTGTTGTGGTTGGCATTTTTTGCATCCTTTGCGGTGAAGATGCCGATGTGGCCCGTGCACACATGGCTTCCCGATGCGCACGTTCAGGCGCCGACTGCAGGTTCAGTCATTCTGGCTGGCGTGTTGCTGAAAATGGGTGGCTACGGCTTCCTGCGTTTCTCTTTGCCGATGTTCCCAGAGGCGAGCGCCAACTTCATTCCTTTGGTCTTCGGCCTGTCGATGGTCGCGGTTGTCTACACATCGCTCGTGGCGCTGGTGCAGCAGGATATGAAGAAACTGATCGCATATTCGTCAGTCGCCCACATGGCGATTGTGACCGTTGGCCTCTTTACCTTTAACCAGCAGGGTATTGAAGGCGCGATTATCGTGATGCTCAGCCACGGTTTGGTGTCGGGCGCGCTCTTCCTGTGCGTGGGCGTTATCTATGACCGTCTGCACACACGCGAAATCAGCCGTTACGGCGGCATCAGCGTGAATATGCCCAAATATGCATTGCTGTTCATGCTGTTCACCATGGCCAGCGTCGGCTTGCCCGGAACAAGCGGTTTCGTCGGAGAGTTTCTGAGCCTTGCGGGCGCCTATAAGGTATCCACTTGGGCCACGCTGATTGCGACAACGGGCATCATCCTTGGCGCTGGATATATGTTATATCTCTATCGCCGGATCGCGTTCGGGCCGCAGGTCAATGCAGACGCGGCCGCGATGCAGGACATTGACGGCCGCGAAATGTGGTTGCTCGCACCGATTGCAGTCGTTGTATTGTGGATGGGCGTATATCCCGAAACATTCCTTGTCCCCATTCGCCGCGATGTTGCGACGATTGTTGAACGTATTGAGCGGGCGGCTCCAACTGGTGACAGCAAATTGATGGCTGCCGACCCGACTACAGCGCGCTTTCGCGTTGTTCATGAACCTAAAAAAGACGTGGCTGAGGGGAGCCATTAATAATGGAACTTACTGCTTCGCTCTCCTTGGTGCGTCCTGAGATCATTCTCAGCTTCTCCGCGCTTGCCTTGCTTTTATTGGCTGCCTGGATGGATCAGGCCGGACGCCTTATCAGCATATTGGCTGTTGCTGCCTTGAGTGCTGCCGCTGCTTTCACCGTCAGCTCGCTTGGTTCGGGATCCAGCGCGTCGGCCTTTGATGGTTTGATGGTGAATGATGCTTTCGGCAATTTCTCCAAGCTGCTGATTTACATTGCCGCGGCTGTTTCCCTGACTATCGCCCCGCGTTTCTTGGAGAAAGCGGGCGCGATGCGCGCTGAATATCCGGTTCTTATCGTGCTTTCCTGCGTTGGCATGGGCATTATGGTATCGGCGACCGACCTGATTTCATTATATATCGGTTTGGAGCTTCAGAGCCTTTCGGCATACGTCCTCGCAAGCTTCGTGCGCTCGGATGGCCGTTCGGCAGAAGCCGGTCTGAAATATTTCGTCCTTGGCGCGCTTGCGAGCGGCATGCTGCTTTTCGGCGCATCTTTGGTCTATGGCTTTGCCGGTTCGACCAGCTTTGCCGCAATCGGCCTTGCGATGGACAAGGACGTCGGCCTTGGCCTGATTTTTGGCATCGTGTTCATCCTATCCGGATTGGCATTTAAGATCAGTGCCGCGCCATTCCATATGTGGACGCCCGACGTTTACGAAGGCGCACCCACGCCCGTCACTGCATTTTTTGCGAGCGCGCCAAAGGTTGCCGCCATCGCTTTGTTGATGCGTGTTGTGCTTGAGGCATTTGGTTCGCAGGTGCTCGTGTGGCAGCAAATCATTATTGCGGTGGCGTTGATGTCGATCATCATCGGTGCGGTTGGCGCAATCGGCCAGCAAAACCTGAAGCGCCTGATGGCGTATAGCTCGATCAACAATGTCGGCTTCATCCTCATCGGTCTCGCCACCGGAACAGAGCAGGGCATCGCCGCCATGCTTGTGTATCTGACCATTTATGTGGCCATGACCTTGGGCGGCTTTGTGTGCTTGATGCAATTGAAGGACAAAGACGGCAACTATCGGGAAGAATTTTCCGATATCGCTGGCCTGTCCAAAACCCGCCCAGCACTTGCCGCGGCTTTTGCCATCTTCATGTTTAGCCTTGCGGGCATTCCGCCATTGTTCGGCTTCTGGGGTAAGCTGGTGGTATTCAATGCGGCTGTCGCAGCCGGCCTATTGCCACTGGCCGTCATCGGCATCTCGGCCTCGGTTATTGGCGCATTCTATTATCTGAAGGTTGTCAAAGTGATGTATTTTGATGATGCAGCAGATGTTATCGCCGAAAGCGATGACAAGGTGTTGGTCTGGACTGGTGGCATTCTAGCTGCCGCCAACTCACCGCTTGGGTATTTTGCCATTCCCGTGCTCGGCGTTTGGACAGCGGTTGCGGCAAAGGCGCTGTTCTGACGCTCATATTTGAAGAGGTCGCCCTCACAGGGTCAACGAACGCCGATTTGTTGACGCGCGCGGCGCA
>JAIXYC010000001.1 GCA_027490455.1 Sphingomonadales bacterium
ACGCGTTCCTTCGTGGCGCCGCCGCCGACGTCCAGGAAGTTGGCCGGCTCGCCGCCATCCAGCTTGATGATGTCCATGGTGGCCATCGCAAGACCAGCGCCGTTGACCATGCAGCCGATGTTGCCGTCGAGCTTGATATACGCAAGGTCATATTCGGATGCTTCGACTTCGGCAGGGTCTTCTTCGGTCAGGTCGCGCAGCTCGGCGAGATCCTTGTGGCGGAACATGGCATTGCCATCAAACGCAACCTTGGCATCCAGCACCAACAGCTCGTCGCCATTCTTGCCTTCGCACACAGCGAGCGGGTTGATTTCAATCTGTTCGGCATCGGTGCCCAGGAACGCGGCATAAAGGCCAGTAACCACGGTCTGTGCTTGCTTTGCCAAATCACCCGTCAGGCCAAGCGCCTTTGCAACGCTGCGGCCATGGTGCGGCTGAAGTCCGGTTGCCGGATCGACAACGATGGTGTGAATTTTCTCGGGGCTGTCATGCGCCACGTCTTCAATGTTCATGCCGCCTTCGGTGGAGGCCACAATCGCAATCCGGCTGGTCGCGCGATCGACCAACAATGCGAGGTAGAATTCTTGCTTAATGTCGGCGCCATCGGTGATGTACAGACGGTTGACTTGCTTGCCTTCGGCTCCGGTCTGGATGGTCACCAGCGTGTTGCCCAGCATTTCTTTCGCATGCGATTCAACTTCGTCCAAGTTGAAGGCCAAGCGAACACCGCCCTTTGCATCGGGGCCCAATTCCTTGAACTTGCCCTTGCCGCGTCCGCCTGCGTGGATTTGCGACTTCACGACATAAAGAGGACCAGGCAATTGCTTCGCAGCGGCAACCGCTTCTTCAACGCTGAGCGCCGCGATACCAGCGGGGCAAGCCACACCGAATTTCGCAAGCAGTTCTTTGGCCTGATATTCATGGATATTCATGGGAGATTACATCCTCGACAATAAAGAGTTTCGCCGGTCGCTTAAGCACAGACGGGCGCTGAATGGAAGGCCTTGCGCTGATGTTTTTTGGTTGATGTCGAGGCGCCAAGGACGCCGAGAATATGTCCTAATCTCCGCGCCGCTTCGTGCAAAAAACTTAAACCAGTAAATCAAGCGCCACCAATTCGCGGCGCAGCTTTTCTGCATCGGTAAAATGATGCGCCGCAAAGCCATTGGCGCGGGCGCTGACGATATTGTCGTGATTGTCATCGATGAATATCGCCTCGCCGGGCTTCAGCCCAAAGCGCCGCAGCGCCAGCGCATAGATATCGGGGTCTGGCTTAACCATTTTCTCGACGCCCGAGACGACAACATCTCCGAAATGATCAAAAATCGGTTGGGTCGGGCGGAACCTCTCCCAAAACTCCGCACCAAAATTGGTAATGGCAAAAAGCGGGACGGCGCGCTCGGCCAGTTCGCGTACGATTTCCAGCGATCCTGTGACAGGGCCGGGGATCGTCTCGTTAAAACGTGTCCGGTAGGCGTCGATCTCGTTTTTATATTTTGGATATAGCGCGGTCCGTTCAGCGGTCATCTCTGCCAAGGGCCGGCCGGCATCATGCTGAAAATGCCATTCGGGCGTGACGACATGCGTGACGAAATATTCCAGCTCCGCCTTGTCGGCGATCAACTTTGCAAAAAGATGCCGCAAATCCCATTCGAACAGCACTTTGCCGACATCAAACACGACAGTGGTGATCTTGCTCATGGGTCAATCCTAGAGTGCAGACGCAAAAAAACCGCCCGCGAATCAGATTCGGAGCGGTCTTTTGATAGAACCATCTGCCCGCGTTGCGCAGGCAGCGGCCAATTAACCCTGGCGCGCCTTAAAGCGTGGCTGAGTCTTGTTGATGACATAGGTCCGGCCACGACGACGAATCACGCGGTTGTCACGATGGCGGCCTTTGAGCGACTTGAGAGAATTAACGACTTTCATCGGATTTACCCGTCTTTTTGATGCATACAGCTTGAATTGAAGCCGCGCTCCTATGGGTGGGGCAGCGGAAAGTCAAGCGCGTTCGGCGCTATTATGCGATTCAGCCCCCATAGATAGCTTGCCATGATACAGGACGCGCTTAAGGTTAGGACCATGATGAAAACTCCACGAATTTTGCCACTTCTCGCGCTTTCACTACTGTCGGCCTGTGTCGTTCCCACTGGCCCTGTCGAGGTTACGCGCTTTAACCGCGCGGCCGAAGGCGTGCCGTATGGCAATGGCAGTTTCTTGGTTGAGCTTGCCGGCGAATCGGCGGCAGACCGATCTTTATCGGCTTCGCCTTATGTTGCGGCGGTGACGCGTGAAATGCAGCGGGTCGGCTATCGCAATCAAGCGGGCACAAGCGATGTTGTTGCCGAGATACGCTTTCGCGCGAGTATGATACGCCCGGAGCGCCGGTCACCGGTTTCCGTGGGCGTAGGCGGATCAACCGGCAGCTATGGGTCGAGCATTGGCTTGGGCGTTGGCATCAATCTCGGTGGCGGTTCGGCAGCATTAATGCAGACCAGTATGGCGGTGCGCATCATCAGGCGCAGTGACCGGCTGGTGATATGGGAAGGGACGGCGGTGCAATCTGCCAAAGCGGGTTCCCCTGCCGCGCAGCCCGCTATTGCGGCCTCTAAATTGGCCGAAGCTTTGTTTAAGGACTTCCCCGGCGTGTCTGGCGAGACTATTCGCATTCCATAAACTTCATTGCGAGAGCGAACCAAAAATGCCGATCACCGATATCAATGCTGCATTCGACAGCGGTAACATCCTAGTGCACGCCATCGATGGCAACCGCGCAACCCTTGGCATCCGCAAAGATAAGGATTCGGAGTTTGCGCAATGGTTCCACTTCCGCGTTGCGTGCGCAGCGGGTGAAGAAATTGAACTGCGCATAACGGGCTTGGAAGGCAGCGCCTATCCCGGCGGTTGGCCAGATTATCGCGCCTGTGTTTCCGAAGACCGCGATTACTGGGGCCGCGCCGATACGAGCTATGACAAAGCCGCAGACGGCGGCACCCTGACCATTCGCTACACGCCCGCCAGCGACATCGTTTGGTTCGCCTATTTCGCGCCCTTTTGCATGGAACGCCACCATGATTTGGTCGCCGACGCCGCAACATGCGAAGGCGTCACCTATCGTTGCTTGGGCCACAGCCTTGAAGGACAGCCCATTGATTGCCTGTCGATGGGCGATGGCGAAACGCAAGTTTGGCTGTACGCGCGCCAGCATCCGGGCGAAACGCAGGCTGAATATTGGATGGAAGGAGCGCTGGATATGCTCACCGACCTGAGCGATCCGCACACCCGCGTGTTGTTGGAAAAATGCCGGTTGCATATCGTGCCCAACTGTAATCCCGACGGCAGCAGCCGCGGACATTTGCGTACCAATTTTGCGGGCGTAAACCTGAACCGCGAATGGGCCGAGCCAAGCTTGGAGCGTAGTCCAGAGGTTCTGGGAATTCGCAACGCCATGGATGAAACCGGCGTGCATTGGGCGATAGATGTTCATGGGGATGAGGCCATTCCCGCTGCATTCATGGCCGGGTTTGAAGGCATCCCGTCATGGACCGATGATCAAGGCGCGCGATACAACAATTTCATCAATCGCCTCGCCGCGCGCACGCCCGATTTCCAGACCGAGTTGGGATACACCAAGGCGGGACCGGGAAAGGCCAACCTGACCATGTCGACAAACCAGCTCGCCGAGCGTTTTGGCCCGTCGCATACATGCGTGTCGATGACGCTCGAAATGCCTTACAAAGACACGGTGCACGGCAATGATCCCTATCAGGGATGGTCGCCCGAACGGTGCCGCCTGCTGGCCCGCGAGTGCCTCGCGACGCTGGCGGAGATGGTTTAGGCGGTGCCGTTACGGCGTATTGTGATTTCCGGTTGTTCGGGTCGAGGTAAATCTACCTTAATCGACGGATTGGCGGCAAACGGCTTTCAAACTTTACCGGAGGCCGGACGAATTGTCGTTCGCGAAGCATTAGCGAGCAGCAGCGATGCATTGCCTTGGATGGACCGCAAAAACTTTGCGGAGAAACTTGCGGCTTTTGCAATCCAGCAATTTGATGCGACTGCCGATCTTAACGGGCTCGTATTTTTTGATCGCAGCGTCATCGAGGCGTTTGAGTATAGCCAAATGCATGATTTCGAAATGTCGGTGTGGCTTGGGCAGGCTGTTCGCAATTGCCGTTATGACGATACCGTATTTGTGGTGCCGCCTTGGCAGGACATTTTCGTCGAAGATGAAGAGCGACGTCATAGTTTTGATGAGGCCGTCACAGAGTATAATTCGCTTTTGAAAGCATTTACCGAATTCGGCTATACCGTTTGCGAGGTTCCGCGGATGGCCAATCAAGAACGTGTAGAATTCATTTTGAATGAAATTCGCAAATAGGACGAATGTTCAAGCTGCAACTTCTGCGCAAAAGCCCTTTCGTCGGCTTCATGACTTTGGCGATTTGACCAACTTGCGTTAAGGCGCGGTCAAGCAATGAAGGAACGCCCATGCCAACGCTTATCCCCATGCGCATCATCGTGGATGATCTTTCCGGCAAAGAAATCCGCGCCTTGCTGGAAACGCATTTTGCCGGAATGCTGGCAAGCTCGCCACCGGAAAGTTGCCATTTTCTTGATTTCGACGGGCTGAATGCGCCCGATGTGACGTTCTGGTCGATCTGGGACGGGGACGCGCTTGCGGGGTGCGGGGCGTTGAAAGAGCTGACGCCCGAACATGGTGAGGTCAAATCGATGCGGACGCACGCCGACCATCTGCGCAAAGGTGTTGGCGCCAAGATGCTGACGCATATTATTTCGCAAGCACGCGGCCGTGGGTATCATCGTTTGAGCCTTGAGACAGGCTCTTCGGCGGACTTCGCGCCGGCATTGGCGCTGTATGAAGCGCACGGGTTTCAATATTGCGCACCCTTTGGCGATTATGTCGAAGACCCGTTTAGCCGTTTCATGACCTTGGCGATTTGACCAACTTGCGTTAGGGCGCGGTCAAACAACGAAGGAAATCCCATGCCAAAGCTTATCCTCATTCGCCACGGACAATCCCAATGGAACCTGGAAAACCGGTTCACCGGTTGGTGGGATGTCGATGTGACCGAAAAAGGCGCAGCCGAAGCATGGGCCGCGGGCGAGTTGATGAAGGCCAAGGGCATAGCCCCCGATGTCGCCTTTACCAGCGTGCAGACGCGCGCGATCAAAACGTTGAACCTTGCACTTGAGGCTATGGGTCGGCTTTGGGTTCCGGTGACCAAGAACTGGCAATTGAACGAACGGCATTATGGCGGTCTGACGGGCCTTGATAAGGCAGAGACAGCGGCCAAGCATGGCGACGATCAGGTCAAAATATGGCGCCGCAGTTTTGATATCCCGCCGCCGCCATTGGAGGCGGGATCGCCTTATGATCTTTCGTCTGATCCGCGTTATGCGGGCATCAAAATTCCCGCTTCCGAAAGCCTGAAGGACACGATACTGCGCGTTCTGCCCTATTGGGAGAGCGCCATTGTACCCGATCTAAAGGCCGGAAAAACTGTTCTAATCTCTGCGCATGGCAACAGCTTGCGCGCGCTGGTGAAGCATATTTCGGGCATTTCGGATGCGGATATCAATGGCCTTGAAATCCCGACCGGGCAACCGATTGTCTATGAACTCGATGACAATTTGAACGGTGCATATCACTATCTATCCGCGCGGTAACATTGTCGTGCCGCGTGCGTGCGCGGGCCTGTGATTATCCTATTGTTGCTGGATTGCGCCTTTTGCACCACGCGGCTAAGGCCATGCCATCTAAGTTGTCAGGGGAGTGACACATGACTGACTCAGCGCCGCTTATTGGCATCATCATGGGAAGCCGTTCGGACTGGGAAACGATGCGCGAAGCGTCAGCCACGCTGACCGCGCTCGAAATTCCCCATGAATGCAAAGTGGTGTCCGCGCACCGTACGCCTGAGCGTCTGTATGATTATGCAAAGGGCGCGGCCGATCGGGGCCTGCAATGCATTATCGCTGGCGCGGGTGGCGCGGCGCATTTGCCGGGTATGGCGGCATCGATGACACGGCTTCCGGTGCTTGGCGTGCCAGTGCAGTCAAAGGCGCTGGACGGCATGGATAGCCTGTTGTCGATCGTCCAAATGCCTGCGGGCATTCCCGTCGGCACACTCGCGATTGGCAAGGCGGGGGCAACGAACGCCGCGCTTTTGGCAGCGGCGATGCTGGCCAATAATGATGCAGCGCTTGCTTCACGGCTGGATGCATGGCGCGCGGCCCAGACCGCGTCGGTCGCCGAAACGCCGGAGTGAGGCTAAGCCGATGACTGCGTTGCCTCCTGGTTCGACCATTGGGATTTTGGGTGGCGGCCAGCTTGGCCGGATGCTGGCGGTTGCGGCGGCCCAGCTTGGCTATCGCTGCCATATTTACGCGCCCGCAGGGGACAATGTGGCGTTTGACGTCGCCGCGCAAAGCAGCATCGGCGCTTATGACGACCATGCCGCGTTGAAAGATTTTGCGCAGCAATGCGATGTCGTCACCTTCGAATTTGAAAATGTCCCCGTTGCGCCGCTTGAAACGATTGCCGGACTTGCCCCCATTTATCCGCCGGCCAAGGCGTTGGAAGTTGCGCAGGACCGCGATGCCGAAAAACGCTTTGTGCGCAGCCTTGGCGGACAGACAGCGAACTTTGCCATCGCAAATATGCAAGGCGACGTGCAGGCGGCGGTCGATGCGGTGGGTATCCCGTGCATCCTGAAGACGATCCGCATGGGATATGACGGCAAGGGGCAGCTTCGCGTCACGTCGCAGGACGATCTGGTCGATGCATGGGCGCAGACGGGTGCGCAGCCGCTGATCGCGGAAGCCATGGTGCAGTTCGATGCTGAATTTTCGGTGATATTGGTGCGCGGCCAAAATGGCGAGATCCGCTTTTGGGACAGTTCGCACAATGTGCATGTCGACGGTATTTTGGCAACGTCGACGCTGCCCGCTGGCGCGCTCGTGGAAAGCCAACAGCAAGCAGCGCGCGATATGGCGGCGGCGGTTGCGACCAAGCTTGATTATGTCGGCGTATTCACCGCCGAATTTTTTGCCAGCAGCGCGGGTCCCTTGTTCAATGAAATCGCGCCGCGTGTGCACAATAGCGGCCACTGGACGATTGAAGGCGCGGCCACCAGCCAGTTTGAAAACCACATCCGCGCGATTTGCGGACTGCCGCTGGGCAGCACCGAAACGGTGGCGGCCCGTGTCGAAATGCAGAACCTGATCGGGGATGATGGCGACGCCTTTGAACAGATTTTGGCCGACCCTGCGGCGCATCTGCATCTCTATGGAAAGGCGGAGGCGCGCCCGGGCCGAAAAATAGGCCACGTCACCCGCTTGTATCGCTAAGTTTTTCAAGGCAAAGCGGGGTTATGAATCATCCCGAAATTATCCTTGTCCTCGCCCGCGCCGCCAATGGAGTCATCGGGAAAGATGGCGGCATGCCATGGCATCTCCCCGCGGACCTGCGGCATTTTAAACAGATAACCAAAGGCCGGCCCATGATTATGGGGCGCAAGACCTTTGACAGCCTGCCCGGCTTGCTGGATGGCCGACGCCATATTGTTTTGACGCGCGATACCGAATGGAAAGAAGACGGCGCCGAAATCGCGCATTCGGTGGCCGACGCGCTGAAACTCGCCAATGGCCCACATGTGTGCGTTATTGGCGGGGCGGAAATCTATAATCTGTTCCTGCCGCTCGCGGACCGCATTGAATTGACGGAGATTGCGGCGCAGCCCGAAGGCGACACGTCGGTCCCGGATTTCGATATGGCGGAGTGGGACGAACTGTCCCGAGAAAGCCATGCCGCGTTGAACGGCGCACCGGCGTTTGAATTTGTAACGCTTGTCCGGCGGGCAAAGAACTAAGCACGCGGTATATTGGGGGAAATAATGCGTAAGAAATTCTGGATTCCACTGACGCTGATTGGCGCTGCTGCTGTTGGCTTTTTCGGCTTTTTACCCGGCTATGTCGAAGATTCGATGAACGCGGTGGACGGCCAGCCGCTGATTAAGGTCAGCGATGAGGCCAAGGCATTGCACAAGACATTGAACATCGTCGACCTGCACAGCGACACGCTGATGTGGAACCGCGATTTGGGCAAGCCTGCGGATCGCGGCCATATGGATTTGCCGCGCTTGCAAGAGGGCAATGTCGCGCTTCAGCTTTTCTCGTCAGTCACCAAAACGCCCAAAGGCCAGAATTATGACGGCAATGGTGCGGACACGGACAATATCACGTTGCTGACCTTCGCGCAGTTGCAGCCGGTGAAAACATGGCGCTCATTGGTCGAGCGGTCGCTATATCACGCATCGAAGCGCGACCATGCGGTCACCGGATCGGACGGAAAATTGCAAGCCGTGGACAAGGCGCAGCAGCTCGATGCCCTGCTTGCCGCGCGCCAAAAGGACCGGAGTACTGTCGGCGCGATGCTGACCATTGAAGGGCTCCATAATCTTGAAGGCAAGGCCGAGAATCTCGACCGATTGTACGACGCCGGGTTCCGCATGGCGGGGTTCACGCATTTCTTTGACAATGAATTGGGCGGGTCGATGCACGGCCTCAAAAAAGGCGGACTGACGCCGTTCGGTCGCGATGTATTGCGCCGGATGGAGGCCAAGGGCATGATCGTCGATATCGCGCATCTCAGCCATGCTGGCGTTGCCGAGGTTTTGGCCATGGCCAAACGTCCCGTGGTCTCCAGCCATGGCGGCGTGCAAGCGACGTGCAAGGTCAACCGCAACCTGACCGATGACGAAGTGCGCGGGGTGGCCAAAACCGGTGGCATCATTGGCATCGGCTATTGGGAGGGCGCAATATGCTCCACCGATCCTCGTGCCGCGGCCAAGGCGATGAAGCATGTGCGCGATCTTGTGGGCATTCAGCACGTTGCTTTGGGA
This sequence comes from Sphingomonadales bacterium, assembly GCA_027490455.1. Taxonomy (GTDB): domain Bacteria; phylum Pseudomonadota; class Alphaproteobacteria; order Sphingomonadales; family Sphingomonadaceae; genus Sphingorhabdus_B. The sequence goes on from JAIXYC010000001.1 coordinate 8,928, forward strand.
TCGGACTATGATGGCGCAACCACCGTGCGTTTCGATACGTCGCAACTCGCGCAAGTCACCCAAGCGTTGATGGACGAGGGTTTCACGCCAGACGAAATTCGCGCCGTCATGGGCGAAAACGCATTGCGCGTCATCCGCGCTGGCTTGGTACCGATGGAAAAGGCCGCCCAATAATGATGTTTCGTTTGAACCGTAGCCCTGAGCAGCGGCAGCGTCCGTCGAAGGGCGGCCATGAGCGAAAAGCCGCCCTTCGACTTTCGACAGTGCGATTGCACTGTCGGCTCAGGGCTACGGTGACATTGATATGACGATTCCACGCCTGTACGCCAGCCAACGAACGCCTGACGCATTGCGTGGCGGTGTTGTTGCCTTGGGCAATTTTGATGGCTTTCATTTGGGGCATCAGGCCGTTGCTGGCGCAGCGATACAACAGGCAAAGGCGGCGGGAAAGCCAGCGATTATCGCGACATTTGATCCGCACCCGGTGCGCTTTTTCGCGCCGGAATCGCCGTGGTTTCGGCTGACGACGCTCGATCAACGCCAGCGGCTTTTTGAAAAAGCCGGTGCTGACGCGATGTTGGTGTTTGATTTCGATGCAGAGCTTGCCGCGACCAGCGCCGAAGATTTCATCGTCTCATTGCTGATGGATCGTTTGGGCATATCGGCTGTGGTCACGGGCGAAGACTTTACCTTTGGGCATAAGCGCGGCGGCAATATTGACGTGATGCGCGACTTGGGCGCTGCGCATGGCCTGACGTCGACCGCCATGGGGCCAGTGGTGGATGATGGCGGCGTGATATCGTCCAGCCGTATCCGCAATGCGCTTAAGGATGGCGACTGCGCCACGGCAACCGCTTTGCTCACCCGGCCATTTACGGTTGAGGGCATCGTGCAGCATGGCGATAAAAACGGGCGGCTATTGGGTTTCCCGACCGCCAATATCGACATGGGCCATTATCTGCGCCCGCGGTACGGCATTTATGCGGTGAAGGGCCGCTTGCCCGATGGCCGCGTGCTGAATGGTGCCGCGAACCTTGGTATCCGCCCAACGTTCGACCCGCCCAAGGAATTGCTTGAGCCGCATTTCTTCGATTTTGCCGAGGATCTGTATGGGCAGAATATCGAAATCGAATTCCACGCCTTCATCCGCGGAGAGGCGAAGTTTGACAGTCTGGACGCACTGATGGCGCAAATGGCGCAGGATTGCGACGAAGCCCGCCGGATATTGGGGGCGTAGTGGGCGGAGCGATAAACCATCTCCACATGAAGCGGCGCGTGTAACAGCGCGGATACAGGCTTTATTTGCAGCGCCATATCCTTTAGGCACCCGCACAACATGACTGACCCTATCGACTATCGCGACACCGTTTTCCTGCCGAAAACAGATTTCCCTATGAAGGCCGGCCTTCCGCAGAAGGAGCCGGGCATTCTGGCGCGTTGGCAGGCGCAGGATTTTTATGCGGAGCTGCGCAATCGCCGTCGTGGGCGTGAGAAGTTCATTCTGCATGATGGCCCGCCTTATGCCAATGGCGACATGCACATCGGCCATGCGCTGAACCATATTCTGAAGGACATGGTTGTCCGCACGCAGACATTGCTGGGCAAAGATGCGCCTTATGTGCCCGGTTGGGATTGCCACGGCCTGCCCATCGAGTGGAAGGTCGAAGAGCAATATCGCAAGAAAAAGCTCAACAAAGACGAAGTCCCGGCGCAAGAATTCCGCGCCGAATGTCGCGCCTATGCGCAGCATTGGGTCGACACGCAGCGCGAACAATTGAAGCGGCTGGGCATCAATGCCGATTGGGACAATCCCTATCTGACGATGGATTTCCAGGCCGAGGCGACAATTGTTTCGGAGCTGTTGAAATTTGCCGAGAGCGGCCAGCTGTACCGCGGTGCAAAGCCCGTCATGTGGTCACCGGTGGAAAAGACCGCGCTGGCCGAAGCTGAAGTCGAATATGAGGACATCGTGTCGACGCAGATCGACGTGGCGTTTGAGATTGTCGACGCGCCGAACGAGCCTTCTTTAGTTGGCGCGTTTGTGGTGATCTGGACGACAACACCTTGGACCATTCCGGTCAATCAGGCCTTGGCTTACGGGCCAGAGGTTGAATATGTCATTTCTGAGGTTGCTGGCCGCCGCTACATCTATGCCCTTGATCTTGAGCGTGCATTCTTGTCTCGACTAGGCGTCGAGTCTGTTGATCGGGGCCATGGAACGCTTAAGGCTGGGGCGCTTGCTGATGCCACCGTCCGTCACCCGATGCACAAACTCGGCGGCTTTTTCGAAAAGCTGCGCCCCATGCTCGCGGGCGGTTTCGTCACCACCGACAGTGGTACGGGCCTCGTCCATATGGCGCCCGACCATGGCGAGGATGATTTTGACCTGTGCAAGGCCAATGGCATTGAACCGGTCTTCGCGGTTGAAGGCGATGGCAAATATCGCGCCGATTGGCTTTGGCTCGGCGGTGAAGGCAGCGTCATCAACCCCAAGTTCAACGCACCTGACGGCCCCATCTGCACTGCGCTGCGCGACGCGGGCGGATTGCTCGCGGCGTCGGCGGATTATAAGCACAGCTATCCGCACAGCTGGCGGTCAAAGGCGAAAGTCATCTATCGCTGCACCCCGCAATGGTTCGTGCCGATGGATAAGCCGCTCGATCTAAACCGTAGTGCTGAGCTTGTCGAAGCACGCGTATCGGACGAGAGCCGCCCTTCGACAGGCTCAGGGCTTCGGTCTTTGAGAGAAACCGCAATGACCGCGATTTCGGACACCCGCTGGGTTCCGGAAAAGGGCCAGAACCGCATCACCGCAATGGTCGAAGGCCGCCCCGACTGGGTGCTGTCCCGCCAGCGCGCATGGGGCGTGCCGATTACGCTTTTTGTGGATCGCAAGTCCGGCCAATATCTCTGCGACGCGGGCGTGAACGCGCGCATCATCGCGGGCATTCGCGAAAATGGCGTCGATGGCTGGAGCGACGAACGCGCACAGGCATATCTGGGCAGCGACTATGCGCTTGCCGATTATGAGCGCGTCACCGACATTCTCGACGTCTGGTTCGATTCCGGCTGCACGCATGCTTTCGTCCTTGAAAGCGGACGTTGGCCCGACCTGCAATGGCCAGCGGACCTCTATCTCGAAGGCAGCGACCAACATCGCGGCTGGTTCCAGTCCAGCCTGCTGCAAAGCTGCGGCACGCGGGGCCGTGCGCCCTATAACGCGGTGCTGACCCACGGCTTTACGATGGATCAAAAGGGCATGAAAATGTCCAAGTCGCTGGGCAACACGATCAACCCCCTCGACCTGATGCGCGACAGTGGCGCGGATATCTTGCGGCTGTGGGCGTTGACCGTGGACTTCACCGAGGACCACCGGATCGGTAAGGAAATCCTGCAAGGCGTTTCCGACCAGTATCGCAAATTGCGGAACACCTTCCGCTATCTATTGGGCGCGCTCGACGGGTTCACGGACGCGGAAAAGGTCGCGGTCGCCGATATGCCCGAGCTGGAGCGTTATATGCTCCATCTGCTCGCGGGTATGGACGCGAAGTTGAAGACGGCGGTCAATGATTTTGACTTTAACACTTATGTCCGGTTGCTGACCGAGTTTTGCAACGAAGACCTGTCGGCATTCTTCTTCGATATCCGAAAGGATTGCCTCTATTGCGACGCACCGACAGATCCCAAGCGGATGGCGTATCGTACCGTGCTCGACACCTTGTTCCACGCACTGGTGCGCTATGCCGCCCCGGTGTTGGTCTTCACCAGCGAAGAAGTATGGCAGACGCGCTTCCCCGATGCGGACAGCGTGCATTTTTCCGATTGGCCGGAAGTTCCCGCCGTTCTTGACGCGGCCTTGGCTGAAAAATGGCGTAGCATAAGGGCAAGCCGTATGCTGGCCAACGAGGTGATCGAGCAAAAGCGCCGGAACAAGGAAATCGGTTCAAGTATGGAAGTCGAATATACCTATAATGGCGATCCGGGTGAGACCGACCTAGCAGAAATATTTATCGTGGCAGCGGTGCATCATGGTCGCGAGACAGGTGCAGTTAAAACCACCAACCACAAATGCGGCCGTTGCTGGCGGCATCTGCCCGAGGTTGTGGACGATGGCGCGTTGTGCGACAGATGTGATACTGTTGTGAACGGAAACGCATGAACCCCAATCCTAAATTCCGCCTTCAGGGCATCATGCTGGCAAGCCTTGTGTTCATCGCGGACCAGATTGTGAAATATGCGATGCTTGGCCCGCTTCAGTTGCAAAGCCGCGGTGTCATTCACATCATTTCGTTCTTCGACCTGCGCTATGCCGAAAATCGCGGCGTTTCGATGAGCTTTCTGACGGCCGATAGCGATGGTGAACGCTGGGCGTTGGTGGCGCTGACAACAGTGATTGCCGCGGGTGTTGCGGTGTGGATGTGGCGGGAGAAGCTGCGCGGCGATGTGTTGGCTTTGTCGCTCGTCTTGGGCGGCGCGCTTGGCAATATCGTGGACCGCGTGCGCTATGGCTATGTCGTCGATTATGCCGATTTGCACATTGGCGCATTCCGGCCCTTTTACATATTCAACCTTGCCGATGCCTGCATCAGCATGGGCGTGCTGATATTGCTTGCCCGCGCCTTCCTGATAAGCGACAAGCAAACCGGTGACGGGGCTGACGTTCAGCAACCCGAAAGCAGCGCTGACATAGTGGAGAAATCATGAAGCGGATCAATATGTTTGCAGCGGCGTCAGTTGCTTTGCTCGCGCTTTCAGGCTGCGGCACCACCAGCGTGTTTGATCGTGACCGGCCAGATGAATTTGCCGTAAGCCGGTCAAAGCCGCTTCAGGTTCCAACCGAATTTGCTTTGCCCGCGCCGACACCCGATGCGCCGCGCCCGCAAGATGACGATACGAAGCAACAGGTTTTGGACGCCATGTTCGGCGGCGCAGCACCTGCGCCCCGTCCGCAATCTGCCCAGTAAATGGATATGCATATGAAAACGAAATCAGCCCTACTCGCTATGGCGATCGCGACCCTGCCATTGTTGGCGGGTTGTTCCTCGGCGGGCAAAGAAGCAGCGCCATCCATTGGCCGCGCTGCGCCTTTGGTGGTTCCACCCGATTTCGCGCTGGAGCCAACCGCAGCAACGGCAATCCGTCCGGCCGATGGTGGTCAGGAACAGGTTTTGGACGCTTTGTTTGGCGGCATCGCGCCGCGCTCTGCCGCTGAACGCGCGATCTCAACGAGTTCGGGCAATGCCGAAATGGGTATTCGTTCTTCGGTTGGCGATCCGCAGACCAATACGGTCAACAAAGGCAGCATCACCCGCGACATCATCGCTGCGCCCGAAGGCGACGGCCAAACCGCGCAGGCCGTTATTCCGGGTTAAGGTTTGAGCGCGCAGCGCGGGTTAAGCGCTGGCGCTCGCTTCCTCCACGCCGGCGCTGTTGTGGCGCAGCGCCTTTAGCACTGTTTCGACGATCTGCGGGGCATTCAGGCCTGCTTCGTCATATTGCTTTTGCGGGCTGTCATGTTCTTGGAACATGTCGGGCAGGCGCATTGTGCGGATTTTTAGACCGGCGTCCATCAGACCAGCGTCGCTGGCGAGTGTCAGCACATGCGCGCCAAGGCCGCCAACCGATGCTTCTTCGACCGTGACGACAACCTCATGCGTGGCGATCAGGTGGCGGATCATTTTTTCGTCGAGCGGTTTTGCAAAGCGCAAGTCGGCGACGGTGGTGCTCAGGCCCTTGGCATCCAACGTCTCTGCCGCCTTCATCGCTTCGGCTAAACGCGTGCCGAGCGAGAGAATCGCCACCTTCTTACCTTCGCGCATGATCCGGCCTTTGCCGATTTCCAGCTGCTGCGGCACTTCGGGCATCGCAACGCCGGTGCCATTGCCGCGTGGATAGCGGAAGGCGATTGGCCCGCTGTCGTGCAGGACGGCGGTATAGGTCATGTGGAACAGTTCCGCTTCGTCTGCTGGTGACATGACGACCATATTGGGCAAGGTCGCCAAATAGGTAATGTCGAACGAACCGGCATGCGTACTGCCATCGGCGCCGACGAGGCCAGCGCGGTCAATGGCGAAGCGCACAGGCAAATTCTGGATCGCGACGTCGTGCACGACCTGGTCATAGGCGCGTTGCAGGAAGGTCGAGTAAATCGCGCAGAAGGGACGCATCCCCTGCGCCGCAAGCCCAGCCGCAAAGGTGACGGCATGTTGTTCAGCGATGCCGACATCGAACGAGCGTTCGGGATGCGCGGCCGAGAATTTGTCGACGCCGGTGCCGCCCGGCATCGCGGCGGTTATCGCGCAAATTTTGGGATCGGTTTCGGCCAGCTTGGCCAGTGTTTCGCCAAAGACATTTTGATAGGCGGGCGGACCGCCACCGGGGCCCTTGTCCTGCTTGCCTGTGACCACGTCGAATTTGACGACGCCATGATATTTGTCCGCCGACGCTTCGGCAGGGGCGTAACCCTTGCCCTTTTGCGTGACGACATGGATCAGCACGGGGCCCTCGGCATTGTCGCGGACATTTTCGAGGACGGGGATCAGCTGGTCGAGATTATGGCCGTCGATCGGGCCAACATAATAAAAGCCGAGTTCTTCGAACAAGGTGCCGCCCATGGCCATGCCGCGCGCAAATTCTTCCGCCTTTGACGCAGCCGAATAGATGCGGCGCGATAGCTTTTTGGCGACTTTGCTCGCGAGGCTGCGCAGGCCGAGATATTCGCTGGAGGACACCAGACGCGACAAATAAGCCGACAGACCGCCAACGGGCGGCGCGATCGACATGTCATTGTCATTCAGGATGACGACCAGACGGTTACCCGCAGCTTGGGCGTTGTTCATCGCCTCATACGCCATGCCGGCGGACATCGAACCATCACCGATGACGGCAATGGCTTTGCCGGGCTTGCCCGCAATCTTGTTGGCGACCGCAAAGCCCAAAGCGGCTGAAATAGAGGTTGAGCTATGTGCCGCACCGAACGGATCATAATCGCTTTCGCTGCGCTTGGTGAAGCCCGAAAGCCCGCCACCTGTGCGCAAGGTGCGAATGCGGTCGCGGCGACCCGTCAGGATCTTGTGCGGATAGCATTGGTGACCAACGTCCCAGACCAAACGGTCATCGGGCGTGTTGAAGACATAATGGATCGCAGTCGTCAATTCGACGACGCCCAAGCCAGCGCCCAAATGGCCGCCGGTTACCGAAACTGCAGATATGGTTTCAGCGCGCAATTCATCCGCGAGCTGGCGAAGCTGCGACGCGGCAAGTTTGCGAAGGTCCGAGGGCACTTTAACCGTGTCGAGTAACGGCGTGTCTGGGGAATGTGTCATAAATTAAGCTTAGCCACCTTTTATCGGGCTGTCGAACGGGTAATTGCGCCTGCGTTATCCGCAATCGGCGCATTTTCCGCGGACTTCGATGACGGGGCGAACCTCCGCAAAACCGGCATGTTCGGCCGCTGCACGAACATTCATGGTTAGCGTATCGTCATCAATATGCGTGGCGGTGCCGCAGCTGTCGCAGATCAGGAAAATGCAATCATGCAAACATCCGGGATGCGAATTGGCGAGATAGGCGTTCGCGCTTTCGACGCGGCGCGCAAGGTTGGTGGTCACGAACAGATCGAGTATCCGGTACACGCTGTTGGGTGCAACGCGCTTGCCACGTTTTTGCGAAACCAGATCGGCAATATCATAAGCCGATGCGGGTTTTTCAAATGTGGCGAGCACGGCGAAGATGTCCGCGCGCATATCGGTCCACTGCTCGCCGGCCTCGATCAAAGCCGATTCGGCGGCATGGGCAAGCGACGCGCCTGCATGCTCGTGATGATGATGAACTGCCATATTGATGATGTAGGCCGTGACAGCCAGTCGGTCAATTGCCCGTCAGGCAGATGCGCGGTGGTTCAGGAAATGTCCTAGTGCGAGGCAGATGACGCCAAGGACGGTCCAGACGATCTCCATCAGGCCATGGGGCAGTGTCAATGCGCCCGCCATCATGCCAATGCCCGCTGCGCCAACGATCGCTGGCGTAAACAGTCCATGATCCCAAAATCCCTTACCAAGCGCCAATACGCCGAAGAGAATGGCCAGAAACAGGCCGGTTTCATGAATGATCGAGTTGAGCAAAACACCGCTCGCCGATGCCAGAAACGCCAGCAAAAGCGTGGTGACAAGGCAATGCACAAGGCACAGGCCAGCAATGCTTAAGCCAAGCCCGTCCCACCGCCATTTTTTCCATGCCTGCGTCATTGCGGCCGCCCTACACCGATTCGTTAGACGTTACAACATTACATCGCATAAATTGCAGCCATTATGACCATTTTTGCAACCTCTGTCCGCTTGCAGCTTACCGAAATCAGGGGCATATCGCGGCTTATGAATAAAGCTCCTCATTCTGGCGCCGCAGCCAGCGCGCGCACGTCACACCCTCAGGCACTGATTACATGGCTTATGGGCGTCGCGGTTCTCGTCTTTGCGATGGTGGTTGTCGGCGGCATCACGCGTCTGACCGAATCGGGCCTGTCGATTACCGAATGGAAACCCATCACGGGCACCTTGCCCCCGTTGAACGAGGCCAGCTGGCTCTCCGAATTCGAAAAGTACAAACAGATCCCCGAATATACCGAGATTAACGGTCCAGCGGGCATGACGCTGGCGGAGTTCAAATTCATCTATTTCTGGGAATGGGTGCACCGCTTGTTGGGGCGGGTTATCGGATTGGCCTTTGCGCTGCCGCTGGCATGGTTCTGGATCAAGCAGGCGATCCCGAGCGGTTACAAGCCTCGGCTGCTCGCTTTGCTTGCGCTGGGTGGTCTGCAAGGGACCATTGGTTGGTGGATGGTGTCATCGGGCCTGTCCGC
>JAIXYC010000009.1 GCA_027490455.1 Sphingomonadales bacterium
CGAACATACCGTCCGTGTGGGCTGAAGGGGACGGCGCGATGCCGCCCCGTTCCCTATTTCGAAAACGCGTCGCCAATCGAGCAGGCGGCTGGTCCCAGAATAACGATGAACAGCGTTGGGTCAGTGGCTGGCCAGCGGTCACGGTATTGCGAACCACCGTGCCCACAAGCCTCTCAATCGATGCTCCACCGTCCCCTTCTTTGAAATAGGCGGCTTCGATCAATTCTTTCGGCCATGGTTGATAGCGCACGCTGTCGGCGGTGATGATCGTGCCAACGGGCAACGCCTTGGTCGCGACGAGGACTTTGGGTCCGGCTGGCACGGGGGCCGGCGCGGCGGCCGCTGTAGATTCGGGAGCAGATGCACCGTTGAACATGCTGCGTGCCATAAGGGCGGTCACTGCCGCGATTAAAAGCGCAGCCACCAGCAATATGACTTTTTTCCTATCCATTACCTATTGTCCCCTGAAAGGTCCCCTGATCGAACCATGCTATTTCATGTAAAATGGTTAAAAATCCGTTCACCGATGATCCAAAGCCCGGACAGCGCTATCGCCACACCGTAGGGAATCCGCGCGCGGCCCTCACGGCGTTTCCATGTGTGGATCGCAAGAAAAATTATGGTGACCGCCGCGCCGATGATGGAGGCGTATAAGATGAGGCGGATGACCTCGACCCAGTGGAACCACAATGCCAACGCCGCAAAAAGCTTCACATCGCCGCCACCCATCGCGCCCAAATGGAATGCAATGGCAAAGACAAAGAACGTAATCGCTGCGGTGAGCAGGTGCAGGCTAATGTCAGTGAGCGTAAACCCACCACTGGCCAGCCAAAATAATGGTGCGCCAATCGCGATCGCGATGGTTATCTTATTAAAAATAAGGCGGTATCTGATGTCGGTGTAGATCGATATCAATAGCGCAATTGCCAAGCCGCCAAGGGTTGCGTAAGCGAGAGTTTTACTGGTCATCTGCGCAGCATTAACCATGAAAGATTACCAAAGAGTAACCATGCACACAGCAAAAACACCGATGAACCGCCGCGCAATTCCGGCTGATGCCGCAGAGACAATGTGGCACGCCGCCGATGGTTGGCCGATCCGGCGTATCGATTGGCAGGCGTCGACCCCGCCGCGTGGATCCTTGTTATTCTTGCCCGGTCGCGGCGATCATTATGAAAAATATCTGGAAACATTGGCTTGTTATGCCGATGCCGGATGGCATGTGACCGCCATCGACTGGCGCGGGCAGGGTGCTTCGGGCCGGTTGCTGGATGATCCGCAAGTCGGCCATATTGACGATTTCGCGACTTGGATTGCCGATTTGCGCACATTTTGGGACGCATGGAAACGCGAAACGCCAGCGCCGCATGTTGTCATCGCGCACAGCATGGGCGGGCAATTGGCGATGCGCGCTCTGGTCGAAAAGGCGATGGATCCCGACGCGGTGGCGCTGAGCGCGCCGATGCTGGGCATTCAAACCGGCGGCCTGCCGCTTGCGCTCAACCACGCCGTTGCCAAATTGATTGTGGCATTGGGCAAGGGCAAACAAGCCGCATGGAAAGTCAGTGAAAAGCCATTATCGCCGATGAGCATGCGCGGCAAAATGCTGACCCATGACGACGACCGCTATGAAGACGAGATTGCGTGGTGGGCGCTGCGTCCTGAGGTGAAGCTTGGGCCGCCAAGCTGGCACTGGGTGGAACGCGCCATGGCTTCTATCCGCTTGCTGGAACGCCCCGGCGCGCTGGAGGCGGTGCAAACGCCCATCTTGCTGCTCGCGACGACGGCGGATCAATTGGTCAGCACAAAGCGGGTGATCGCAGACAGCAAAAGGCTGCCACATGCCAAAACGCTGATTTTCGGCAAAGAGGCCGCCCATGAGCTGCTGCGCGAAGCAGACGGCGTGCGCGACCAGTGCCTGAAACGCATCGATGCCTTTCTGGACCAGCACGCACCCCGGCCATGAGCGATTTTAGCATTGCCATAATCGGTGCGGGAATCGCCGGGGCAAGTCTGGCCGCGCATCTGTCTGCATATCAGTCGGTTGTCCTGATTGAGGCAGAGGCGCATCCGGGATATCATTCCACCGGCCGGTCAGCCGCGTTCTGGGTGGAATGCTATGGTGGCCCGGACGTTCAACCGCTGACAACGGCGTCCGGCCCTTTTTTGGCGAACCCACCCAAAGATTTCCATGATGGCCCATTGATGTCCCCGCGCGGCGGGCTGCACATCGGCACGGCAGAGCAGCAACCTTTGGCCGACGACATGCTGGCAGAGTTCGCCTCAAGCGGCGTGCATATTGAACGCAGCGACCGTAAGGATTTGGAACGACATGTGCCCGGTCTGCGCAGTGGATGGACGACGGGGCTATGGGAGGCGGCCTGTGCGGATATTGATGTCGCCGCGCTCCACGCCGCCTATCTGCGCCAAGCGCGCAAGCAGGGCGTACAGCCGCATTGCAACAGCCGGCTGGAACGTGCCGTGTGGCGCAACAGCATGTGGCATATTCAAGCGGGCAGCCTGAACTGTACCGCCGATATCATCGTCAACGCCGCAGGGGCATGGGCCGATCATGTGGCGCAGATGGCGGGCGTTGCACCCTTGGGCATTCAACCCTATCGGCGCACCATTGCGCAATTGGCGGTTGCACCGGATGTGCCTGCGGCCCTGCCACTTGTTATTGGTCTTGATGGCAGTTTCTATTTCAAGCCCGGTGCGGGCGGATGTTTGTGGCTAAGCCCGCATGACGAGACCGCAACACCGGCATGCGATGCCGCGCCCGAAGAATATGATATCGCGCTGGCCATTGATCGGCTGCAGCAGGTTGTCGATTGGGACATCCACCGCGTTGAACGTAAATGGGCCGGCTTGCGCAGCTTTGCGCCCGATCGGCTGCCCGTCATTGGCCGCGATGCGGCGCATGATGCGTTCTTTTGGTTTGCAGGGCAGGGCGGCTTTGGCATTCAAACGGCACCTGCCGCGGCGCAGCTGGCGGGATCGTTGCTGAACGATGCCATAATAGCGCCCGACCGCGTCCATGCGGCGCTATATGCGCCAGGGCGTTTTAACTAGCTTATCGCAAATTTGTTACTGGCAGCGTCGGCCGCATCGCTGGCCAGCCGGTCTGCGCGCTCATTTTCGGGGTGGCCATTATGCCCTTTGACCCAAATCCATTCCACCTGATGCGGTGCCATCGCTGCGACCATCTGACGCCATAGGTCGGCATTGCGCACCGGCTGTTTCGACGCGTTTTTCCAGCCATTGCGTTGCCAGCCAAAGATCCATTTGGTGATGCCGTCGATGACATATTTGCTGTCGGTGTGCAGTTTGACGCTGCACGGTTCGACAAGGGCGTTCAGCGCCTGAATGACCGCGCTCATTTCCATGCGGTTGTTGGTGGTGTCCGGATCGCCACCCGCAATTTCTTTTTCATGCTTGCCATAACGGATGATCGCACCCCAGCCGCCCGGCCCGGGATTGCCCTTGCACGCGCCGTCGGTGAAGATTTCAATTTGTTTCATGGCAATTGGGCCAATAAAGCTTCAACCTGATTTGGGTCGCTGTAAAAATCCAACCGCCGCAGGAACGCCAAGGGATCTTTGCGCGTGACCAGCGCATCGGCGGGCGTATTAATCCAGTCATAACAACGCGTTAATGTGAACCGCAAACACGCACCGCGCAGCAATATCGGCAATGCGTTCCGCGTTGCGGCATCCATCGGCACAGCTTGGGTGTAGCCCGCCAACATGGCCGCGCTCACCTGCGCATCAAAGACTTTGCCGTCGCCCGAAAAGCACCATGCGCTGTGCGTGACCGCAAGGTCATAAGCGCGGATTTCGGAGCAGGCGAAATAGAAATCAATCAGGCCCGTGACATTGTCACCCAGCATCAGGACATTGTCCGGAAACAGGTCCGCATGGATGGCCGCCACAGGAAGATTGGTCGGCCAATGCGCCTCAAGATAATCGCATTCCGATAATATCCGTGCAGCCAAGCCTTCGGAAATGTCGTCCAGACCTTGCGCGGTGCAGCGCATGGCGAGCGGCCGGAATGCAGCGATGCCAAGGCTGTTGGGCCGCGACAGCGTGAAGTCCGCCAGGGCATTGTGCATTTGCCCAAGCGCCGCGCCGGTGGAGTGCGCCTGTGCCGCCGATGGTTCGGTGACCGATACGCCATTGAGAAACTCGATCAGGCAGGCAGGCTTTCCAGCGATGGTCTGCAACCAATTGCCGTTGCGGTCCGACATGAAACGCGGAACCTTGCAGCCCGCTTCGTGCAAATGTTTCAGCAGGGCATAGAAAAACGGCAGATCCTTTGGGTCTACGCGGTTTTCGTAAATGGTCAGGATGAACCTGCTTTGCGTCGTTTCGACGAAGAAATTGCTGTTCTCAACGCCTTCGGCAATGCCCTTGAGCGACACCAGTTCACCGACATCATAAAGTGCCAGAAAGGCACCGACCTGTTCAGGCCCTAATTGCGTATAAACGGCCAAATCAAGCCGCCGCGCCGGCCAGTTCGCGTGGCAATTTGAAGGTGATGCTTTCTTCGGCGGTTGTGACTTGCTGTTCATCGATGTCAAAATGCGCGGCAAGCGCATCGATGATTTCGCGGACCAATATTTCAGGGGCAGACGCTCCTGCAGTCAGGCCAAGCGTGTTCACGCCGTCGAACCAATTCATGCTGATATCGTCGGCGCGCTGCACAAGATGCGCTTTCGCACCCGAACGCGCCGCGACTTCGACCAAGCGCAACGAGTTCGAACTGTTGGGTGCGCCGATGACGAGGACGAGGTCACATTTCCCTGCAATCGCCTTCACCGCCTCTTGCCGGTTCGATGTTGCGTAACAAATATCCTCACCCTTCGGCCCGACAATGTTCGGGAAGCGTGCTTCAAGAATGGATGTGATTTCGAAGGTATCGTCGACCGACAAAGTTGTCTGCGTCAGGAAAGCGAGATTGTCGGGATCAGGAGGCTGAATATTGCGCGCGTCCTCATCGGTTTCGACCAATGTCATCGCGCCTGCGGGGACTTGGCCGAATGTGCCAATGACTTCGGGATGGCCGGCATGGCCAACGAAAATGATGTGACGGCCGGCTTCCATCTGTCGTTCGGCCTGCTTATGCACTTTGGACACCAAAGGGCAGGTGGCATCAAAATAAGCAAGGCCGCGTTGCTGCGCATTGGCGGGTACCGATTTGGGGACGCCATGCGCCGAAAATACGACATGCCCGCCATCAGGCACTTCATCCAGTTCCTCGACAAATATCGCGCCCTTGGCCTTCAAACTGTCGACGACAAAGCGGTTGTGCACAATTTCATGGCGCACATATACCGGCGCGCCATGTTGTTCGAGCGCAAGCTCTACAATCTTAATGGCGCGGTCCACGCCAGCGCAAAAACCGCGTGGTGCCGCCAGAAGCAGCGTGAGGGGTTTCTTGGAGATCGTTTGTTCAGTCATCGGCAATGTCCTTTAGTTAAACAGGCCGCATCCGCCAAGACCTTTCCCCTGTTGCACGTCAGGCGATGGGCGGATAAGGACCAATGCCAGCGACGTACCCGCAACCCATGCACTGTAATGCCAAGGATAGCCTATATGAAATTTGCCGCCAAAGTCCTGACCTTCGGCATTGTCGCAGCAACCTTGGCCGGTTGTTCGCGCGAGGGCGACCTTGATATCGGTGCCGGTGTAGGTGTGAACGTCACACGCTCGGGTTGCCCTGCGGTGGCTGTTCCGGATGGCACGGGCGACATAACTTTGTTCAACCCGTCCGAAAGTCAGGACGCGAGCGCAATTGACGTTGTCGCATCGATCACCAATATCCGCCCGACGTGCAGCGAAAGCGGCGAGAAGATTTTTTCACAAGCCAGTTTTGATGTTCAGGCGCGGCGCAGCGATACGCAAGGCAGCCGGACAGTGATCTTGCCCTATTTCACCACCGTGGTGCAGGGCGGAAGCGCCGTTGTTGCCAAGCGCGTCGGTCAAGTGACTTTGCAATTTGCCGATGGCCAGCAACGGGCATCCGCCAGCGCGCAAGCCGCAAGCTATATCGACAAGGCATCGGCCAGCCTGCCGGCCGAAATCGTTCAAAAAATTACCAAGAAGCGCAAGCCGGGCGATCCCGACGCCGCGCTTGACCCCATGGCGGCCCCTGAAGTGCGCGCGGCGGTCGTCCGATCAAGCTTTGAAATGCTTATCGGTTTCCAGCTGACCGAAGATCAGCTGCGGTATAATGTAACGCGTTGATACGCGCTTTTTTCAAGGCACGAAGATGACCCTTTTTGAACAATATGCAGCGCATGTCGATCATGCGTTGGACGCACTTGTTGCCAGCAACACGCTGCCATCGGGCATTGATCGTGGCAATGTGACGGTCGAACCGCCGCGCGATCCATCGCATGGCGACATATCGACCAACGCCGCGATGGTGCTCGCAAAACCCGCAGGCCTTAATCCGCGCCAATTGGCCGAAGCCTTGTCGGCGGAGCTGGCAAAGGTGGCTGGCGTCACGGCGGTCGAAATCGCCGGACCGGGCTTTTTGAACCTGCGGCTGGACGCATCGGCATGGCTCGATGAACTACGCGCGATTGCGCAGGCTGGCGATGATTATGGGCGGTCACACCGTGGTGACGGCAAATCGGTGAATATCGAATATGTCTCCGCCAATCCGACCGGGCCCATGCATATGGGGCATTGCCGCGGCGCTGTGGTGGGCGATGCGCTTGCCGCATTGATGGAGTTCGCCGGCTACCGTGTCGTGCGCGAATATTATATCAACGATGCCGGTGGGCAGGTCGATGTTTTGGCGCGGTCCGCGCATTTGCGCTATCGCGAGGCATTGGGCGAGACCATTGAAATCGCCGAAGGGCTTTACCCCGGCGATTATCTGATTCCGGTCGGTCAGCGGCTGGCCGAGCGTTTCGGCGACCAATATGTCGCCCAGCCAGAGGCAGAATGGCTTGCGCTGTTCCGCAAGGCTGCGGTTGCCGAGATGATGGAGATGATCAAGGCCGACCTTGCGTTGCTTGGCATCCATCACGACCTGTTTTCATCCGAAGCCGAGCTGCATGAAGCGGGCAAGGCGGACATTGCGGAGCGCGAATTGCGCGCGCGTGGTCTTGTCTATGACGGCGAATTGGAAAAACCAAAGGGCAAGGACATCGAAGATTGGGAGCCGGTAACGCTTCCCTTGTTCCGGTCGACGCAATTTGGCGATGACCAAGACCGGCCAATCAAGAAATCCAACGGCAGCTGGACCTATTTCGGCGCTGATCTTGCCTATCATTTCCAGAAAAGTCAGGGCGTTGACGCCATGATCGACATCTGGGGCGCGGATCATGCAGGCACCGTCAAGCGCATCAAGGCGGCGGTTAACGCGCTGACCGATGGCAAAGTCGATTTCGATATCAAGCTTGTGCAAATGGTCCGCTTGCTGCGCGGTGGTCAGCCCGTTAAAATGTCCAAGCGGTCGGGCAGCTTTGTCACGCTCGCCGATGTGATTGAAGAAGTCGGCAAGGATGTTGTCCGCTTCACGATGCTGACGCGCAAATCCGATGCGCAGATGGACTTTGACTTTGCCAAGGTGGTCGAAGCGTCGAAGGACAATCCGGTATTCTATGTGCAATATGCCCATGCGCGTATCGCCTCGACACTGCGCAAGGCAGAGGGCGAGGGCTTGGGCGTCGACGGGTCGGAACTGGCCTTGTTGGGCGACGCCGAAATCGGCCTTATTCGCGAAGCCGCAAACTTCCCGCGCATTGTCGAAGCGTCCGCCAAATCGGGCGAGCCGCACCGTATTGCCTTTTACCTCAATGACTTGGCGGCAGCATTCCATGCGTATTGGAACCTTGGCAATGACCAGCCGGACAAGCGCTTCATATTGGCGCAGGACCCGGCGCTGACGGGCGCAAGGCTTTTCATGGCGACCAATATCGGGCAAGTTCTGCGCAATGGTTTGCGCCTGATGGGCGTCGAGGCCGCTTACAATATGTAGCAATTGGGAAACCGGCATGAACAACACCAACAAATATGGACTGAATTTGGACGATCCTGATCGTCTGCCCTGGTTGGAAACCGCTGACGGTTCCGCATATGATGATACTGCATCCCCGTTTAAGCTCGCTTTTATGTTTCTTGCCGGGCTTGTCTTGCTCGCAGCGATTATTGGCGCGATCTATTGGTTGCAGCGTAACCAGATCGGCGGCGCGAATGGCAATGGCCAACTGATTGCCGCACCCGCAGGCGCCTATAAGGTCAAGCCTCAGGACGCCGGTGGCAAAAGATTTGAAGGTGAGGGCGATTCGGCTTTCGCCGCGAGCGAAGGCACCAAAACCGGCGCGACATTAGTTCCCGCCGCGAAAGTCGCGGCCGCCGCACCGCCTGCTGCCTTGGCATCTGCTCCAGTGGCGGCGCCAGCACCGTCTGCAGCAGCACCGGCCAGCACAGTCATGGTGCAACTTGGCGCGTTCGGTGATTCTGCCAAGGCCGACGCGGCTTGGGCTGCTTTGAACAAACGTTTTGGCTTTTTGGCCGGAATGAACCGCAAAATCGCGGAAACCAATGTCGAAGGTGGCCGAAAGGTTTTCCGGCTTCAGGCCGTGACCGCGAATTCGTCCGAAGCGCAGCAATTATGTGCAAAGTTGAAGGTAGCTGGCGAAAACTGCCTGATCGTTCGGTAGCGGCGTTGCGGTTGTAAAGTTTCCATTTGCAACTTATGCCGCCCGCACGCTTCAAGGAGAAGAACATGCCTGCATTATATGACGTCGCCATTCCCGCTTTCATCCGCGGCCTGAAAAACCTGTCGAACATGCTCGAAAAGGGCAGCGCTTTTGCGGCGGAGCAAGGCATGCCCCTGTCCGACTTGCTTGACGCGCGCTTGATCGACGACATGGCGCCGCTCACGCGGCAGGTCCAAATGGTGACCGATACCGCAAAGTTTGTCGCGGTCCGTGTCGGCCAAGTGGCAAATACGCCATGGGCTGATGATGAAGTCAGCTACGCCGATGTGCAGGGCCGCGTGGCCAAGGCGATTGCGTTTCTGGAAGCCGCATCGCCCGATGGTTTTGAAGGCCGCGAAGACGCGAAAGTCGTGCTCACCACGCCAAGCGGTGACATACCGTTCACCGGCAGTGTCTATGTCCACGGCTTTGCCATTCCCAATTTCTTCTTCCACCTCAGCATGGCCTATGCGCTGCTGCGGATGAAGGGCGTGCCAGTGGGCAAGCTCGATTTCCTTGGGGCAATTCGTTAATTATACACAGCTTTGGGCCAAAGCGCCGCTGCTCCATGCTTGCCTTGGGGGCACGGCGGCCCTAGCTTGCGCGCCATGAAGCCCGTGATATTTGGCCTTTCGGGCCTGACCCTGACTGATGATGAAAAACGCCTGTTTCGTGATGTCGAACCGGCGGGCTACATCCTGTTCAAACGCAATATACAGGACCGCGATCAGGTGCGCGCGCTGACCGACAGCCTGCGAACCTTGCATGGCCGCGATGATGTGCCTGTCCTGATTGATCAGGAAGGCGGCCGCGTCGCGCGTATGCGTCCGCCCGTCTGGCCTGACTTTCCGGCTGGCGGCGCCTTTGATGCGCTGTACGATTTGGCACCCATGACCGCGATTGAAGCCGCGCGCTGCAATGCCGAAGCCATTGCGCTGTCGCTCAACGAAGTTGGCATCAACGTCGATTGCTTGCCCGTGCTCGATGTCCGCGTGCCCGAAACGCATTCGGCCATCGGTGACCGCGCGCTGGGTAGTGACCCGATGCGTGTTGCCGCGCTTGGCCGCGCGATCCTCGACGGCCTTGCCAAGGGCGGCGTGATTGGTGTTGTCAAACATATGCCGGGGCAGGGCCGCGCCAGCGTCGATACCCATCACGACCTGCCGCATGTCACCGCCAGCGCGGCTGAACTGGAACAAGACCTCGCGCCATTTCGCGCGCTTAACAGTGCCGCGATGGGCATGACCGGGCATGTGGTCTATGATGTGTGGGACTATCAGCATACGGCGACGATGTCGCCTTATGTGCTGAATGATATCATCCGTGCAAATATCGGCTTTGACGGCCTGTTGATGAGCGACGATCTCGATATGAACGCGCTTCAGGGGGACGTGGCGACACGCGCGCTGCGCTGTGTTGAGGCGGGATGCGACATCGCGCTCAACTGCTGGGGCCGGTTGGACGAAATGCGTGCGATTGCCGACATGTTGCCCGAAATCACGGAAGCGGCGCGGGCGCGGCTTGACCGCGCGATGGCCTTGCCTGTCCCCGCATTTGATGCCGACCGACTGGCCTATTTGCTGGACAAGCGGGATCAGCTGCTCGCGCTTGCGGACACAAGTACCAAGCTGACCGGTGGAACAACGGGCGCGGCATGACGGGGCAATTGCTCTTTGACGAAGAGCAAGATGCGCTCCGCACCGAGAGCGTTCCCGAACCCAATGTCCTGACCATCGACATTGATGGATGGGAAGGTCCGCTTGACCTCTTGCTGGCACTTGCCCGCAATCAAAAGGTCGATTTGCGGCAACTGTCGATCCTCGCCTTGGTCGAACAATATCTGGTGTTCATTGATGAGGCACGCGCGCTGAAGCTGGAGCTTGCGGCGGATTATCTGGTGATGGCGGCGTGGCTGGCCTATCTCAAATCCGCACTGCTGCTTCCCAAGGACCCGACGATTGACCCGTCGCCAGAGGAGCTTGCGCTGCGCCTGCAACTGCGGCTTGAGCGGTTGAATGCCATGCGCGAAAGCGGCGCGCGGTTGATGGCGCGGGACCGGGTGGGGCGCGATATCTTTTTGCGCGGCAATCCCGAAGGCTTGCGCGTGGTCAAGGCGCGGGCTTGGGAATGCGATTATTTCGAACTGATTACGGCATATGGCCAGGTAAAGGCGCGGACGCAGCCGGTGATGCATGTCGTGAAAAAACGCCAAGTCATGACATTGGAAGAAGCGCTGGAGCGCGTATCCGCGATGATTGGCCGCGCGGTCGATTGGACGTCTATTGAGGCGTTTCTGCCCATCCATGCCGAGCCTGCGCTGCGCAAATCCGCGCTGGCATCGAGTTTCGTGGCGGCGCTGGAACTGGCGAAACGCGGCGCTGTTGATTTGCAGCAAGAGGCGACATTTGCGCCATTGTTGTTAAGGGTGAAGGCATGACGATAGAAAGCGATCCCCATGTTCGCGCGGTCGAGGCGACTTTGTTCGCCAGTGACCAGCCGATGACCGTTGAACAGATCCGCGGATATGTCGGTGACGAGGTCGATATCGCCGATGCGCTGGCGCAGCTTGAGGCGCATTATGCCGGGCGCGGGATCGAACTGGTCCGGCGTGGCAAGTCGTGGCATTTCCAGACGGCGGCCGATCTTGCCTATGTTTTACGCCGCGAACGCGAAGAAAGCCGCAAGCTCAGCCGTGCGGCGGTCGAAACGCTGGCGATCGTCGCCTATCACGAACCTGTGAGCCGTGCGGAGATTGAGGCCATTCGCGGCGTGCAGATTTCGAAGGGCACGCTGGATGTGTTGATGGAGGCGGGCTGGGTGCGGCCAGCAGGGCGGCGCGATGTGCCCGGCCGCCCATTGATTTACGCGACAACCGCCGGATTTCTGACGCATTTCGGCCTTGCCAGTCGCAAGGATTTGCCGGGCATTGACGATTTGAAAGCCGCTGGACTGCTCGATCCGATCGACACCGCAATGGGCGATATGCATTTTGCGGGCGAAGAAAGTGACAGCGAACTGGAAATTGACAAAAACAACGCCTAGATAGGGTAAGATAGCTGCGCGACCACGGTCGCAATTTTCGGGGCGAACCCCGGTAGGAGTTTGAAATGGGCGGTTTTAGTATCTGGCATTGGTTGATTGTCGGCATTCTGGTTTTGCTCTTGTTCGGCAAGGGCCGTTTTTCCGACATGATGGGTGACGTTGCCAAGGGCATTAAGAGCTTCAAAAAAGGCATGAGCGAAGACGATGACGCGTCAAAGGCTCCGCCACAAATCGGCTCCACGACCGTTGTCGACGCCGAAAAGCAGACCGATAAAACCCAATAATCTTGGGGCAGTAACAATCGTGATGACATGTCGCCGTTCCTTGGGGGTGGTGTCATGTCCGCCCGCCGGATTGGCCAATTGAATGTTTGACATCGCGTCTTCCGAACTGTTGCTTGTCGTCCTTGTGGCGTTGCTGGTCATTGGGCCAAAGGATTTGCCAAAGGCGTTGCGCGTTGTTGGCAAATGGGTGGGCAAGGCACGCGGTGTCGCGGCGCATTTCCGTTCGGGCTTTGACGAAATGGTGCGTCAGTCCGAAATCGAAGAATTAGAGAAAAAGTGGAAAGCGGAAAACGAGCGCATCATGCGCGAACACCCCGCCGATCCGCGCGCGGACGTCCTTGGCGATGATGCCGCTGCCCCCGCCGATGCGCCTGCTGCCGCAACTGGCGCTCAGCCCGAATTGCCGATGGATCCGCCCTCTACAGAAGCGGCAGCCAAAGCATGAACGAAATTGATGACAGCAAAATGCCGTTGCTCGATCATTTGATTGAGCTGCGCAGCCGTCTGCTCTGGAGCTTTCTGGCGCTCGCCATCGCCTTTGGCATCAGCCTGTATTTCGCGCGGCCCATTTTCGGATTTCTGGTGCAGCCATTGCTCGAGTCCGGTCAAAAGACGCTGATCTACACCGCAATCTTTGAGGCATTTTTCGTCGAGATAAAGGTCGCGTTTTTCGCCGCCGGCTTTTTCTCATTCCCCGTTTTTGCAACGCAACTGTGGCGATTTGTCGCGCCGGGATTGTATAACAAGGAAAAGCGCGCGTTTCTGCCATTTCTGCTGGCAACGCCGGTGCTGTTTATCCTTGGCGCATCGATGGCTTATTATATGGCGATACCCGTGGCGCTTGAATATTTGTTGGGCTTCGGCGGAAATGTCGGCGGCGTGGAACAACAAGCACTGCCGGGCGTCGACAATTATCTCAACTTTGTGATGAAATTCATTTTTGGCTTTGGCATTTCGTTTCTGTTGCCCGTGCTGTTGATGCTGTTGGAACGCGCAGGGATCGTCACGCTGGAACAGCTGCGCGGTGCGCGCCGTTATGCGATTGTCGGCGCATTTGCCATCGCTGCCGTCCTGACGCCGCCGGATGTTGTCTCGCAACTGCTGCTCGCCATTCCGCTGTGTATCTTGTTTGAAATGGCGCTGGTCGCCATCTGGTTCACCCGCCGCCGCCGCGCCAAGGCCGAAGCGGCTGAAGAGGTTGTGACGTAGGTTTTATCCGGTCTTTGCCGAACAACAGCATCCTCCTTCCGAGCCGTCATCGCCCACACCCTTCGTCCCCATCCTCCCTCGTGATCGTCCACACCCACCGTCACCCTGAACTTGTTTCAGGGTCTTAATTGTCGACGTTGAAAAAGTAAGATGCTGAAACAAGTTCAGCATGACGATGGGTTGTTTCAGGATAACAGGCGGCGTTTGCTCGTCATACTGAAACAAGTTCAGCATGACGGCAGGGGGTTGGGGGGTGTGCAAAAAACCACTTTCCTACAAATAACCATATGGGTTATTCGAGTCGCGTCATGCAGGCGGCGGTCTAGAACGCTGGTCGGGATGATGGGAACGCTGGCGGGGCAGCCCGTTGGCACGGTCGGCGCGATAGGGTGCGTGCTTCAGCCTGAAAAAGGGCCTGTTGCATCAAGCTCTGAACAGCGCAAACATGGTTGGATGTGGCGGGAAACCGTCCTGTCCGTGCGGACAGCCTTTGGGGGTTTACGAACCTTACCCCCGATGGACAGCATGCCAGCCAATAAAGGCGGCCCGGGGGCAATAGCCTGATGGAACAAGCGGGCCTTAATCAACCAACACCATCAGCCGGAAGCACGCACCAGCGCTTCCGCGCCGGCCGTCCCCCTTTTGCACGCAGCAGGGCCGCGTTCAGTTTTTGTAGGAAATAATCTTGCCGATGTTGGAAAGATTATCGCTTTATCCGGTAACGCGGTCGCGCGCTTGGCGTTAAAAGCTGATGCGCGCGGACAGGCGGAAATCGCGACCGGACAAAGGAACAAAATCTTTCGTGAAAGATGCCGACCGGCGGGCGACAACATCGAAAATATTGTTCGCAGACGCAATCAGCGCAATGTTGCGATCACTGTCAAAGGGACGCCATGTCGCGGTCGCATTGACCAAAGTGAAACCATTAGTCGCGGTTTCGAACGGCGCTGTTTTTGTTTGGGCATCGCTCCATTCGACTTCACCGCGCAGGTCAAGACGGGTGCCGTTAAGCTCCACGCCGCCCAACACACGCAAGGGCGGGATGCGCGGGACATTGCCTGCACCGCCCGAAATTTTGGCCCGCGTATAATCGGCAACGGCATCGACTTTCAGGTCCACATCGCCAAAGCGTGCGACGTTTTGCGATCCCTGAAACTCGACGCCCCAAACCTTGGCATCATTCTGGAAATATTGGAACACGGGCAAATCGTCTTCAACGGCGCCTGTTTCTGCTTCGTAAATGAAATTGTCGAACCGGTTGGTGTACAGCGTCAGGTTGAATGCGGTGTTCGCGGTATCATAACGCGCATACAGCTCGCCATTCCACGCGCGTTCGCTCTTCAGCAACGGGTCGCCGACCTCAAATGCTTGCGTTGCGATATGCGGTCCGTTGGAGAACAACTCCTCGACCGCTGGCGCGCGGCCGGTGCGTGACAGGTTGGCGCCGATCTTCAAATCGCCGATATGGTACCCAACGCCAAACGCGCCGGAGACATTGTTGAACGAGCGGCTGATACCCAATATGTCCGCGCGCAGTTCGGCGGTGTCAAAACGCAGCGCGACTTCGGCGTCGAGATTGCCGGTGGTGAATTCCTGCAGCGTGAACAATCCAAATTGCCGGCTCTTGTTTGGCGGGACGAACGCTTCTGCACCAATCGCGTCCAGATTGCGGGATTGATATTGCGCGCCGCTTGCGCCGCGCCAGCCACCACGGTCATTCTGGATAAATTCAACGCGGCCCTCAAATCCCTTGCTGTTGAAAATGGTGCCAATCTCGTCACCTTCAAATTCGGTGTGGCTGTAATTGGCATAGCCCGCCCGCAGGCGCAGCTTTTCAAACACGCCATCGCCCAAATCCAATTCGCCGCGGACATCGAAACGATATTGCCGCATGCCAATGGTCACCGGCGCTTCCTCTTCGCCGCCATCGCCATGTGCATGCCCACTGCCGGGGCGGGCAGGGATGCCGTAATTGGTGTCATAAATGCTGTAGGACAGGCCCATATTGCCGCCATCGTCGATGAAGGCGATGCCGCCCGCTGCGGTCCAGCTTTTCACCGCGCTGTTGGGAATGCGGCCGCTTTGGTCCGCCAGTTCGCGTGCTTCGGCGGCCTCGTCCAAATTGCCTTCGCTGGTTTCTTCCGCTGCGAAATCCAGCACCTCGGCGCGCAAGCTAGGCGCAAGGATATAGCCACCGGTGCGCAGATCGTCGCTGTTGCGATAGCTGCCATCCAGATGGACGACGACACGTTCCGTCAACGGCACATCAACCGAAGCCCCGCCGGACCAATCATGCGCCGCGCTGCCATAGCCCGCAAGCGCATCGACATGGACGGCCTCATCAGGGATCGCACGCGGAATGCGCTTGTCGAGCGCGTTAACGGCGCCGCCCACGGCTTGGCCGCCAAATAGCAGGACCGCTGGACCCCGAAGCACTTCGATGCGCTCAACGGTCAGGGTATCGATGGTGACCGCATGGTCGGCAGAGGTGTTGGACGCATCAATATTGCCAATGCCGTCGGTGAGCACCGCGACGCGGTTGCCCTGATACCCGCGCAAGACAGGCCGCGATGCGCCGGGTGAAAAGCTGGTCGCCGATACGCCGGGCAGGCTGGACAGAATGTCACCCAATTGCGCACGGGTTTTCTCGGCCAGAACGTCGCCTGTCACCGCCGAGGTTCCGGACAGAATATCGAGCCGCTCGACATAAGGCGCGGTGACAACGATTTCTTCAGTGCCGTGAAAATCATCTGTTTGCGGTGCGGCTGCTGAAGCGCCGGTGCTGCCGGTCTGTTGCGCATAAGCAGGTACAGACAGCGCAACCGACAATGCTGTCATGCTGGCGGCGAAAACGTGAAAGCGGACGATTTTCATGGGATTAGTTTGATCCTGTCATGCATTTGGCGACTGTGGGGGGTTGCTTACACAATATGATATAATATATCAATACCTAATTCCCATTCGGCGGCGCGCGCGACATCATGGGTTCTTCGTGACACGCCGAAGACTGCCCATTGCGCGACACCGGGTTGCGGACGGCCAACAACGCGACTAACTATCTCCGCTATGAACATGCTTACTTCGACATTGGATTTAATTGGCAACACACCGCTGGTCCGCTTGAAAGGCCCAAGCGAGGCCGCCGGTTGCGACATCTTCGGCAAGTGCGAATTTGCCAATCCCGGCGCGTCGGTAAAAGATCGCGCTGCTTTGTACATTGTGCGCGATGCTGAACGGCAGGGGCTGTTGCAGCCCGGCGGCACGATTGTGGAAGGGACGGCGGGTAATACCGGGATAGGCCTTGCGCTCGTGGCCAATGCGCTGGGGTATAAGACGATCATCGTCATGCCCGAAACGCAAAGCCAGGAGAAAAAAGACACGTTGCGCGCGCTTGGTGCCGAGCTCGTGCTTGTTCCTGCTGCGCCTTATTCCAACCCCGGGCATTTCGTGCACACCTCGCGCCGCTTGGCCGAAGAAACCGAAAATGCGGTGTGGGCGAACCAGTTTGATAACATCGCCAACCGCCGCGCGCATATCGAAACCACGGCCGAAGAAATCTGGGCGCAAATGGACGGTCGGGTCGATGGCTTTACCTGTGCCGCAGGGACGGGCGGCACCATCGCTGGGGTCGGGCTGGGCCTGAAGGCGAAGGACGAAAATGTCACCATCGCCTTGACCGACCCGCATGGCGCATCGCTGTATAATTATTATGCCAATGGCGAACTAAGCTCTGAAGGCACGTCGGTTGCCGAAGGTATTGGTCAGGGCCGCATCACCGCCAATCTCGATGGCGCGCCAATTGATACCCAGTTCCGCATATCGGACGAAGAGGGAATGATATGGGTCCGGCGCTTGTTGGCGGAGGAGGGGCTTTGCCTTGGATTGTCCTCAGGCATTAACGTTGCCGGTGCGGTCGCCTTGGGCAAACAGCTTGGGCCCCATGCGCGCATCGCGACGATCTTGTGCGACACGGGTTTCCGCTATCTGTCGACGATTTACAATCCGGAATGGATGCGCAGCAAAAATCTTGACCCCATGCCTTGGCAAATGGACAGCGCGGCGCAATAACGCGTTCGACGGTTTACAGGAGATCGCAGTTGGTTGAGCAAAAGCAATCCGCAATTCAGCGTATTCAGGTCGGCGTGGTTGGCTTGGTCGTCGTGCTCCTGTTTGTAACCTTGGCGACGATGGTTCTCGATCGTGTCAGCGACAGTCCGCAGACGCCGGGGGCAATGGATGCGACGCCGATTACCGAAATGAAGAAACAAACGCCGGATGAACCACTGGCTGAACTGGGTGTGACCCCCGTAGCCAAGGATGAAAGCGAGACCAAGCCCATGAGCGCCACACCGCCGCGCGGCCGACCGCAGTAACAAACATGACGAACTTGCGTGCGCGTCTCGGCGGCAAAAGGCGCCCGCTTTTGCTGCTGCTCGCCGTTGCTTTGGTGTTCCTGTCGTCGCTGCTGTCGTACGCCTTTACCCGGCCTGCACCGGATGGCCCGAAACCAACTTTGGGGGTGATGACCACGCTGCCGCTGCAATGGAGCGAGGGCGGCGTTGAAGCGGATCTTGCCGAAGATGCGCAGCCGCACCCTGCGTTCGCGCGGCTTGGCCAAAGCTATGATGTTCAGCCGCTCGATGATCTGCGCGACCTTGCAGGGCGGCGCATGCTATTGTTGGCGCAGCCGCGGGCATTAAGTCCCGCCGAACTTGTCCAACTGGATGGCTGGGTCCGCAAGGGCGGGCGAATATTGATCCTTGCCGACCCTGCGCTGCAATGGGGGAGCCTTTATCCGTTGGGCGACAAGCGCCGGCCGTTGTTCACATCAATGCTCTCGCCCTTATTTACGCATTGGGGCCTTGAGCTTGTGTTGCCCATTGCCGATGCGGAACCGATGGCCATCCGCAAGATTGGCAAGCTGAGCATCCGTACGCAGACTCCGGGGGAATGGCTAAAGATCAACCGCGGCGGTTCGGCGCGATGTGCGTTAGAGCAGGGCGGCCTTTTGGCGGATTGTAAGATTGGCAAAGGACGCGCTTTGCTCCTCGCCGATGCCGATTTACTCGATACGGTCTATTGGGAAGGACGGGGCATGCGCATGCTGACCGGCGGCGATGAATTCGGCAATTTGGCGTGGGTGGAAGCATTGCTGGCGCGATTGGACGAAAGCGATTCCCTATCCGGGGATTTTGTGGGACATTCGGGGTAGACATGGGCTTTGCACCGGAAATCTGGGAAAAATCTATGCTTTACACCCATGCCTGCCCAAGGATTTATGTTCATTTCGCACATTATTTTTATATGATGAAAAAAATTATATAATAAATTCAGTATATTAATATTTATCACCCCAATTTTCCCATAAAATCCCTCTTTTCATCCATGAAATCCCTTGCTATGCAAAGTCATCCAAGGGGTGGATAACTGATAATATCGGTCGTTACGGCGTCCGCATGGCAAAGGGATTTGCCATGATTGTCGTTCTGCATCCTTTTTCATGGGGGTGTTTCGGACGGTGTCAGCGTTGGTGGTCTATGCAGGTTCGGGGGTGTCGGGTGTCGACGCCAAGGGCCGCACGACTATACCCGCCGAGATCCGCGACAGCGTATTGCAATCCAGCGGCAGCAACAGCGTGTGCATCTCGCGCCACAGCAGCCTTCCTTGCCTCATCGGTTTTGGCAGCGCCGAACGCCTCAAGCTGCGCGCAGATATCGAGGCGCAATGGCAAAGCGCCGTTAACCGCGGCACTGACTTTGACCGCGAACTGGCTGGCGTATCTGCCTCTTCCATCTTTGAAACTGCTTTTGAAGCCAGCGGCCGCTTCGTGCTGTCGCCAATGCTCAAGCATTTTGGCCGCATTGACGACCGGGCATTTTTCTTCGGTGCGACCACGCACTTCATGCTTTGGAACCCTGACGTTTTCCTGAAGGAAGCGCCAGCGGCATTCAACCCCGTCAAGGACGAGCTCAATTATTGGCTGTCCCAAGGCAAGCGCGACAAATGAGCGCGCCGGCCCCCCATATTCCAGTCTTACTGGATGAAGTAATTCACGCTCTTGCCATCACCCCTGGCGATGAGATCGTGGATGGTACCTTTGGTGCAGGCGGATACAGCCAAGCGATACTGGCTGGCGGCGCGCGCGTTTACGCGTTCGACCGCGATCCTGATGCACTATCAGAAGGTGCGGACCTTGCAGGCCGCAGTGAGGGCGCTTTGCGTCTTTACCCGGCCTGCTTTTCTATCATGGACGACGTGCTGATGGCCGACGACATAATGTCGGTCGATGGCGTTGTTCTCGACATCGGTGTGTCGTCGATGCAGCTCGACCGCGCAGAGCGTGGCTTTTCTTTCCAGAAAGACGGCCCGCTGGATATGCGCATGGCGCAGGACGGCATGTCCGCCGCTGACTTCCTCAACGAAGCCGACGAAGCCGATATTGCCGACATCATCTATCGTTATGGCGAAGAGCACCGCTCACGGCGCATCGCGCGTGCGATCGTTGCGGCACGGCCCATCGAAACCACCGCGCAGCTCGCGGCCATCGTTCGTAAAGCCGTCGGTCACAAGCCCGGCGCGCCAAAAGACCCCGCCACCCGGGCGTTTCAGGCGATCCGCATTCATGTGAACCGCGAGCTGGATGAATTGACCGACGGATTGGAAGCTGCCGAGCGTATGCTCAAGCCCGGCGGTCGTCTTGCTGTTGTGACGTTCCACAGCCTTGAAGACCGCATCGTGAAGCAATTCCTGCGTCGCCGCAGTGGCGCGGAAAGCGCTGGCTCACGTCATGTGCCAATGGTCGGCAACGCCGGACCGCAGCCTACTTTCGAAAAGGCGGATAAAGCCATTCGCCCTTCAGAAGCCGAACTTACCCGCAATCCAAGGTCGCGTTCCGCCACCTTGCGATCCGCAACCCGCACACACGCACCCGCATGGGCAACAGGAGGATTGGCAGCATGAGTCTCGCCATGCAAAGACTTAGAAACCTAGGCTGGCTTGCGCTGGTGTTCATGGTTGCGATCCTGCTCTACCCGCTGTCGCTGAACGTGGCTGCAACGCACAGCGACCTTGTCGCGGTTGACCGTGAAATTATGGACACGAAGCGTGAGATTAGCTTCCTTCAGGCGGAAATCCGCACGCGCGCCAGCCTGCAGCAATTGGAAGAGTGGAACGAACTTTTGTACGGTTATCAGCCTCCTGCGGCTGAACAATTTATCAATGGCGAAGCTGCGCTTGCCAGCCTGACGGGCGATCTTCCTGAAACCAAGCCCGTCATGATGGCTGCTGCCACTGTCCCGACGCCCCAAGCTGTTGCCGAACCTGCGGTAGTGAAGGAAGCTGTTGTTGAAACACCAAAGCCAGCCGCTCCAAAGGCCGCTGCCGTTAAGGTTGCCGTCACTAAGCCTGCCGTCACTAAGGTTGCGGCCAACGACGTTAAAATCTTCGCCACGCCAGTAAAGCGTGCTGCGGCGAAAGTAGAGGCGCCGAAAGTAGAGCAGAGCCGCACCGAGCGTTTGGCGCGGATGGATGAAAAGCTTTTGTCGGACGACCTTTTGCGCGATATTTCGGCAAAAGCTGCTAACGAACGCCGCCGTTAATGACGCCGCAAACGGCCCGCACCACGACCCGGAAAAGCGGCGTCGGTACGCCTCCGTTTGCTGCGCACGGTTTTTGGCGGCTGCTGGTTTTACTCGCTGCTTTTGGTATGTTCGTCGTCTTGCTCATCGGGCGTTTGGCGACGCTCGCTTTGTTTGAAAATTCGCGGGCGTATGGCGCAACCAGCACGGAATATGTGCCCGAACGCGGCGATATCGTTGATCGCAACGGTGTTCCGTTGGCGCGCAGCATCTATGGCTACGCCATTTGGGTGAAGCCTGCTGACCTGTTGGGCGACCGCAAACAATTGGCCAACCAGCTTGCCGCCATCTTCCCCGACACACCGGCTGCAGAATTTTATGCCAAGTTGACCGCTGACAAACCCGGCTATCTGCGCAAGCGCGCGCTGCCCGAGCAAGTCAAGCAGGTCCACGACCTTGGCGAGATTGCCATTGAATTCCCGCGTGAGGCAACGCGTCTGTACCCGCAGCATGACATGGCGGCGCACGTTCTCGGTTTCGTAAACCGCGATGGCCGCGGTGCGATGGGGATGGAGCGGGTCATGAACGATTATCTGCGCGACCCTTCGAAGCGTTCGGCTCCCCTGAATTTGGCTTTGGATGTCCGCGTACAGGCCGCGCTTGAAAGCGAGCTTGCTTCGGGCATGACCGCAACGAACGCCAAAGGTGGAGCTGGCGTCATATTGGATGTCACGACGGGTGAGGTAGTCGCCATGGCAACATTGCCGTCGTTCAACCCCAACCGGCCGTCGTTCGCAAATATTCCGGACCTTGGACAGCCGATTGTCGATGGCCGCTATCCCATTTCGCGGCAAACGAACAACGTCACCAACCGCGTATATGAACTCGGATCCACCTTCAAACCGCTTACCGTGGCTGCTGCGTTGGATGCAGGCACCGTGCGCGACCTTTCGGTTCGGTATGATGCGACCAAGCCGCTTCAATTCGGCAGGTTTAAAATCCGGGATTCGCATCCGTCGGACCGCTGGATGAACACGCCCGAGGCGTTGATCCACAGTTCGAATATTGTAACCGCACAAATTTCTGACCAATTGGGTGCTGCCCGTATGGATGCGATGTTGCGTACTATGCATTTTAATGCGCGTCCCGACATCGAATTGGCAGAAAAGGCCATGCCTCTCTATCCCAAATCATGGGATCGCCTGACCAATATGACCGTGGGTTTTGGACATGGTATCGCGGTTACACCCATGCATTTGGCCAGCGCATATGCAGCGATGGTCAATGGCGGCATTTATCGGCCGGCCACGATGTTCAAGACGAAATCGGATGCCAAAATTCCCGGCAAGCGCGTCTTTTCGGCGGCTACCAGCGCACGGATGCGGCAGCTCATGCGGATGATCGTCGTCGACGGCACGGGCAACAAAGCCGACGCCTTGGGCTATCGCGTGGGCGGCAAGACAGGCTCGGCCGAAAAACCGGGCGTTGGCGGCTACAACCGTACGCTTGTTGTTTCGACCTTTGCAGCGGCTTTCCCGATGGATAACCCGCGTTATGTTGTGCTTGTCATGCTGGATGAGCCTCAGGGCACGGAAGCATCCAGCTTTCAGCGGACGGCAGGCTACACCGCGGCGCCGGTGGTGCAAAAGACGATTACACGCATCGGCCCGTTGATGGGAATTATCCCTGACATGAAACGCGATGTTGATGTATCGGAACTCATGCCTTTATTGTGGAAGGCGAAGGGAGAGCAATAGTGAAGCTCGGGCAATTGGTAAGCGATGCCGATCCGGCATTTGCCGACAGAACAGTGACCGGCTTTGCCATCGACCATCGGAAGATTGCGCCCGGAACGGTTTTTGGTGCCTTTGAAGGTGCCAGTTTCAACGGCGAAGATTTCATCGATGCCGCGATTGCCGCGGGAGCGGTGGCTATCGTCGCGCGTCCCGAGGCAAAAGTCACAGGCGCAGTGCATATCGCCGATGCGGAGCCGCGCCGCGCCTTTGCGCAATTGGCCGCCAGTTGTTTCCGTCCCTTTCCCGGGCAGATTGCCGCCGTCACGGGCACAAATGGCAAGACATCGACCGCTGAACTCACCCGTCAGCTTTGGCGCATGGCGGGGCACAATGCGGCGTCGATCGGCACATTGGGTATCACAACGGCGTCGGACCAAACAACGACGGGTCTGACAACGCCCGACATCGTGACCTTTCTTGCAAACATGTCCGGTTTGGCCCGCGAAGGCGTAAGCCACGCGATATTTGAAGCATCGAGCCACGGCCTTTCCCAATATCGCAGCGAAGGCGTTCGGGTTTCGGTGGCCGCATTCACGAATTTGAGCCGCGATCACCTCGATTATCATGGCACGATGGAAAGCTATTTCGACGCAAAGATGCGTTTGTTTGACGAGGTCGTCGATGAAAATGGCTGCGCCGTCATCTGGGCCGACGATGTCTGGTCGGATCAAGTCATTGCACGGGCGCGTAAACGCGACCTGCGGATGATTACCGTGGGCGAAAAGGGCAAGGGTGTGCAATTGCTTTCGCGCGAAGCGACGCAGCTTGGCCAAACGCTTGAGCTGCGGATTCAGGGCGATGTTTACAAAGTGAAGCTGCCGCTGATCGGCGCCTATCAAGCCGCAAACGCGCTTGTCGCCGCTGGCGTTGTGATGGCGAGTGGCGGCGACGTGGAAAGCCTGCTGTCGCATCTCGCGCGGTTGCAGCCCGTCCGTGGCCGACTGGAGCGCGCCGTCATCACCAAAAGCGGTGCACCCGTTTATGTCGATTATGCGCACACGCCCGACGGCCTTCGCGCCGCTATCGCGGCATTGCGCCCACATACAAAGGGCAAGCTGATCACGGTATTTGGCGCTGGCGGTGACCGCGACACGGGCAAGCGTCCGGAAATGGGCGCGGTTGCGGTTGCCGATTCCGACATTGTGATTGTGACCGACGATAATCCACGCAGTGAAGATCCATCGCTTATTCGTGCAGACATCATGGCGGGCGCGCCCGGCGCACATGAAATTGGCGACCGGCATTATGCCATTGCCTTTGCCATCGAACATGCCGAGCCCGATGATATCGTCCTGATCGCGGGCAAGGGGCATGAGCAAGGGCAAATCATCATGGGCCGCGTTTTGCCGTTTGACGATGTCGAAGTCGCGCGGGAATGTGCAGCATGACGCCCTTATGGACTTTTGAAGAATTGCTGGCCGCGACCGACGGGACGGCTGCCGGACATTTTGATGTCCGTGGCGTTGCGTTCGATTCCCGCGAAATCGGGGCGGGGGATTTGTTCTTTGCGCTCAAGGGTGCGGAAACGGACGGGCATCTGTTCATCGAAAAAGCATTTGCCAATGGTGCAGCCGGCGCGATTGTGTCGCAGCCGGTGCCTTTCCCGCATATTCTGGTCAGCGATACGATGCAGGCGCTTGAGGCGCTCGGCCATGCGTCACGCGCACGGACCAAGGCCAAGATTATTGGTGTCACGGGTTCTGCGGGTAAAACGGGAACCAAAGAGGCGCTCTTTGCCGCGCTGGACCGCTATTCACGTGGGCGCGCACACCGGTCGGTCAAAAGCTATAACAACCATGTCGGCGTACCGCTGAGCCTTGCGCGCATGCCCGCTGACTGCGATTTCGGCGTTTTCGAAATGGGCATGAACCATGCCGGTGAAATGCGGGCGCTCAGCAAGATTGTCCGTCCTGACGTCGCGATTATCACCACCATTGCCCCGGCGCATATCGAATTTTTCAAGGATGAGAGCGGCATTGCAGATGCCAAGGCCGAGATATTTGAAGGCTTAGTGGAAGGTGGCACGGCCATCCTGCCCGCCGATAATTCGCATTATCCACGGCTTCGTGCGGCCGCCGAAAAATATAGCGGTAACCTCATTTCCTTTGGCTTTAGCGCGGATGCCGATGTCCGCGTGGTCGACCATATGCCTGCAGAAGGCGGCACGCTGATCACGGCGAAAGTGCGGGAGAATATGCTGTCCTTCACGCTGTCGCAGCCTGGAGAGCATTGGATTGCCAACAGCATGGCGGTCTTGGCCGCAGTTTCCGCAGCAGGCGGGGATTTGGCTTCGGCAGGCCTTGCCATGGCGGAAATGGGCGGCCTTGCCGGGCGCGGCGCGCGCCATACCATCCGCATTGGCGATGGTACAGGCCATCTCATTGACGAAAGTTACAACGCCAACCCTGCATCGATGCTGGCGACGATTGGCCAGTTGGGACAAGCATCCGGTGGCCGCCGGATTGCCGTTTTGGGTTCGATGAAAGAACTTGGAGCAAAAAGTGCGGAATATCACAGCGCACTCGCCGCCCCCTTGGCCGCCGCAAAGGTGGATTTTGCACTGCTCGTCGGTCAAGAGATGGAAATTCTCGCCGATGCGTTGAAAGCAGGGGTTGAGGGGCCAGCCAATTTCGCGCATTGCGCGACCGCGCAGGAGGCATTGGCCCTTCTGCAAAATTATCTTTGCGCATCAGACACGATATTGGTCAAAGGTTCCAATAGTATGGGACTTTCCTCCATCGTCAGCGCGCTGACGGGTGGGAAAAACTAATGCTGTATATATTGGCCGAATATCTTGGTTTCCCGGGTCTGTTAAACCTTATCCGCTATCTCAGTTTCCGTTCGGGCGCAGCCGTTGCCACCGCGCTGATTATCGGCCTCATGATCGGCCCGCGCTTCATCAGCATGCTGCGTGTCCGTCAGGGCAAAGGCCAGCCCATTCGCAGCGATGGTCCGCAATCCCACCTCGCCAAGGTCGGTACGCCGACCATGGGCGGCCTGATGATATTGGTGTCAGTCGGCGTTTCGATGTTGCTGTGGATGGACCTGACCAATGTGTATGTTTGGGCATGTCTGCTGGTCACCGTAGGCTTTGGTACCGTCGGGTTCCTTGATGATTATGACAAGGTCAAAAAGCGCAGTCACAAGGGCGTTTCGGGCAGGGTCCGGCTGCTTATGGAGTTTGCGATTGCGGGCGTTGCGGTATCGCTGATTGTCTCGCAATCGGGCGGCATGTTGTATTTGCCCTTCGTCAATGGCCCTGTTGTTGATCTGGGTTGGTGGTATGTGCCGTTTGGCGCGTTTGTCATTGTCTCCTTTGGCAATGCAGTGAACTTAACCGATGGCCTTGACGGCTTGGCCACTATGCCCGTGATTATCGCGTCAGTCGCGTTCATGATCATCGTCTACATGGTGGGTAACGCCAAATATGCGGACTATTTGGGCATTCCCTTTTACTTGGGCGCTGGCGATCTTGCGATGTTGTGCGGCGCAATTGTGGGCGCTGGTTTGGCGTTCCTGTGGTTCAACGCGCCGCCTGCTGCAGTCTTCATGGGCGATACCGGCAGCCTTGCCCTGGGCGGCACATTGGGCGCGATCGCGGTTGTCGCGCATCATGAATTCGTGCTGGCCATTATCGGCGGACTTTTCGTGATTGAGGCGCTGTCGGTCATCATTCAGGTGTTTTGGTTCAAACGCACCGGAAAGCGTATTTTCCGCATGGCGCCGATCCACCATCATTTTGAACAGCTTGGCTGGTCGGAACCAACCGTTGTTATCCGTTTTTGGATTGTCGCTTTCGTACTCGCGCTTGCAGGGCTATCAACGCTCAAGCTCAGATGATTAGTACACCCGCCTTCAAAGACCGTAAGTTTGCGATACTGGGGCTTGCGCGCTCCGGCCTTGCAGCTGCGCGGTCGCTTGTTGCGGGCGGGGCTGACATCCTTGCATGGGATAATGACGAAGGCGCGCGCGCCAAAATTGCGGATATTGCGACCGTTGCTGATCCGTTGCTGGCGGACCTGTCGGGCTATGACGCGATTGTTGTGTCGCCCGGCGTGCCCATCAACCGCCATCCCATAGCGGACAAGGCAAAGGCCGAGGGGCTGCCGTTAATCGGCGACATTGAATTATTCGCAATGGCGCGGGCAAGCCTGCCGCCGCACCATGTTGTCGGCATTACCGGCACCAATGGGAAATCGACGACGACCGCCTTGGTCCACCATCTGTTGGAGTGCGCTGGGTTGCCCGTTCGTATGGGCGGCAACATTGGCTTGCCAATTTTGTCGCAGGCACCGTTGCCCGCAGGCGGCGTATATGTGCTGGAGCTTTCCAGTTATCAGATCGACATTACCCACTCTCTGTCGTGCGATGCGGCCGCGCTGATCAACCTGTCGCCCGATCATCTGGATCGCTATGATGGTTATGCAGGCTATGTCGCGTCAAAGGCGCGCCTGTTCGACATGCAGACCGGCAAGACGCATTCCGTGTTCGGCAAAGGTGACGCCGATACCGAGCAGGTGTATCGCGATTGTCTTGCGCGGCGCGGCGCGGATTTGGTCCATCTGGCAGACCCGGCGTTGGTCGCGGGGCAGGCGGATTGGCCTTCGTTGCAAGGCCCCCATAATCTGCAAAATGTTGCCGTTGCCATCGCGCTGGTGGAATCGCTTGGGCTGACGGAGGCGCAATGGCGTCCGGCAATGGAGACATTTCGCGGTCTTGCGCACCGGATGGAGGTTGTTGCCGAACGCAATGGCGTCTTATTCGTCAACGACAGCAAAGCCACCAACGCAGCATCGACGGCACCTGCGCTCGCCGCCTATCCACGCGTGCACTGGATCGTCGGTGGCCTGCCGAAATCAGATAATCTGGATGAGTGCATTCCCAATTTTGGCCATGTCGTGAAAGCCTATACCATTGGTGAGGCGGGACCATTGTTTAACGAACTGCTGTCCCCGCACATGCCGGTCGAGCGCAGTGAAATGATGGGCACGGCGGTCTGTTCCGCCGCTGCCCAAGCAGAACCAGGCGATGTGATCATGCTGTCGCCGGCTTGCGCGTCGTTTGATCAATTCAAAGATTTTGAGGCGCGCGGTGACGCGTTTCGGGCGATTGTTGAGGCGTTATGAACGGCGAACGTAAAGAGGTCCCTTGGGTACTGGCCGCAAAGACCGGCAAAATCGGCTTCGCGAACCGGCTTGGCCGCGGCGACCGTTCGCCACTTGGCGTGTGGTTCTGGGAACTCGACCGCGTGCTGCTGTCACTGATGATGGTGTTAATCGCGATAGGGTTGTTGGCGGTTGCCGCGGGCTCGCCTGCGGGTGCGCAGCGCCTGTCGTCGTCCACAACGCAATTGTCGTCTTTATATTTCTTTTACCGGCAATTGATGTGGGTGATGGTCGGGGTACCGTTGATGCTTCTCGTGTCGATGTATCCGCGCGAACAGGCACGCCGCTTTGGGGTCTTTGGCTTTTGCATCTTCTTCGTGCTGCTGGCACTGGTGCCGATCATTGGCCGCGAGGTGAACGGGTCGCAACGCTGGATCGGCGCGGGTTTTGCGGGGCTTCAGCCGTCCGAATTTCTGAAACCCTTTTACGCCGTCGCAATGGCATGGATTATCAGCTGGCGTCTGAAAGACCCCTCCTTGCCGGTGCTATTCCTGAGCAGCATCGTAACGGCTTTTGTCTGCGTCCTCTTGTTGCTGCAGCCTGACCTTGGCCAGACAATCTTGTTCATGGGCACATGGTTTGCGTTGATGATGGTGGCCGGCGTCCCGGCATCACGGCTGTGGGGGCTTATCATCAGCGGCGTCGTGTTTATTGTGCTGGCCTATAATTTCTATCCGGTCGCAACGCAGCGTATTGATGCTTGGATTTTCGGCACCGAAGGCCTGACGCACGACAAAATGGCGATGGCAACATTGACCAACGGTGGCTTCTTCGGCCTTGGCCCCGGCCTTGGTATCAAAAAATATTCGCTGCCTGAAGGGCATACCGATTATATCTTCTCCGTCATCGGTGAAGAATTTGGTCTGTTGGCGTGCATGCTTATCGCGATTTTGTATTTCGCCATATTGGTCCGCATCATCATTCGCCTGCTGGATGAAAAGGACCAGTTTGTGGTTCTGGCCGTGACCGGGCTTGGCGCGCAATTTTGTGGTCAGGCGATGATCAACATGGCCGTGAACCTTGGCGTCTTTCCGTCAAAGGGCATGACCCTGCCGTTTATCAGTTACGGTGGATCGTCCATTTTGGCGCTGTCGGTGACCTGCGGTCTCATCCTCGCGCTGACGAAGCGAAACCCATATCTTGACCGGTCGCAGTATATGGTGAAGGGATAGCGGCCATGACGATTTCTCGGCATTATGTGTTGGCCGCTGGCGGGACAGGGGGGCATCTTATCCCTGCATTTGCGCTGGGGCAGGAACTTCTGAACAGAGGCCACCATGTTGCGTTGATCACCGATGCGCGCGGCGCGAAAATTCCCGGATGCCCCGAAAAGATGGCAACGCATATTTTGCCCGCAGGCCGTATCACGAAAAATCCGCGCAGCTGGATGCCCGGCATTCGGGCTATCGCTGAAGGCCGTATGATGGCGCGGCGCTTTTACGCCAGCTTTGACCCAACGGCTGTTGTCGGCTTTGGTGGATATGCGGCATTCCCGGCCTTGTTGGGCGCATTTGCCGAAAAAATTCCGGCGATCATTCACGAACAAAATGCCGTGCTCGGTCGCGTCAATCGCTTCACCGCGCGGCAAGTGAATGCCATTGCGACGGCCTATCCCGACGTGCTGCGTTTGTCGCCGCGTTATGCCAGCAAGGTGCATCTGGTTGGAAATCCGGTGCGTGAAGAGGTCTTGGCGCTGCGTGATGCGCCCTATCCCCCGCTTTTGGCAGACGGCATTTTCCGTGTGCTTGTGACGGGGGGGAGCCAAGGCGCGACCATATTGTCCGACATTGTCCCCGATGGCCTTGCCCGCCTGCCGCTCAATTTGCGCCGCCGCCTTCAGGTTACGCAGCAGTGCCGCGCAGAAGATATTGAGACGGTCCGTCAGGCATATGCCGCACATGATATTCCGGCAGAGCTTGCAACATATCTGCCCGACCTGCCCGAACGTTTGGGCTGGGCGCATATGGTCATCGGGCGTGCGGGGGCATCAACGGTGGCCGAACTGACCTGCGCCGGACGGCCGGCGATTTTGGTGCCATTGCCTAGCGCGACCGATGATCACCAAAGCTACAACGTCAAAGAAATGGTCGCCGCCGGCGGCGCGCGTGCCATTGCGCAGCCAGCCTTCACCGCGGTTGAGCTCGCTACGCAAATAGAGAAAATTGCGCTTGAACCCGGCGCGCTCGAAAATGCGGCCAAGGCGGCCAAAAGCTGCGGCCGTCCCAACGCCGTTGCCGATTTGGCTGACCTTGTGGAATCCTTTGGCCGCGCGCCCATCATGCATGGCCTTTCGGCAAAGCCCGACACACCGGCATCATTCGGTGCCGCACCCGCACTCGCACGAAAGAGCATCTAATGAAGGGCGTCCCAACGGATATTGGCATCGTCCACTTTGTCGGCATTGGCGGCATCGGCATGTCCGGCATTGCCGAGGTCATGCACAACCTTGGCTATCAGGTGCAGGGCAGCGACATCGCCGACAGCTATGTTGTCGATGGCCTGCGCAAGCGCGGTATCAAGGTAATGATCGGGCATAGCGCCGATAATCTTGGCGATGCGGCCGTTGTGGTGACGTCGACTGCGGTCAAAAAAGGCAATCCCGAACGCGATGCTGCGCTTGAACGCCGCATTCCACTGGTCCGCCGCGCAGAGATGCTGGCCGAGCTGATGCGGTTGAAGAACACCGTTGCCGTGGCAGGGACGCATGGCAAGACAACGACGACGTCCATGATTGCCGCGATGCTCGACCATGGCGGCATTGACCCCACGGTGATTAACGGCGGCATCATCAACAGCTATGGTTCAAACGCGCGTTTGGGTGCGAGTGACTGGATGGTGGTCGAAGCCGACGAAAGCGACGGCAGCTTCCTGCGCCTTGACGGTACGCTGGCGGTTGTCACCAACATCGATCCAGAGCATCTCGACCATTATGGCGATTTCGATGCCATCAAGCGCGCCTTTGTCGAATTTGTCGAAAATGTGCCTTTCTATGGCGCGGCAATCATGTGCCTCGACCATCCAGAGGTGCAGGCGATTTTGCCCAAGATCCGCGATCGCCGGATTATCACTTATGGTTTCTCGGCGCAGGCCGACATTCGCGGCGAAAATGTTACGCCGTTCCCCGGTGGCAATCGCTTCGATGTGGTTGTCCGCGCGCGCGACGGATCGCAACGCACGATAGAGGGCGTCGTTTTGCCAATGCCCGGACGGCATAATGTGCAGAATGCTTTGTCTGCCATCGCGGTCGGCCTTGAAATGGGCATGAGCGATGAAGCTGTCGCCCATGGCTTTGACAAATTCGGTGGCGTCAAACGGCGCTTTACTAAGGTTGGCGAAGTCGATGGCGTGACCATCATCGACGATTATGGCCATCACCCCGTCGAAATACGCGCGGTGCTTTCTGCCGCACGCGAAGGCGCACAGGGGCGCGTGATTGCCGTGGCGCAACCGCATCGCTTCACCCGCCTGCGCGACCATATGGATGATTTCCAACAGGCGTTTAACGACGCCGA
>JAIXYC010000128.1 GCA_027490455.1 Sphingomonadales bacterium
GTCTTCAGGCCATCGACCAGCTGCTGCGCGGGTGTCTTTCCCGCATGCTCTTTGTGCCGAAGGCTATCAGGAATGCGTTTATAGCCGTTAATTAGCTCAGGTAGATGTTCACCCACAAGCTTACGCACCTCACGCGCCGCAGGATCATTGTCGTCGAGCGTTTGCAGTTGCGGTGCAAGCTGGTCCAACCGGACACCGATATCTTGCATCAACGACACCGCAGGCGCGGGCAATGCAGGACGCTGTGCCTCAAGCCAAATCTCTGTTTTTCCCGCCAATGTGCCTAAATCAGTAATCTTCAGGCTCTCCGCCGTGGGCATCGGCATTTGTGGGAAGCGCATTAGGACATAGGCAACGGTTGTCACCAACAGGGACGTGATCATCACACCCCAAAAACCGATGCCGCCAATAATCCCGCCGATGATGCCTGCGCCAATTAAAACAGCGCCAACCGCCATGATGGCCTTGCTCAGCTTGCCCCAGAAATGGGCACGGCGCAGCGCCTGCGACTTCGTCCCGATGGGGGCAAAGCGGACATTGCGCAGCGACCGTGCCGCGCCGTTAAGGATGTCGTCGGAATTGGATGCGGGGCTGTTCATATGGTACCTTGATGTGCAAACCGTAGTGCTGAGCTTGTCGAAGCACGACCAGCCGACAAGCGCCCTTCGACGGGCTCAGGGCTACGGTGATATATCGTCACGATACCTCAAGTGACAGCAGACCGCTGTCCTGAACCGACTTGGTCGCCTGCGCCTGTCCTTCGGCACGCGCGATATAGCCCTTGGACTTTTCGACTTCTTTTTCGAGCGCCTCGGACGTTTGCTTCATGCTGTCGAGTGCCTTCATCTTGAACGTGTCGATGGCATCCATCGTGTCGTAGATATTCTGGAACGCCCGGCTCAATGTTTCCAACGGGATGGTGGCGCCGGCGGCTTGTTCATGAATAAGGCCCGTATTGTCGCGCAGCAACTGACCGGTGCTGTCGATGATATTCGCGGTCGTCGTGTTGAGCGCGGTAATCTGGTCCAAAACCAGTTTCTGGTTCGTCATGGCCTGCGCCACGGTAACGGCCGTGCGCAATGCACCAACGGTGGTGGTCGATGCGCGGTCGACACCTTTGACCAGTTCGACATTGTTCTTTTTGACCAAATCAAGCGCGAGATAGCCCTGCACCGTCACCGCCATTTGCGTCAGCAAATCCTGCGTACGCTGGCGCACATAGAACAACGCGCTTTCCTTTATCGCGCGCGCCTTGGCGGGGTCGGACAGTTCAAGCTCAGCGGCTTTTTCTTCCAGTTTCGTATCCAACTGCTTGGACATGACAATCATCTGTTCCAGCTTGCCCATCGCAACCCACAGGTTCTGCCGTTCAACGTCGATCGCGGCATTGTCCATCAACAGCTCGTCCTTGCCATTGCCAAGACGGGCAAGAACCGAACTGATATGCGTTTGCGAACTTTGGTAGCTGTCGAAATAATTGCGCAGCTTGTTGCCGAATGGGATGATGCCAAACAGCTTTTGCTTGGTCATCAAATTGCCCTTTTTGGAAGGGTCCAGATCTTCAACAACGCGGCGCAATTCGGCGAGATCCGCGCCGACGCCGGAACTTTCATCCATGCGGCGAATGGGCTTATCAAGGAAGCGGTTCGACTGCGCCGATGCTTCCATAATTTCCTTGCGGCCCATGTTGGTCAATTGGTCCACGCGTTTGCCGAATTCGGGGCTGTTCACATCCTGCGCCACCAAGTCAGCGACATAGGCTTCAACGCGCTGCGCAAGCTTGCTTTGCTGTTCATCCGTCACCGGAACCAAGCCCATCGCCTGTTGTGGCGCGACGGTTGGCACGGGGTCGGGCGGCGTCAGCTTCAGCTCTGGTACGGTTTGGGTAACGGTTTCAGTCGACATCGCTAAATCCCTCTGTCCTTCAATAATATAACAAATGGAGCGAGTGCCTGACCATTTCAAGCACTTAGCATCCCCAGCTGTATTATTTTTCTAATACAGCGCCGCCTTATTCCTTCAAAGCAGCTTCGACCAGCGGCGATAATCCTTCGACAACCCGCGACACCCCTTTGGCATTGGGGTGGATGTTATCGGGCAGCATCAGCCCGCTGTCTGTCACCACGCCTTCAAGGAAAAAGGGATATAGAGGCGCATCATATTGCTTTGCGAGTTGCGGGAATATCGCATTGAAAGCATTGCCATAATCCTGACCGAGGTTCGGCGCGGCTAACATGCCAGTCAGGACAACGGGAATGTCGCGGCGCTTCAGCTCGTCCAGC
The DNA here is from genome assembly GCA_027490455.1 of Sphingomonadales bacterium. Classification (GTDB taxonomy): domain Bacteria; phylum Pseudomonadota; class Alphaproteobacteria; order Sphingomonadales; family Sphingomonadaceae; genus Sphingorhabdus_B. The sequence goes on from JAIXYC010000128.1 coordinate 2,283, forward strand.
ATCGCTGTCATATTTGCCTTGGTTTCTGCAGGCTTAATACCGCGCAACATGTCATTGCCGCCAAGCCCAAGCACGACCAAATCCGGCTTGCGGTCCAGATTATCGAGCACAAATGCCAGCCGCGTTTTTCCCGCTGCGGTTGTGTCGCCAGATACGCCAGCATTGTGGACCCGCGCATGTATGCCATCGGCCTGCAACGCCGCCTGCAATTGCGGCGCGAGCCCTTCATTGGGGGCAAGTCGATAGCCTGCATACAGGCTGTCCCCAAAAGCCACGACCAGCCGGTCATATGTCTGGACTTCGGCCGCCGCCTGAGCTTGCGCCTTATTTTCCGCTACAGGGTTAGACCCGCATGCAACCAGCCCTTGGATTGCGACAATAAGCGCACCATATAGCCAAAAACCTCTATTCATAAGGATGCTTCCTTGCACGCTCCGGTTAACATGAAAACGGATATGGCAATCCGTGCGGCAAATGTCACCCTAAGCCTTGGGTCCAACGATGCCGCGGTGTCGATTTTACGCGGCGTCGACCTTGAGGTGCCGTATGACAGCAGCGTTGCATTGCTTGGCCCATCAGGGTCGGGCAAGTCGTCGCTGATGGCGGTATTGGCGGGGCTCGAGCAAGCCACTGGCGGCACGGTGCTGGTCGACGGCCTAGACTTCACGAAACTAGATGAAGACGCGCTGGCGCGCGCACGGCGCGGGCGTATCGGCATTGTGCTGCAGGCGTTTCATTTGTTGCCAACGATGACCGCGCTCGAAAATGTCGCAATCCCGATGGAACTGGCGGGGATGGATGATCCATTCGGCCGCGCAAAGGCCGAGTTGGAAGCGGTAGTCCTTGGGCATCGATTGACGCATTATCCATCGCAACTGTCGGGCGGAGAGCAGCAACGTGTTGCCATTGCCCGCGCCATGGCCGCTGGCCCAAAAATCATATTTGCCGACGAACCGACGGGCAATCTCGACGGGTCCACCGGCACATCGATTGTCGACCTGTTATTCGCCCGCCGCGCGGCATTGGGCGCAACGCTGTTGATTATCACGCATGACCCGGAACTCGCGCGCAAATGCGACCGCGTCATTGTGATGCAAGATGGCCATGTGGTGGAGCGTGTGACCACGTGATCCGCACTTCCATTTCAAAAATAACCGTAGTCCTGAGCAGCGGGTGCGAAGCAGCCGCGTCCGTCGAAGGACGCCCTTCGGCCTTGGAGCAAAGTTCTGGACGCCCTTCGACGGACGCAGCCGCATACGGCTGCTGCTCAGGGCTACGGTATTTGTTGAAAGCTCCACTTTTATGACCCTCCCCCTCGCTGCCATTTGGCGCATTGCGCGCCGGGATTTGTCCGCACGCATTCGTGGGCTTCGGCTGCTCGCGATTTGCCTGTTTCTGGGCGTCGCGACATTGGCCGCGATTGGCAGCCTGACCGCCGGGATTTCAGACGAGCTTTCGCGGCGCGGTCAGACGATTTTGGGCGGGGATATCGAAATTGGCATTGCACAGCGCGAGGCGACCACAGCCGAAATGGCGGCGATGCGCAAGGCGGGGGTAGTATCCGAAACCATCCGTTTGCGCGCAATGGCGATTGGCAACGACAGCCTGCTTGCGGAACTCAAGGCCATCGACAATGTCTATCCGCATTATGGCGCGCTCACATTGCGCGAAGGCGGCTCGGCCAAAGCGCCGGCAAAAGGTCAGATTTACATCGGGCCAAGCTTGTCCGAACGGCTTGATATCGCGACAGGCGGCACCGTCCGTTTTGGCGAAGCAACGTTCAAGGTGGCAGGCATCATCGCCGAAGAGCCCGACCGCTTGGGCGAAGGCTTCACGCTTGGGCCAGTCGCCATCATCAACATGGCGTCGCTGCCGGACACCGGCCTCATCCAGCCGGGCAGCATGTATGAGAGCAAATACCGCATCAAGCTTGGCCCACAAGAGGATGCGGCAGCCGTCGCCAAAGCGCTTGAGGCCCAATTCCCCTCCGCAGGCTGGGATATTACCGACCGGTCAAACGGCGCGCCGGGAACACGGCGCTTCATTGAACGCATGGGGCAATTTCTGACGCTTGTCGGCCTCGCCGCATTAGTCATTGCCGGTATTGGCGTCGGCAATGGCGTCGGCAGCTATCTTGCCAGCAAACGCGCGAGCATCGCCACATTGAAGGTCACGGGCGCGGACAGCCAGACGATTTTCCGCATCTATATGCTGCAAATCCTCGCGGTTGCATCTGTCGCGATATTGGTTGGTCTTGCCGTGGGCAGCGTCATGCCGATGGCGATTGGTTGGGTGGCGGGCGACATCCTGCCCGTTGCGCCGGGTTTCAACGTGCATCCGCTGCCCTTGGCGGTCAGCGCTATCTATGGCCTGTTGATTGCCTTGGCCTTTGCCCTGCCCCCACTTGCGCGTGCCCGCACGGTGCCCGCCGCAGGTCTGTTTCGCGCGATCGTCGAAGGCAACAGCCGTATCGACCGCAAAAGCACCATCTGGGTCGTTGGCGCGATTTCCGCTATTGTGGCGCTGGCTGTTGTCACAGCACGCGAGCCGATATTCTCGCTTGCATTCATTGGCGCGGCGTTCGGATTGTTGCTTTTGCTCACCGGTATCGCATTCCTGCTGCGCTTCATTGCTGTTCGCTTGCCCCGTCCAAAGGCCCCGCTGCCCCGGTTGGCACTCGCCAACTTGCATCGGCCAGGCGCGCAGACACAAGCGCTCGTCGTCGCCTTGGGCCTTGGCCTGACCTTATTCGTCACACTCGCGGCCATTCAGACCAGCATAAATAACGAGATCAAGAACAGCGTCCCCGAACGCGCACCCAGCTTTTTCGTGCTCGATATCCCGCGCGACGGCGCTGCGAAGTTCACGACCATGGTCAAGGACGCAGACCCTGCTGCCACGATCAACCTCATCCCCGCGCTGCGTGGCACAATCATCGAATATGGCGGCCAACGCGTCGATCAATTGGAGGAGCTACCGGAAGGCGCATGGGTGCTCAACGGCGACCGTGGCCTGACCTACAGCGCCGATATTCCCAAAGGCAGCGAGCTTGTGGAGGGCGATTGGTGGCCAGCCGATTATAAGGGGCCAGCGTTGGTCAGCCTTGATGCCGAAATCGCTAAAGTCCTCGACGTTGGCATTGGCGATAGCCTGACCGTCAGCCTGCTTGGTGTCGAAGTACCCGCCAAGATTGCGTCACTGCGCACCGTCAATTGGGAGAATTTCGGCCTCAATTATGTGATGGTCTTTTCACCCGGCAGCCTCGACGCCGCGCCGCACAACATGGTGGCGACGTTGACGGTGTCAAAGGATGCCGAGCGCGTCTTGGCCAAATCCTTGCCGCCCGCGTTCCCTTCATCCTCCCTGATTGAGGTTGGCGAGGTCACTGCGCAGATCACCAATTTGCTGAGCCAAATGGCGCAAGCCATCGCGGCGGCGGCTTCCATCGCGATATTGGCGGGTATCGCTGTTCTCGTCGGTGCCATCGCCGCTGCGCGCCAGTCGCGCATCTATGACGCGGTGATTACCAAGATGCTGGGCGGCACACGCAGCCAGATATTGGGCGCACAGGCGATGGAATATGGCATCTTGGCCGTGGTGCTCGGATTGCTCTCCCTCGCGCTTGGCATGGGGGCGGCATATTATGTCGTGGTGCACATCTTCGATTTCAGCTTCGCGCCCGATTATGGCATATTAATGCTGACGTTGGTCGGTGGTGCGGGGCTGACATTCATACTCGGGATTGTCGGCTCACTGCCAATATTGGCCGCACGGCCGTCGGAGGCGCTCAGGAGTCTTTGAGTACTCACCGTAGCCCTGAGCCTGTCGAAGGGCGCTTATCAGTGGGGCGTGCTTCGACAGGCTCAGCACTACGGTTTTTTATCCGCAGCCAAATGCGTCGCCATGGGTGCAGACAATATCAACTGCGCCATATGGTACGCCAGCGTCGGTAACAACACCATGCCCGCAATCGCTGGTGGAAATATCGTGGCGGCGAGTGGCGCGCCAATGGCGATGCTTTTCTGCCCGCCTGAAAACAGCATCGTAATCCGGTCACCGCGCGGCAGCTTCATGACGCCACTCAGCACCCATGCACCGCCAAAGCCGATGACCAGCATGATCGACAGCGCCACCGCCAGCCAAGCCAATTCATCGCCGCGCACAATGCTCCAGATACCCGCAACCACTGCGCCTGAAAACGCGACATAGACCGCAATGGCAATCGACACGCGGTCCATCCAAGTCGCGAGCGACTTGTGCCCATCAACCCATGGCTTGAACCAACGCTGCATCATCTGGCCAAGTGCAAAAGGCAGCAGCAAGATCAACGCAATCCGCCCCACGGCTTCACCCGACACGCTGCCTTCGCCCACATGCGCCAGCAAAGCGAACAGCAAAGGCGAAAGGATCACGCCGACAAGGTTAATCAACGCGGCAGCCACCACTGATGCGGCAAC
>JAIXYC010000142.1 GCA_027490455.1 Sphingomonadales bacterium
TGTTTGCCCGCGTCAAATGGCAGGCAATTACGATCGTTTTGCTTGCTGTGCTCGTCGTGGTCGCCGGCTCGCAATAAGCGGGCGGCATCCGACATGGTCAAGCTCAACAAGATTTACACACGCACGGGTGATGACGGGACCACTGGCCTCGTAGACGGTTCGCGCGTGTCCAAGACCAATGCGCGTTTACACGCCATCGGCGAAGTCGATGAGACCAACAGCGCGCTCGGCGTAGCGGTTCAGGCGCTTGCGGCGGACGAGGGCGAAACGCCTTTGGTCGCGGAATTGCGGCGTATCCAGAATGACCTCTTTGATCTGGGTGCCGATATCGCAACGCCCGGCGAAGGTTTTGAACCATCGCCTATGGAGTTGCGGATTGTGTCATCTCAAGTCGAATGGCTTGAGGCCGCTATTGATAAAGCCAACGAGCAGCTTCCGCCGTTGACCAGTTTCATCTTGCCGGGTGGCAGCGTGGCAGCCGCGCATATGCATATGGCGCGCGCCATTTCACGCCGTGCCGAACGGGCGCTGGTCGCGGCATCGCTGGACGTTTCGATAAATCCGCAAGCTTTGAACTACATCAACCGTCTGTCGGACTATCTGTTCGTGCTGTGCCGCCTGATGAATTCGACGCGCGGTGGTGATATTATGTGGGTGCCCGGCGCATCGCGGTGAGCGCAGCGGCGTCGAACGCGATTTGCAGTCCCTAACGCTTACGGCCACATGGCCCAAGCGCATCGATAACAAATGTGTAATCAGCTTGCGCGCGCGCAGCGTCTTCATCGCGCGCTGTTTCGATGCGGTCGGTGGGAAGGCTGCGCGGTAGGCCGCAGGCTAGGCGATACCATAGCAATGTGAATCGTTCCGGCGCGGTCGCAGACGAATCAATCACTTCAGCGGTCGATACCGCCCACTGTTTTTGCTCATTCGGTCTACTAAGAACCGTAAGGGACACTGGCTGGTCCTTTTCGGTCTTCAGGAAAATCTGTGTTTCGCCTTCACCGAGCACTGTGCCAGGGCTATGGAAAGCACTGGCGACACCTATGATGCGCTGCGGTGCATCGCGCAGGACAGCCTCCTGCGTGATTCGGCGGACCAAAGCATCATTTGCCGGGCTAAAATTCGCGAGCGCGTTGGGTCGCGACAACCGGATTTCGCCCGTTCGGCCCGCAACGGGGCTACCAAATAGAAACCACCGCTGTTTTTTCAATTTGGGCACTTTGCCCTTCGCATCCTTGGGCACATCCAGCACAAAGCGGACGCGGTCTGCAATGCCACCTTCGCCGCGAATCAACGCCATAACATCCGCTTCGATCAGCATGCGTTGTAGAGATGTGGGTACGCCAATGGCTTGTTCCGGGGCAACTTTAGCAGCTTTGCGGACAGTAACATCAGTGATCAGAGGCGATATGACGACCAAATCGGCAATATCCGAATAACTTGCCGATTCTGCTTCAATGGCGAGTGCAGGTGGCAGGGTGGCCACGGGTTGGGCAGATGCGGCATTACCCAAGCCTATCAAAACCAAGCATAAAATCACTTTCGCTTGCGAAATTCGCATTAAACAACCCTTTCCAAAGTCGGTGTCCGCCGCCCGTTTTGCGTGTATCATATCGTAGCATAATGTGAACCTGTCCATGAATTGCGTCTGAATCGCAGAATCCGGATTGCTTGGCCTGTTAGGGTTGGCTAATGCGTCGATGAATCGAGCAAAAAAAAAGATAGTTTTCGATATCGCGAGGGTACTTTGGGTCACGGTGAAATGTGCGCCCTTAGTGTACTATTTTGTTTTGAAGGTAGGAGAGTTGTTTCCGCATGGCATATGCTGATCAAGATGGGATGAGCACAAACCGTTTGGTTTCTGTCGTCATTGTACTCCTTCTTCACGCTTTCCTCGGTTATGCCTTGGTGACTGGCCTCGCATATGATGCGGTCGTCGCGATCAAGGAAAAGATGACCGTGGTCGACGTGAAAGAAGAAGAACCACCCGAAGAAGAAGAACCACCACCAGAGCCAGAGAAGCAAATCGAGCCTCCGGTCGTTTCGCCTCCGCCAATGGTTGTTACGGTGACACCACCGCCAACGGTTCGCACAGTTGATACGCCGCCACCTGCGGCTCCAATTGTACCGACAGCTGCGCCACCAGCGCCGCCGCCGCCAGCAGGTCCTACTGCTGAAGCGAAGCCACGGGGCAACCCAGGCAACTGGGCAAACACGAATGACTATCCGTCGCGTGCTTTGCAGCAGGAGCGTGAGGGTACAACCGGGTTCCGCGTTACTATCGGCGTTGATGGTCGTGTCATTGATTGCCAAGTTACGCAGTCAAGCGGCCACGCGGATCTGGATGCGGCAACCTGCACCAACGTGAAGCGTCGTGCGCGCTTTGAACCCGCCGTTCGTAATGGCGAAAAAGTTCAAGGTTCGTATTCAAACCGCGTCCGGTGGCAGATACCGAAATAATTTTCTGGCCCGGTAAAAGGGGGAGCCTTGGTTCCGGGTCTTTTTTGCTAGATAGTAATATTTTTTGAGAGGTAGTTAAAATGTCGATTTTGTTTCTGACCGCGGCCGGTGCCGCACCTGAGGCCGCCGCACAATTCGGTCTTATCCCTGCGCTTAAAGAAGGCGGACCAATCTCCATCGCGATTTTCTCCGTGATGGTCATCATGTCGGTTTTCTCGTTCTACATCATGTTCACGAAGCTTTTTGAACAGCAGAAGGTTCTGAACCAGTATAAGGACGTTCGTGCGCAATTCTGGCGCGCAGCTACGCTGGAAGAAGGCGCAGCAAAGCTCGACAAGAACAGCGCATTTCGTCAAGTCGTTGATGATGGCATCGCCGCGCAAAAGCAGCACAGCCTTTTGACCGACCCTATTGAAGCACATGACTGGCTGCACGGCGCAATGGCCCGTTCGGAAGATTCCATCAACAACAAGCTAGCGGGCGGTCTTCCGTTCCTCGCAACGGTTGGTGCAACGGCTCCTTTCGTTGGTCTGCTCGGTACTGTTATCGGCATTTACTCGGCGCTGATCAAAATCGGTATCGCTGGTCAGGCTGACATTGGTAAGATCGCTGGTCCAGTTGGTGAAGCACTGATCATGACCGCAATTGGTCTGTTCGTTGCTGTTCCTGCTGTTCTTGCGTACAACTGGCTCCAGGCTCGTAACAAGACAATCGCGCGTAGCCTTTCGACCTTCTCGAACGATGTGCTTGGTTACATCTCTTCGGGCGGCCGCGTTAAGCCTGCTGTTCCTGCCGCTGCACCAGCTGGTAAGCCAGCACCTGCTGCAGCTAAGAAGTAATATTGGGTTAGGGCCGCGTTTCGGCGCGGCCCATCCGCCAGCAACCGCTGGCGCTCGATTTTTGACCCAATTTATTTAGAGAGGATTGGCCAATGGCAATCAGTTCAGGAGGCGGCGGCGATGATGCGCCAATGTCTGACATCAACACGACGCCGCTCGTCGACGTCATGCTGGTGCTCCTCATCGTATTCCTCATCGCAATCCCTGTCGCTATCCAGACAGTGAAGATGGACATTCCGGTCATCAAGTTCGAACCAACAAAGGCAAAGCGTGAAAACGTTCTTCTGTCGGTGACAACAACTGATGCCGGCGGTCGTGATCCCGGTGACCCCGCTTACCAAGGTGCAAACCCGAATGGCGAGTGCCGTATTTACTGGAACGTAACGCCTGTTGATTCAACCGAGTTGGTTGATCGCGCGGCGAAGCATTTGAAGGCAGAATTTGAAAA
>JAIXYC010000059.1 GCA_027490455.1 Sphingomonadales bacterium
CCAGCCGTTATGCGGCTGAGCGGCGCTTTAAAGCGATGGGCTTTATGGCGGTCGCGCTATCGACGCTGTTCCTTGCGTTTCTATTGTTCACTATGCTCGGCCAAGGCCTGCGTGGCTTCCAGCGTACAGAAATCGCGGTGGAGTTCGACTTTCCGGCACTGACAGCTGGTGCAACTGCAGCGTCAGTCACTGGCCCGAATGCCGACGCCGCACTAAATTCGATGGACATTCCCGGCATCGTCGAATTGGCTGTTGGGCAACAATATGCTGGCTTGGGCGATAGCCTACTGACATCCGCCGCGGCAGCAAATGTGCGGCAGATGTTGATAGACAATCCAGAATTGGTGACGTCCAAACAAACGCTTTGGTTGCCAGCGGATTCCCGATTGGATGTAGCTTTCAAGCGCCAAGGCGAGCCAGCAGCGGAAAAGACGGTTGCCGCGCTCTCTGAAAAGGATGCTTTGCGCACGGGCTTTAATTGGACATTCCTAACAGGCGCAGATGCGACAGACCCTTCTGCGGTTGGTATCTGGGCCGCGTTCAAGGGATCGCTGATGACGATGGCGATTACCCTGTTGCTCGCCTTTCCTGTCGGTGTGCTCGCAGCATTATATCTTGAAGAATATGCGCCGAAAAACAGACTGACGGACATGATTGAAGTGTCCATCAACAACCTCGCCGCTGTTCCGTCAATCATCTTTGGTCTTTTGGGACTCGCGGTGTTTCTCTCCATTTTCGGCATGCCGCGATCATCCGCATTGGTGGGCGGGTTAACACTCGCGCTGATGACAATGCCCGTCATCGTCATTGCCGGCCGCAATGCTGTTAAATCCGTGCCGCCGTCGATCCGCGAAGCGGCCCTGGGTATCGGCGCTTCACCTGTCCAAGTCGTTTTCCACCATGTACTGCCGCTTGCCCTCCCCGGCATCCTAACGGGCACCATCATCGGTATGGCACGTGCGCTTGGGGAAACGGCGCCACTGCTTATGATTGGTATGCGTGCCTTCATTCCCGCTGCACCAGAAGGCTTTACCGACGCTGCAACGGCATTGCCGGTGCAAATTTACCTGTGGTCGGATGAAGTCAATCAGGGCTTTGTCGAAAAAACTAGTGCAGCAATCATTGTGTTGCTGATATTCCTGTTGGGAATGAACGCGTTGGCCATTTATCTTCGCAACCGTTTTGAAACGCGGTGGTGATTTATGAACAAAAAGGACGTTAATGTGGGCGCAACCCCCGGAAATCCGAAAATATCCACGCGCAATGTGAATGTTTTTTATGGCGATAAACAAGCGATAAACAACGTATCTATTGACGTCGACCGCGAAAATGTGACTGCCTTCATTGGCCCCTCGGGCTGCGGTAAGTCGACATTTTTGCGTACTCTGAACCGCATGAACGACACCGTCATTGGTGCACGGGTCGAAGGCGAGATTTTGCTCGATGGGCAAGACATCTACGCATCGTCGATGGACGTCGTACAATTGCGCGCCCGCGTTGGCATGGTTTTCCAGAAACCAAATCCTTTTCCCAAATCCATTTATGACAATGTCGCTTATGGCCCGCGGATCCACGGACTGGCGAGCGGCAAGGCAGAACTGGACCAGATAGTAGAAGAATCACTGACACGTGCCGGTTTGTGGACCGAGGTCAAGGATCGGCTGAACGAAAGCGGTACTGCGCTCTCCGGTGGTCAGCAGCAGCGTTTGTGCATCGCCCGTGCCATTGCCGTTGATCCCGAAGTCATTTTGATGGACGAGCCTTGCTCTGCGCTTGATCCCATCGCGACGGCGCGGATTGAAGAGTTAATCCACGACCTGCGCGGAAAATATGCTATCATCATCGTAACGCATAATATGCAACAAGCGGCACGTGTGTCGCAACGGACGGCATTCTTCCATTTGGGCAATCTCATTGAATTTGGTGAGACATCCGAAATATTTACCAATCCACGTGAAGACCGCACCAAGGATTATATTACAGGCCGCTACGGTTAGGAATTGATAGCATGAGCACAGGCACAAGGCACACCATTAGCGCATTTGACGATGATATGGATGAAATCCGTGGTCTCATTGCGGAAATGGGTGCGCGGGCAGAGGCTGCTGTTGTTGCCGCCATGAAAGCGCTCGGCGAACAAGATACCGAGGCGGCAACCGCTATCCGCGCGCAAGACAAAATCATTGACGCTTTGGAAACAGACGTCGAGCGACTGGTTGTGCGCACCATTGCATTGCGCGCACCGATGGCCGACGATTTGCGCGAACTGATTGCGGCACTTAAAATGTCTGCGGTCATCGAACGGATTGGCGATTATGCGAAAAACATCGCTAAACGCGTTCCGCTCATGAGCGGCAAAATTCCTTCGTCCGCCATGGTTCAACTTGGCCGGATGGGCGAAATCGTTGTGGAAATGATCCGCACAGCCATGGACGCTTATGCAAAGCGGGACGTTGATCTTGCCCGCGCTGTAACTGTGCGTGATGATATTGTAGACCAGTTGAACAAGGATTTGTTTGTCGACTTCGTCGCTTATGTTGTGAAAAATCCCGAGAAGGCGACCGAGGTTGCGCACTTGCTTTTCACCGCAAAAAATTTGGAGCGGATCGGTGATCACACCACCAATGTTGCCCAGATGATTTATTTTACCGAAACGGGTGAAAACCTTCCTGACGCTTAACGCGGAGAAACATATGCCCAAGGCGCAATTGCTTTTGGTTGAAGACGATAGTGCTCTGGCCGAGCTGGTGCGCTGGCATTTCGAACGCGAGGAGTTCGATGTTCAGCATACCGGGGACGGTGAAGAAGCGCTTCTGATGGCCAAAGAACGCACGCCGGATCTGGTTTTGCTGGATTGGATGTTGGAAAACCTGTCGGGCATCGAAGTATGTCGGCAATTGCGCAAGGCGGACAACACCGCCAATGTGCCAATCATCATGTTGACGGCACGCGGTGAAGAAGACGACCGTATTCGCGGACTTGAAATCGGCGCTGATGATTATGTCACAAAGCCCTTTTCACCTCGCGAATTGGTCGCCCGTGCAAAGGCCGTCCTACGCCGGGTCCGTCCCGCGCTGGCAGGCGAAGCGCTGCGCTTTGGTGACGTCGAAATGGATACGGTCGCGCACAAGGTAAAGCGTGGCGGAAAGCAGGTTCCGCTTGGGCCGACCGAATACCGGCTGCTCAAGCATTTCCTCGAATATCCAGGCCATGTATTCTCACGTGAGCGCCTTTTGGACAGTGTCTGGGGCCATGACAGCGATATCGAGATCCGCACCGTGGATGTCCACATCCGCCGTTTACGCAAGGCGCTCAATGAAGGCTTTGACAGCGATATCATCCGGACGGTGCGTTCGGCAGGTTATTCGCTTGATCAGGATGCTGTTTAGAAGGAAACTTGGCCACGTAAGGCAAATATGTTGACGCCGTAGGCCCTAAGGCCCGCGACGGATATATCCGTGTCGCTATAATTGAGCCTGGCGTATTGCCCCATAAGACGAAAGTTCTCGGTCGGCGTCCAAATCAGTGACGCAAGATAACCATTTTGTACGCCGCCTATAACCGCCGAGCTGTTGAGGTCTAAAAAGTCATAGCGTAGATTGAATTGTAACGCGCCGATGCCTCCACCGCCTA
>JAIXYC010000124.1 GCA_027490455.1 Sphingomonadales bacterium
CTCAACGACAATGTGAGATCAAGATCGTCGAGGGCCAAGAAAGCCGTGGTTTCGCGCGTGGTCATATGGTCCTCCAATGACGCGGTACGACCAACAGTCAATCAGAGATTTCTAGACTGGCCAATTTTCCGCACCCTTTGCGATGTTAGAAGCATCGATTGTCGAACGCATTGTTTCAAGGACGCTTTACAATCCCAAAAATAGTTGAATAACTGCGCATTGGAGAAGGAGAAACGGAATGAATGATCGAGCGGCTGTGCGCAGCGGTGGATTGGCGATCACCAACCCCAGGATAATGCTGTTCGCGCTTCTGCTGGTGTACATTCTGAACTTTTTGGATCGCCAGATTATCAATATTCTGGCCGAACCTATCAAGGGCGAGCTTGGTCTGAGCGATACGCAGCTCGGTTTGCTCGCTGGCCCTGCTTTCGCAGTTTTTTATGCCGTGCTCGGCATACCAATCGCCCGCTATGCGGATAATGCAAAGACCAACCGGGTTTGGCTCATCTCTGTTTGCCTCGCGGTGTGGTCGGCTATGACCGCATTATGCGGTGTTGCGCAAAACTTCGTTCAACTCGCTCTTGCGCGCATTGGCGTAGGCGTCGGCGAAGCTGGCTGCACCCCTGCTGCGCACTCGCTGATCGCTGACAGCGTGCCACCCGAAAAACGATCGTCGGCCATTGCCTTTTTTGGGTTGGGCATCCCAATTGGTGGATTGCTTGGCCTCATCATTGGCGGGGTCGTCAACGACCAATATGGCTGGCGCATGGCGTTGATGCTGGTTGGTATGCCGGGGATATTGCTGGCGTTTATACTGCCATTGCTCATTCGCGATCCACGGCGCTGCGCCGATAGCGCGCATTTCAACACCGCAGACACCCCCGTGAAGCCAAAGCTGTCGATTAAAGATGCTGTGCGTGAAGTCTTTGCGTCCAAGGCCTATTTGTACGTCTTTATCGCCGCATCGTTCACCGCCTTCCTCAGCTACGGCAAAGGCCTGTGGACGATCAGCTTCTTCATCCGGTCCCACGGCCTATCAACGACCGAGGCGGGGCTCGCTATGGCGGTCGCGCTTGGCATCTCCGGCATCATCGGCACATGGCTTGGCGGGAAAATGGCCGATGTTTTTGGCAAGCGTGACAAGCGGCATATCTTGACCCTGCCCGCCATCGGCATGGCGATTGCTGCACCGATTTTATTTGCCGGATATTGGGCCGAAGATTGGCGGATTGCCGTCGCTTTGCTCATTCTGCCGACCATATTGAATGCGGCTTATTATGGGCCCGCTTATGGATGCGTCCAAGGCCTTGTGCGGCCAGAGGCGCGCGCCATTGCCGCATCGCTTGTCGTCTTTGGACAAAATCTCATTGGGCTTGGATTGGGCCCGTTGTTGTTCGGCGTGCTATCCGATTGGCTGCAACCCATGGCCGGCGACGATAGCGTCCGTTGGGTGCTGTATGGTGCAGCCTGGCTTGGGCTAATCCCCGCCTTCTTCTTCTGGCGCGCTAGCTTGCGGCTGAACGCAGAACTGAAAAGCGGTTAATCCGCAAACGGGTCGCGCACCAAAATCGTGTCTTCGCGCTGCGGAGACGTCGATACCAAGGCAACGGGCGTTTCGATCAATTCCTGAACACGGGTGATATATTTTATCGCCTGTGCAGGAAGGTCGGCCCAGCTGCGCGCGCCGGCGGTCGTTTCTTGCCAACCGGGCATTTCTTCGTAAATCGGCTCAACCGCAGCCTGTTCTGCGGCGTGCGCGGGCAGATAATCATATACCTTGCCGTTCAGGCGATAGCCCGTGCAGATTTTGATCGTGTCGAAACCGTCCAAGACATCCAGCTTCGTCAGCGCAATGCCCGTGACACCGGACACCGCGCAGCTTTGACGGACGATTACGGCATCGAACCAACCGCAACGACGCTTTCTACCGGTCACGGTTCCAAATTCATGACCGCGTTCGCCCAGCCGCTGGCCCGTTTCATCTTCCAACTCGGTGGGGAAAGGCCCCGAACCAACCCGCGTGGTATATGCTTTCACAATACCAAGGACAAAACCGGCCGCACTTGGCCCAAGGCCAGAGCCAGCCGCAGCAGTGCCCGAAACCGTGTTTGATGATGTCACAAATGGATAGGTGCCATGGTCGACATCCAGCAAAACGCCCTGCGCGCCTTCAAACAATATCCGCGCGCCGGCCTTGCGCACTTGGTTCAACCGTTTCCACACAGGCTGCGCATATTCGAGAACGAATGGCGCAATTTCCTTCAGGTCAGCAATCAGGCGGGCACGGTCTACCGGCGGTTCGCCAAAACCGGCGCGCAGCGCATCATGGTGCGCGCACAAACGATCCAATTGCGCATCAAGCGCATCCAAATGCGCAAGATCGCACACACGAATGGCGCGGCGGCCGACCTTGTCTTCATAAGCGGGGCCAATGCCGCGACCCGTCGTGCCGATCTTGCCCGAACCGGCGGCGGCTTCGCGCAAGCCATCCAAATCACGATGGATCGGCAAAATCAGCGCGCAATTGTCGGCAAGCGCAAAATTCTCTGTCGTAATCGAAACGCCCTGCCCACGCAGTTTCGTCATTTCGTCGCGCAACGCCCATGGGTCCAGAACAACGCCATTGCCGATGATCGACAGCGTGCCCGTCACGATACCCGACGGCAGCAGCGACAATTTATATACATTTTCGCCGACCACCAATGTGTGGCCCGCATTATGTCCGCCCTGAAACCGGACCACTGCATCGGCGCGTTCCGCCAACCAGTCGACAATCTTACCTTTTCCCTCGTCGCCCCATTGAGCGCCAATTACGGTTACATTTGCCATCAGATATTCCCTGTCAAAGCCAGATAGCTCTGGGGCCTTTTTCTGCGCAGGAGCTTTTTCCTGCGAAGGGATTCGCCATGTGCTCCGTTATGATTATGATTGCGCTGCGTCCACCCTAAAGCATCGTGCTGGACGATTTCAGACTATAACGGCCTGCCCGTTGATCCATTTATGGGTGCAGCCTAGCACGGCGGCGCTGTCATTCTCGTCCAACGCAGCAACGGTAACCCAACCGTCGCTACGCAATTTCGCGCCGGTGGCAGCATCGGTGCCGAGCGGCAGGAAAAGACGCTGCGCGGTGCTTTCTTCGGCCAAGTCAATCAATGGGTCTGGATACAGCGAGAAACCAGTTGCGGCTTCGGCTGGACCATCGGCGCGGTCGATATAATAAGTACCACCTCGACCGAGCGCCGCGCTGTAGCCTTTGGCGAAGATCGTGAAGCCGAACCAGCTTTGATATTCAAAGCCATGTCGTTCGGTGGGATCAAGCGTCACATTGGCACGACCAGCGACCGTTGCGGCAATGCTTTCCAGCGCTTCGATTCGCGACGCCAATGCACCGCCAGCATCAATCGCCCGCAGTTTTTCAACCGCCGCAGCAAAAGGACCGGTAGCCGCCAGCAACGGCAGATAGGCATCCGCACCCAACACGCTAAGGCCGCCAGCATCCTTCATATCGAGTTCGGAACGGACAGCATCGATTTTATCCGGAGCCAAAGGCAACGCTTTTTCAGCAAGCCTTTCGACCAAGTCGGGGAGCGTAAAATCGATGGTGATGTCTTTAACGCCCGCTGCCTCCAGCGCATCGATGGCGACGCCGACAATTTCGCACGCCGCAGCGACGCTGTCATTGCCGATCAATTCCGCGCCAAGCTGTGTCAATTCACGCTCTGGTCGCAGTTGCTTTGCCTTCAGGCGCAGAACCTGACCATGATAGCACAAGCGCAGCGGCCGGGGCGATTCTTGCATCCGCGTTGTCGCAATGCGCCCGACCTGTACGGTTATATCGCCACGTAAGGCCAGCGTGTGCCCGGAAACAGGGTCGGTAAAACGCAAATGCTGATTACGCGCCGCGCCGCCACTGCGTTCGGCAAGCGCGCTTTCAAATTCGGCGATGGCTGGCGCTACTCTGGCATAGCCATAGCTTGTCAACACATCGATCATGGCACGCGACACCCGCGCCGCCACCTCCGCTTGGGGAGGAAGTCGGTCACGGAAGCCTTCAGGCAGCAAGTCGGGCGGAATCTTCATGCGCGTTCTTTACGCGAAAAGTTCTTGCGGGGAAGCCCCGCTTAAAACTTAAGCGCCTTTACTGTCTTTACGCCAGGCAACGAAGCCAACTGCTTAAGAACAGCCTCTGGGATCGCTGCGTCCATCGACAACAAAAGAACCGCCTCGCCACCTGCACTGCGACGACCCAAATGGAACGTGCCGATATTCAAGCCAGCTTCACCCAATGCCGTACCGACACGGCCAATGAAACCCGGTGCATCTTCGTTGACGATATACAGCATGCTGCCTTCGAGCTCAGCCTCAAGACTGATGCCGAAAATCTCCACAAGCCGCGCTTCGCTGTTGGCGAACAATGTGCCGGCAACCGAACGTGGCCCTTGCGCCGTGTTAACGGTGACGCGCACCAATGTGTGATAGGCACCCGCCTTGTCATGGCGGACTTCACGGATATCAAACCCGCGCTCTTTCGCCAAAAACGGTGCGTTGACCATGTTCACCGCGTCCGAGAACCGCCGCATGAAACCGGATAGAACGGCGGCGGTGATGGGCTTGATATTCAATTCGGCAGCAGCGCCCTCAACCTCAATCGCGATGTTATCGAGATTGTCGTGCGCAAGCTGGCCAACCAGCGAACCCAGCTTTTGCGCCAAGGTCATATATGGCTTTAACTTGGGCGCTTCTTCGGCGGACAGGCTGGGCATGTTGAGGGCATTGGTCACGCCGCCATTAACGAGATAATCCGCCATCTGTTCGGCAACTTGAAGCGCAACATTGACCTGTGCTTCGTTGGTCGACGCACCCAAATGCGGGGTGCAGATGAAGTTTGGTGTGCCAAATAGCGGTGATTCCTTGGCAGGCTCGGTTACGAACACGTCCAACGCAGCGCCGCCGACTTGGCCGCTGTCCAACGCTTCCTTCAACGCAGCTTCATCGACCAGGCCACCGCGCGCGCAGTTGATAATGCGCACACCCTTTTTGGTTTTCGCCAAATTTTCTTTGGACAGGATATTGCGGGTCTGATCGGTCAGCGGCGTGTGCAAGGTGATGAAATCAGCCTTGGCCAGCAGCGTGTCCAAGTCCGCCTTTTCCACGCCCATTTCAATGGCGCGTTCCGCCGTCAGGAACGGGTCAAAGGCGACAACCTTCATACGCAGGCCAAGCGCGCGGCTTGCGACGATGGATCCGATATTCCCAGCGCCGATCAAGCCAAGCGTCTTGCCGGTGACTTCAATGCCCATGAAGCCATTTTTCGGCCAGAGGCCAGCTTGTGTCTGCGCGTTTGCTTCGGGCAATTGACGCGCCAGTGCGAACATCAATGCAATCGCATGTTCGGCGGTGGTGATCGAGTTACCGAAGGGCGTGTTCATGACGACAACGCCCTTTGCCGACGCGTTCGGGATGTCCACATTGTCGACGCCGATACCGGCACGGCCAATCACCTTCAGGTTGGTGGCAGCGTCTAGGATGGCCTTCGTGACCTTGGTTGAGCTGCGAATGGCAAGGCCATCATAATCGCCGATGATGGCGGCCAGCTCTTCAGGGCTTTTGTCGGTAATGACATCAACGTCACAGCCGCGTTCTGCGAAAATCTTCGCGGCGTTGGGATCCATTTTGTCGGATATAAGTACGCGTGGTTTGGTCATTTTGAAATTCCTATATGCCTTTTGTCGTCATCCCCGACTTGATCGGGGACCCATGTTCCGGACTGCCACCTTGCGCGGACATGTGCGGTCACGGATTCCCGCATGCGCGGGAATGACACGGGTGGGATTTTAAGCTTTGGCTTTCTCGTAAGCCCAATCGAGCCAAGGGCCGAGCGCTTCAACATCTGCGGTGTCGACAGTGGCGCCGCACCAAATGCGAAGGCCCGCAGGGGCATCGCGATATCCGGCGATGTCATAAGCCGCATCTTCCGCCTCAAGCAGTGACGCCATTTTCTTGATCATGGCTTCGTCAGCACCCGCAACGGTCAGGCACACCGACGTCGTCGACCGAATAGCCGGATCAGCGGCAAGAAAGCCGAGATAGTCACGTGTCTCAACGATTTTTGCGAGCGCAGCAGCATTGGCATTGCTGCGGCCCATAAGGCCCTGCAAACCGCCAACGGTCTTCGCCCACTCAAGCGCGAAGATCACATCTTCCACCGCAAGCATCGATGGCGTGTTAATCGTCTCGCCCTTGAAAATGCCTTCGGCGAGTGCGCCTTTCGACATCAGGCGGAAAACTTTGGGCAACGGCCATGCCGGGGTGTAATTTTCAAGCCGTTCAACAGCGCGCGGTCCGAGAATGAGCACGCCATGTGCGCCTTCTCCGCCGAGCACTTTTTGCCAGCTGAATGTTGTGACATCCAGCTTGTCCCATGGCATATCATAGGCAAACACCGCCGACGTCGCATCGTTGAAGGTCAATCCTTCACGGTCATCGGCAATCCAGTCACCATTTGGAACGCGCGCACCTGAAGTCGTGCCGTTCCATGTGAAAACCACGTCGTTGGAAAAATCTACCGCGCTCAGGTCAGGAATTTCGCCATATGGCGCGTTCATGACGGTCGCATTCAGCTTGAGCTGCTTGTTGACGTCGGTAACCCAGCCCTCGCCAAAGCTTTCCCAAGCCATCATCGTGACCGGGCGTGCGCCAAGCATGGTCCACATCGCCATTTCGATTGCGCCAGTATCCGAACCGGGGACGATGCCGATGCGGTGCGTGTCAGGCACCTCAAGCACTTCGCGCATCAGGTCGATCGCAAGCTGAAGGCGCGATTTACCGATTTTCGCACGATGCGAACGGCCAAGAGATTCGGTTTGAAGTTTTTCGGGGCTCCAGCCTGGCGGTTTCGCGCAGGGACCGGAGGAAAAATATGGACGCGCCGGTTTAACGGCGGGGGGTACTATAGTCATGTAAGCTTCTCCTTGCAGAGAGCAGCGCGGCGTTGGGACCGCGTGGCCCGGAGCCGCGTTTAAGCGCAGCCCCGGCTTTGTCAATGACTATCGGAAAATGTGATCAGTAACCCTGCTTGCGAAACAATACTTCGCCGCGGCGACCGACGTATAGTTTCTCAAGCGTTACAGGGTGAAAATAGGCTTCAACGCGGTCGCCTTCTGGCGTTGTACCGTACACTTCATAGCACCCGCCATCGACCTTTGCCTTGCGGACGGTCCAGCCTTCTTTGGTGAGTTTATCGGTAAGTGCCTGTTGGCTTTTCCAACCTGAAACGGGTCCAGCCTTGCAGGTGATAACGCCGGTTGCCGATGCCGGCACCGATGCAAAAGCAAGTGCGGTCGCTGCGGCGAGTGAAAGTGAAGTCAATAAACGCATATTCATGCTCCTTTAAATGCAGATTTACGGGGGAGAAAAAGGCGGGCCGCCACGAGCAAAGCCAATGGGACGAAATGAACGAGCGCTGGGCCTAGATTATTGTGGATGAATATCCAGTGTACCAGAACAAGCAACGCAGCGGGATATACAAGGCGTTGCAGCCGTTTCCATCCCGCCTTCAGCGCGCGCATCGATGCATCGTTGCTGGTCAGCGCAAGCGGGATAAACAACAGCATGGCCGCCCAACCCGTCCAGATGCCCAGCGCCAGAAACTCCGCGATAATGTCGTCGATATTGCCCATATCGATAAGATAGAAGGCCAGATGGAGCGCCGCATAAGCGAACGCTGCGACACCCAGCGCACGGCGGCGCTGGATCAACCAACTGAGCCACCTGCGTGGCCCCAGCAACGACAACAACGGACTTAAAACCATCGCGACAATCATAAAACGCGCGGACCATTCGCCTGTTGGATGCAGCATATCCATCGCGATGCGGTCGCCCGCATAGAAGCTGCGCATCATCAATATCGCTGGCAAAGACAGCAATATCCAGAACACCGGCTTCTTATTAAGAATGATTCGCAACATGCATTCGCGATAATCGCGTGCGCGGCTGTGCGCAACGCGCAAATTGTATCGCTATCCACGCCTTTGCCGCCATACGACGTCCATTTGGTCGATTTGGGGCTGCGCACCGCTTGGATTTCGCTATTACATCTTACATGGCCGTCGTCACTGCTCCAAGAATATTGCTTGTCGCGAGCGCGCTGCTTTTGGCGTCTTGTGGAGGACGCGAGACACCGACACGCACGAGTGCAAACACAACAACGGAAAATGCGCGGCAGTGCATGGCGGGTTTAAAAGAAAAATCAGTCCGCTTTGCCGGTTTGCCCAACAAAAGTTTTGACGGTGGCTGCCGCACGATCGACACGGTCAAGCTCATGGATTTTGGCACGCCGGCCACCAATTTGGGTGCGATGACGTGCCCGCTGGCCGCCAACTTTACCGATTGGGCACGCTATGCCGTGCGTCCCGCGGCCAAGCAGTATTTGGGCGCTGAGGTCATCCGCATCGAAACAATGGGCACATTCAATTGCCGGAACATCTATGGGATGCGTTCGGGCAAATTATCAGAACATGCCTTTGCCAATGCCGTAGATGTCTCGGCGTTCGTTTTGCGTGATGGCCGCCGCGTGTCCGTGCTCACAGGCTGGAACGGATCAAGCGAAGAACGCGCTTTCCTGCGCCGCCTACACCAGTCCGCCTGTAAACGGTTCGGCACTGTAATTGGCCCCGATTATAACGCTGCGCATGCAAACCATTTCCACTTGGACATGGCCCGATCCATGCGCAACGGCACATCCTTTTGCCGATAAGGGGCTTTTGCCGATGAGGGGCTTTTGCCGATGAGGGGTAGAAGAACACCCACTTGCGCCCTATATGCAGGGAAATGACAGATACAAAAATTAACGATCGGCGCTTCTACAAAGCACAACAAGAAGCGGACTTTGCTGAACAGCAACTCTCCACCCCGCAAACGCAAAGCAAGTCTTACCGGCTCGCATTTCAGGACACCGACTTCCTGTTGCGTGAGGATTTGCGCCCCGTTCGTTTCCAGCTGGAACTGCTCAAGACCGAAATGTTGCTGGATGAAGCGAACATCGGATCCATGTTGGTGATCTACGGCTCTGCGCGCATTCCCGAAGCCGATGGTGCAGATGCCTTGATCGCGGCTGCAACCGATGAGCGGTCGAAAATCATTGCCGAGCGCATGAAGGAAAAGGCGCGTTTCTACGACGAATCTCGCCATCTTGCGCAGCTGGCAGGACAGGCCAATGTGACGGACGAAGAAGGTCGACGCCACTTCGTCGTATGTTCGGGCGGCGGCCCATCCATCATGGAAGCCGCCAACCGCGGCGCGCACGACGTTGGCGCGGAATCCGTTGGCCTAAATATCGTGCTGCCGCATGAGCAGGCCCCAAATCTGTTTGTGACGCCGCGACTGAGTTTCCAGTTCCACTATTTCGCGTTGCGCAAAATGCATTTCTTGCTGCGCGCACGTGCCGTCGCGGTGTTCCCAGGTGGCTTTGGTACGTTCGACGAATTCTTCGAACTGCTTACGCTTGTTCAAACCGGCAAGATCAAAAAGATGCCGATCCTGCTATTTGGTCGCGCATTCTGGAACCGTGTTGTGAATTTTGAGGAGCTTATGCTCGAGGGCGTCATCAGCCCACATGATCTGGAACTTTTCCAGTTTGTAGAAACCGCAGAAGAAGCATGGAATGCTATCTGCGATTTCTACGAAGTCTCAAACTGACTTAAACTGATTACTTTGCAGCAGGTGTCGCGGCTGCAGGCGCTGCGGCATCAGCTGCTGGTGCGGCAGCTGCTTCAACGGTTGCTGCATCAGCCGCAGGTGCTGCGGCGTCGGCTGCTGGTGGCGTTGGCAACGGCAGGTTTGAACCCTGCGCATTGAGATAGGCGATCAAATTTGCGCGTTCTTCGGGGTTACCCAAGCCAGCGAAAGTCATCTTCGTTCCGGGCGCATATTTCTTAGGGTTGGCAAGCCACTTGTCCATGCCTTCGAAGTCCCAGTTACCGGGAACGCTTTTCAGCGCGTCCGAATAGGAAAAGCCTGCAACATGGCCGTGCGGTTTACCCAACGCAGCCCAAAGATTTGGACCGATTCCATTTGGTCCACCTTGCGCAATGGTGTGGCAAGCGGCGCATTTTTTGAAAACCGCTTCGCCCTTTGCAACATCAGCAGTGGCAAGCAATGTCGCAATCGGCACAGCGGCAGCACCGCCAGCTTCGCCGCCAGCTTCCGCTGCAACTGCAAAACCTTCTTTTTCAGGCGCTTCAGCGTGGAAGTACATGCCCGATACGATGCTTAGTCCGAGCGCGACGATGCCGCCTGCCAAAACCCAGCCTGCAATTGTGTTACTACGATCATCCATTGGTTATCAGCCCTGAAATGCGGTTTTAAGCCGGTGTCGGTCTGACTACCGGATTCTCAAGCCCCTCTAATAGTGTCAGTAAGGCCGTGCAAGTGTCCAATTCCAGACTTGCCGGATAAGTTTCGCTATCCTATCGCGGTGGCCATATGAACAGTTACCCCGCACCCGCGCTCGCTCTTGTCAGAACCATGGCTTTAGCGGCGAATGAACAGCCTGCAAAAGCGATTGCCTTTCAAGGCGCGCCCGGCGCAAACTCCCATCTTGCCGCTTTGGAATTTGACGCGGATTGCCTGCCTTTGCCCTGTTTCTCGTTCGAAGACGCCATTGACGCCGTCAAGGACGGGTCTGCGGCCAGGGCGATTATTCCAATTGAGAATTCACTGCACGGCCGCGTGGCGGACATCCATTTTCTTCTGCCGGAATCGGGCCTGAGCATCATCGCCGAACATTTCATGCCGATCCGCCATTGCCTGATGGCGAAATCCGCCGATGCGGAATTGAAAACAGCCATGAGCCACCCGCAGGCGCTGGGCCAATGCCGCCATTATCTGCGTTCGCATGGCATTATTCCGGTCGCTTATGCAGACACAGCCGCTGCGGCTGCATTTGTTGCAGCCAATGATGACGCGTCGGCCGCCGCCATAGCGCCGCCAATCGCCGCTGAGCTGTATGGCTTGGTCCCGATAAACGACGGTATTCAGGATGATGCGAGCAATACGACGCGATTTGTCGTGTTGTCGCGTGAGCAAATTAGCCATACCGGGGTGACGGGCACGTTGATGACAACGCTCATCTTTGAAGTGAAGAACGTCCCCGCGGCTTTATACAAGGCAATGGGCGGTTTTGCGACAAATGGCGTCAACATGACGAAGCTAGAAAGCTACCAAAACGGCGCAAGCTTTGCCGCGACTGAATTTTTTGCGGATATCGAAGGCGCACCGGGTGATGCAGCGTTTGACCGCGCGCTGGATGAGCTGCGCTTTCATTGCAACTCGGTCCGCCTGCTCGGCACATATGTGCAAACCCGCAATCGGGGCTGAGCGAGAGGTTATCGCCCAGCCCGACGTTGGCGTCACCTTTGAACAAAAAGAAGACGACAAAAGCTGAAGGCACAGGGCGGCGGTGCCTTAGTGCGCCGCGCCCCAGCTTGGGCCCGTCCCGATTTCGATACCGAGCGGGACGGTGAGCTTCACCAAAGGTTCAGCCGCGCCTGCCATGATCGCGCGGATGACGTCGCTTGCCGCGGCGACATCCGCCTCAGGCAGTTCAAATACGAGTTCGTCATGCACCTGCAGCAACATCTTCACATGGCCTAAGCCAGCAGCCTTTAACGCCGGCCCCATTTGCACCATCGCGCGTTTGATGATGTCAGCGCTTGTCCCTTGGATCGGCGCATTGATCGCAGCGCGTTCACTGCCCTGTCGTTCTGCCTGATTTGGGGATGTGATACGCGGAAACCATGTTTTCCGTCCGAACAACGTCGTCGAGTGCCCGCATTCGCGGACCGTGGCCATGGTTTCCTGAATATAATTCGAAATGCCGGGGAAACGTTGGAAATAGGCTTCGATAAGCGCCTGCGCTTCGTCGGCGGTGGATTCCAAACGCTTTGAAAGACCCCAGCGGGAAATGCCGTATAGAATCGAAAAGTTGATGGTCTTGGCACGGCCGCGTGTGTCGCGGTTTACTTCGCCGAACAGTTCCAATGCGGTGCGCGCATGAATGTCTTCGCCCTTTTCAAAGGCATCGCGCAACGGCTCCACATCGGCGAAATGCGCCGCAAGCCGCAGCTCAATCTGGCTATAGTCTGCGGATAAAATCACATTGCCGGGTTCAGCCACAAAAGCGTCCCGGATCTGGCGACCGGTTTCGGTACGAATGGGAATATTTTGCAAGTTCGGATCGGTCGATGACAGCCGCCCCGTTTGCGCGCCAACCAGGCTATAGCTTGTGTGCACACGTCCTGTTTTGGGATCAATCTGCTGCTGCAGGCTGTCGGTATAGGTTGATTTCAGCTTCGCCAATTGCCGCCAATCGAGAACCTTGCGTGCGATGTCGATGCCCTGCCCCGCCAGATCTTCCAGCACCGTCACGTCGGTCGAATATTGCCCCGACTTGCCCTTTTTGCCGCCCTTATAGCCCATTTTTCCAAACAGGATTTCGCCAAGCTGCTGCGGGCTGCCGATCGTAAACGGCTGTCCGGCGAGGCCGTGAATTTCCTTTTCGAGCAGTTCCATTTGCGCGGCGAATTCGGATGACAACCGTGCCAGCACGGTCCGGTCGACTTTGATGCCTAAGCATTCCATCTGGGACAGGACGGGCACGAGCGGGCGATCAACCAGTTCATAGACGCTGGTCGCCTTTTCAGGGCTGAGCCGTAACTTTAGGTGATGCCACAGCCGCAAGGTCACATCGGCATCTTCCGCCGCATAGCAGGTCGCGTCCGACAGCGGGACGGCAGCAAAGCCAATCTGGCTTTTGCCCGTTCCGGTGACGCTTTTATAAGAGATGCATTCATGCCCCAAATGCGTTTTAGCGAGTTCATCCATGCCATGCAATTGACGGCCTGCATCCAAGGCGAAGCTCATGACCATCGTGTCATCGTACGGCGTTATGCGCACATCATGCCGCGCCAATACTGACATGTCATATTTCAGGTTTTGGCCAATTTTCAGCACGCTTGGATCGCTGAGCAGTGGGCGCAACCGTTCCAAAGCTATGTTCATCTCTATCTGAACCGGCTTTTCCGCGAACATATCTGTGCCGCCATGTGCCAGCGGGACATAACATGCCTCCCCGGGTGCAACAGCTAGGCTGAAGCCCACAAGATTGGCGCTCGCGGCTTGTAAGCTGTCTGTTTCGGTGTCGAAACCCAATGTTCCAGTTTCACGGGCGCGGGAAATCCAATGGTCCAGCCGAGCGACATCCGTGACGCATTCATATGTCGACACATCAATTTTGGGCATGGCGGGCGGCAAAGCGGCGGTGCCCGCTGTGGGCGCGGATACGGGGGTGTCGCCCTTGCTTGCGGCCTTCGGGTTGCCGGCAATCGCTTTATTGGCGGCAGCGGTATTTGCGACATGCCCGATACGCTTCAAAAGCGAGTTGAACCCGTGATGCTCCAAAAATGCGGCGAGCGGTTCTTCGGGGATTGTCCCTAATGTCATGTCTTCAATCGCGATGGGCAGCGGGCAATCTTCTTTCAAAGTCACCAGCACTTTCGACAGACGCGCCTTGTCCGCATGCTCAATCAAGTTATCGCGCATTTTGGAGGGCTTCATCGAAGGTGCGGCGGCCAAGACGCTTTCAAGGTCACCGAATTCCTGAATAAGCTTGGTCGCGGTCTTTGGACCGACGCCGGGGACACCCGGCACATTGTCGACGCTATCGCCCATCAGCGCCAGCACATCGCCAACCCGTTCGGGCTCGACACCAAATTTTTCGTATACTTCTTCGGCACGAATGCGTTCGTTTTTCATCGTGTCGAACATGTCGATGGATGGTTCCACCAACTGCATCAGGTCCTTGTCACTGCTGACGATGGTCACATGCCAGCCGGCGGCGCAAGCGGCGCGCGCATAGCTTGCAATCATGTCATCGGCCTCGACATCATCCTCTTCGACCAGCGGCAAAGAGAACGCCCGCGTCGCATCGCGGATCATCGGGAATTGTGGTCGTAAGTCCTCAGGCGGGTCGGGCCTGTGTGCCTTATATTGGTCATAGATCCGGTTGCGGAATGACTGGCTCGATTTATCGAGGACAACAGCCATATGCGTTGGACCATCCGCTTGGTTTAGGTCGTCCGCCAGTTTCCACAGCATGGTCGTATAGCCATATACCGCACCGACCGGCTCGCCATGTTTATTGGTGAGTGGCGGCAGCCGGTGATAAGCGCGAAAAATATAGGCGGAGCCATCGACGAGATAGAGATGCTTTTGGTCTGACATGGCCGAGCGATAGCAGCCCGTTTTGACCAAGTCTTTTCCTAATTTGCAGCGACGGTGTTGGCACCCTTTCTGCAGGCGATTGCGGTGGAACTACGCGCGCGACTTGCGCCACAAAAGAAGACCGCTGGCGATAATGATCGCGGACCCGGCAAGCGATGTCATGTCTGGCCAATCGCCAAAAACCAATATGCCGAGCGCGAGGGCCATCAACAACTGCACATAAGTCATCGGCGCGATGTCCGCGGCCGAAGCACGGGTTGTTGCCATAAAGATGAGCCAGTGCGCGAAGCTTGCACTGACCGCCACGACGGCACAGCGCGCGACGATGGTCCAGTCCGGCATGCCGATATGAAATGTCGGAACGCCAGAAAAATGACCCAAAATCGCTGCGGTCAGGATGAATGGCACAGCCAGCGACGCGACCAGAAATTGCATTAAAATTGGTGTCCCTGCCCCAGCGACGGCGCGGTTGCCAATCATCAAAAGCGCCATCGACATAGCCGCTGCAAGGGGTAACAAAGCAACCCAACCCAATTCGGCAACATTGGGCCGCATGATGAGAAGAACGCCGCCGAACGCAATAAATGTCGCCGTCCATTTGGTCACATTCGTCCGTTCGTGCAGAAAAATGGCGCTCAAGACCGCCGTGATCATCGGGCTTGTAAAACCAATTGCCGTAGCCTCAGCCAAGGGCATGACGAAGATCGACAAAAAGAAACAGATGGTTGCCATGGCCACTGCAAATCCGCGCAGGATCTGAACTTTGGGCATGGGCAAAGCAAATCCCTTCCTGCCTTCCTTAAGGTACAACAACGTGCCCAAGCCGACCGCACCGATCGAATAGCGCAGCGCCGCCACGGCCGTACCCGGCCATGCACCGGCAATCGATTTGATGACACCATCGCCCAAGGACAAAAGAGCAAAGCCGCAAACGGCATATAAAAGACCCGAACGGGCCGACGATGCGTGCACTGGATTTCCCTCGATTACCGCGTTCTCTTAAAAGTGTTTGCGGGGAATGCAAAGCGGCAGAAATTTGTGTCGGGCAACCCAAGAAAAGCAAACTGTTACCGATTTATTTACCATTTGTCGGTAGCCAAAAATCCATAGTCCATAGAATATCGGAGCGGGATAACGTGAGCGCATTTGGGAAGAAACCAGGCTTGTCTGTAGGGCGCTCATCATTTGGCGTGGCGCGCCCAATGACCGGCGGTGGGCCCTCGATTGCGCAACAGCCAGATTACGCGCAAACGACAGGCGGTGGCGAACAATTTCCACCCATTGAATCGGCAAACTTACCCGGCGGCAGTAATGGCGGTCCACAAACCGCCATGCAGGAAGCCATGTCGCGCTTGTCAGACCGTGCAAACAACGCGGCACCAGTCGATGAAGGTCCCCAAGGCTTTGAAGCTTCGGTACATAAAATCAAAGAACAAGTTCTCCCGCGTCTATTGGAGCGTGTGGACCCCGAAGCGGCGGCATCGCTGAATAAAGAAGAGCTGACCGAAGAGTTCCGCCCGATCATTCTGGAAGTGCTGGCGGAACTCAAGCTGACGCTTAACCGCCGCGAACAATTTGCTTTGGAAAAAGTGCTCGTCGACGAACTGCTCGGCTTTGGTCCGCTTGAAGAGTTGCTCAGCGATCCGGACATTACCGATATCATGGTCAATGGCCCGTTGCAGACTTATATCGAAAAAAAGGGAAAGCTGCAGATTGCGCCGATCCAGTTTCGTGACGAAGAGCATCTGTTCCAGATCGCGCAGCGCATCGTGAACCAAGTCGGTCGCCGCGTTGACCAGACCACGCCTTTGGCCGACGCCCGATTGAAAGACGGGAGCCGCGTGAACGTCATTGTTCCCCCGCTGTCGCTGCGCGGCACCGCCATTTCAATTCGTAAATTTTCCGAAAAACCAATCACAATCGACATGTTGAAGGGCTTTGGTTCGATGAGCGAGCCCATGGCAACGGCATTGAAGATTGCCGGGGCAAGCCGGATGAATATCGTCATTTCTGGCGGTACGGGTTCGGGTAAAACGACAATGCTGAATGCTTTATCCAAAATGATTGACCCCGGCGAGCGCGTTTTAACGATTGAAGATGCCGCCGAACTTCGCCTTCAACAGCCGCATTGGCTCCCGCTTGAAACAAGCCCTCCGAACTTGGAAGGCGATGGCGCAATCACCATCGGTGACCTTGTGAAGAACGCACTGCGTATGCGCCCTGACCGGATTATCTTAGGCGAAATTCGTGGTGCGGAGTGTTTCGACCTCCTCGCCGCAATGAACACCGGTCATGATGGATCCATGTGTACGCTCCACGCCAACAACCCGCGCGAGTGTTTGGGTCGTATGGAAAATATGATCATGATGGGCGACATCAAAATACCCAAGGAAGCCATTTCGCGGCAGATCGCGGAATCGGTCGACCTTATCGTTCAGGTGAAGCGTCTGCGTGATGGTTCACGTCGCACCACCCAGATTACGGAAGTCATCGGCATGGAAGGCGACGTCATTGTGACGCAGGATTTGTTCAAATTCGAATATCGCGACGAAGATTCTGACGGCAAAATCCACGGTGAGTGGGTCCCGGGCGGCGTTCGTCCCTATACGCTGGAAAAGGCACGGCAATTCGGCTTTGACCAGCCGTTCCTTGAGGCGTGCCTTGGCTAGGGTCAGGACCTATTAAATGCGCCTTCGCGGTTTGAGGCCATATTGTTCAGTGCAAGACGGCAAGCGCCGGACTTAGTGGTTCTAAATCCAAGCTTGCCAACGCAGCAATGGACAATATGGGTCAAATCCGAAGGACGCCAAAATGGCTTCGATCTCAAAGTAAAATGCCCTTGCAGGCAGAATAACTGCCTGCGGCGGACATTTTACTTCGATATCTTTGCCATTTTGACGCCGCGATGGTGCATTTAATTGGTCCTGACCCTAAAGCCGTTTAATCCGCTGCGCGCAGCAGCTTTGCCATTTCGGCCTCATCCCATTCCACGCCGCCCGCCACGCGCCACACTTCTTTGCCATCACTGTCATATAATATGGTGGTCGGCAGCGCGATCGCGTTGTTGAACGCCGTCAGCAGTGCATTGTCCGCATCGGTATAGGGCACCAAATTCTTGACCGCTGTTTCCTTGAAAAAGGCAACAACAGGTGCGCGTCCTTCAAGGTCCTGCGACACGGCGATCACGTTCATCCGGCCTTTTTCCGACGCCGCCAGCGTGTCCAGCGTCGGCATTTCGGCTTTGCATGGTGCGCACCAAGTTGCCCAGATGTTGAGCAACAACGGCTTGCCTTCAAAATCGGCAAGGCTGACATCCTGACCCTGCGCATCCGCAAAAGGTGCCGATGGCGCTTTTTGACCTGCAAATTTATAGCTGAGCGTGGCGCGCATGCCATTGGCGCTTTCAAGAGTGATTTCCGCCTTGTCAGACGCGCCTGCTTGCCCCGTGGATGCGGGTTGCGCTTGCCCCTTGGGTTCGCTTTCTTTATCGCACCCAGCCAGCACTAAAAGGATTAAGGCAATTACAAAGCGCATCTCTGATTCCAATAGCATGTGGGGCGGCCGGTTTGGCGAAGGCCCTGACGTTATCATGCGCGAGATAAATGCCTCCATCCCATTCGACAAGCGTCTTTGGCAGGAAGACATAGCGGGCAGTAAAGCGCATGCCGATATGCTGGCCGCAAACGGGATTATAACGGCGTCAGACAATGCCGCGATCCAAAGCGGACTGGATAGCATTTACGCCGAATATGCAGCCAATGGCGTGCCCGAAGACCTTACGCTTGAAGACATTCATATGGTCACCGAAACGCGGTTACGTGCTTTGGTGGGGGAGCCTGCGGCACGCTTGCACACCGCGCGGTCGCGCAATGATCAAGTCGCCACCGACTTCCGCCTTTGGGTGCGCAATGCGACCCATGAAATCAATGCTGGCCTGCGCGCATTTCAGTCGGCGCTGGTGACACGGGCCGAAGAACATGCCGACAGCATCATGCCGGGCTTTACGCATTTGCAAGTCGCGCAGCCCGTTACGCTTGGCCACCATCTGATGGCTTATTACGAAATGACAAAGCGCGACCGCAGCCGCTTTGCCGATTGCCGCAGCCGGTTGAACCAGTCGCCCTTGGGTGCGGCCGCACTTGCAGGAACATCCTTCCCGATTGATCGCGCCGCAACGGCATTGGCGCTTGGCTTTGATGGCCCCATGGCGAACAGTCTGGACTCGGTTTCCGACCGCGACTTCGCGCTGGAGTTCCTCACGGCCGCCGCACAAACCGCGCTGCATCTGTCGCGCTTGGCCGAAGAAATGATCATATGGGCGTCGCAGCCTTATGGTTTCATCAGCCTGCCCGACGCATGGTCGACGGGCAGCTCCATCATGCCGCAAAAGCGCAATCCCGATGCGGCTGAACTGGTGCGCGGACATGCAGGCCGGATCATTGGCTGCATGAATAGCCTGATGATCACGATGAAGGGCCTGCCGCTCGCATATTCCAAGGACATGCAGGACGATAAACCGCCTGTGTTTGAGGCATATGACCTGCTGGCTTTATCCATCGCTGCGATGACGGGCATGGTGGCCAATGTGACGTTTAACACGCCGCGGATGCGCGACGTCGCGGGCAGCGGCTTTTCTACCGCGACCGATCTGGCCGACTGGTTGGTGCGCGAATTTGGCATGCCCTTTCGCGAGGCACATCATGTCACCGGCAGCGTCGTCAAATCTTGCGAGGC
Organism: Sphingomonadales bacterium; assembly: GCA_027490455.1. Taxonomy (GTDB): domain Bacteria; phylum Pseudomonadota; class Alphaproteobacteria; order Sphingomonadales; family Sphingomonadaceae; genus Sphingorhabdus_B. The sequence goes on from JAIXYC010000124.1 coordinate 19,015, forward strand.
GCGTGGCATAGGTCTGTCCGACATCACCGTAGACGATCTGTCTGCCGTCAATCCTGCGCTCGCTGGCTGCAATTTGCCGGATCTGTCGATTGAAGGATCGGTAAACAGCCGGACGAGCGCTGGCGGCACGGCACCTATTCGCGTAAAAGAAGCCATCAGTACCGCCAAAAAGGAACTTGAGGCATGAAACCGGCGCGCACCACCTTCATCATTGGCGTCGCCATGTGCGTTGCGGGCTGCGGCAAAGTCGGCGATCTGGAACCCCGCACGGGCAACAGCATGCCGCCGCAAGCTTATGGCCAGACCACCGACCAAAAGGCGAAGATTCTCACGACCCCATCGGTTCAGGCACGGCCAGGGCGCACCGACGAGCTGCTGAAACGCTCCGATCGGCGCGAAGATGATCCGTTCGACATTCCGCCGGGACAAGAGCCCAAACCGTTCGACCCCGAACAGAACGCTTCGTCCGAAAAAACGCCTTCCAAATAAGTATCTTATCCTATGAACTATTTTGACCTTAAAAATGGCGTGTTGCACGCCGAAGATGTCCCCCTGCCCGATATTGCGGCGGCGGTGGGCACACCTGTCTATATCTATTCGCGCGCAACGCTGGAGCGGCACGCGCAAGTGTTCCGCGCTGGCTTGTCCGGCCTTGATAACCCGCATTTGGCCTTTGCCGTAAAATCCAACCCGAATTTGGCCGTGCTCAAGGTGCTCGCGCGTCAGGGCTATGGCGCAGATGTTGTGTCGGGCGGCGAAATGGACCGCGCATTGGCCGCTGGCATGGCGCCAGAAGACATTGTGTTTTCGGGCGTTGGTAAGACAGCCGAAGAAATCGTCCGCGCGTTGAAGGCGGGTATTGGGCAATTTAATATTGAGTCCGAAGAAGAAGGCCGCGAACTTGCGACGCTTGCGGACGCGTTGAATTATCAAGCGAACGCCGTGCTGCGTATAAACCCAGATGTCGACGCTGGAACGCATGGCAAGATTTCAACGGGGAAAGCCGACAATAAATTTGGCGTGGGCATTCACCGCGCCCCGGAAATTTATGGCCGCTTAAACGCTTTGCCCGGTCTGAATATGCGCGGCGTGGCGCTGCATATCGGCAGCCAATTGACCAGCCTTGAGCCGTTGGAGACAGCGTTCACAAAAGTCGGCATCCTGATTGCGGAACTGCGCGATCAAGGCCACAAAATCACCCATGTTGACTTGGGCGGCGGACTTGGCGTGCGCTATCGCGACGGTGACAATCCGCCTGAGCCTGCCGAATATGGCGCGATGATTGCGCGCGTGACCAAGGACTGGGGCGTGCGTTTGATGTTCGAACCCGGCCGTGTCATCGCCGGAAACGCCGGCGTCCTGCTGACGCGCGTTATTCGCGTAAAGCCCGGATCCGGCAATGCCCCCTTTGCCATTGTCGATGCCGCGATGAATGACTTGGCCCGACCCGCATTGTATGACGCATGGCATGATTTTGATGCGGTCGAACCCAATGGCCGCAAAATGACCGCCAACATTGTCGGCCCCGTATGTGAAACCGGCGATACCTTTGCCATGGGCCGCGAAATCGATGTTGTGGAGGCCAATGACCTTGGCGTATTCCGCACAGCTGGCGCTTATGGCGCGACAATGGCAAGCACCTATAACAGCCGCGGCCTCGTCCCCGAAGTGCTCGTCGACGGCGATAAATTCGCGGTGGTTGCGGAACGTATTTCGCCCGAGACCATTCTCGCTGCCGAGCATGTGCCCGACTGGCTGAAATAAGGATAAAGATTTGGACCAGCTCCCCATTTTCGTAAATCTGAAGGGCCGAAATGTCATTTTGGTCGGTGAAGGCGAAATGGCGGATGCGAAACGGCGGCTGATTGAACGCGCGGGCGGCATCTGCGTCGACGCCGCTGATCGCGCGGCACGGATTGCCTTCGTCGCCATCGCCGAAGAAGGCGAAGCCCGCATCGCTGCTGACGCATTGAAGGCCCGCGGTTTGCTGGTCAACGTTGTCGACCGCCCCGAAATTTGTGATTTTACGACGCCGGCGATTGTCGACCGGACCCCCGTGTTGATTGCAGTCGGCACCGGCGGCGCGTCGGCGGGCATGGCCAAGGCCATTCGCCAGCGTATCGAAACATTGCTGCCTGAAACATTGGGCCCGCTGGCCGAAGCTATTTCCGGCGCGCGCAGCAAAATCCGTGCGCGTTGGTCCGAAGGGGCGGAGCGCCGACGTGCATTGGATCAAGGTTTCGCCGCCGGTGGGATGCTTGACCCGTTCGGCACGCATGACGACGCGACGGTCGACAATTGGATCATGCAGGCCGAAAATCCCAAGGGCGACCGTTTGATTGAGATTGCACTGCTCTCCGGCGATCCCGATGACCTTACGTTACTTACTGCGCGGCTGCTTGGTGAAGCGGACAATGTGTTTCATGATCCCGGTGTGCCAGCGGTCATCCTCAATCGCGCGCGCGCCGATGCGGTTCGGCACGCAAGTGCGCCACCGGCGCCACCGCCCGAAGGCCTGTCCTTGTTCCTGCGGTTGCCGTTGGCGCAAGGATAGGGCATGACGACAGCGTAAATAGTCGCAAGGTCTTCATTGTGTCCGCTTTCCCCTCTAAAATTTGCTTTTACGGCTGTGGTAATATGGGGGGAGCCATGCTGCGCGGCTGGCTTGCTGCCGATGTCGCACCCGCCACCTTCCACATCATCGATCCGGTTGCAGAAAACTTGCCAGATGGCGTCCATCTCGATCGGTCGTCCGCTGCATTGGACACGCGCTTTGATATCGTCATATTGGGCATCAAGCCGCAGCTTTTGACCGAACTAGCGCCAGAAATAGCCCGAATCCTGAACCCCGGGGCGACATTGATATCCATCCTCGCCGGGACCACGACCGATACGCTTTCGGGGTATTTTCCGGATGCGCGCGTCATCCGGTTGATGCCCAATTTGGCCGCAGCGATTGGCAAGTCCCCGCTGGGTGTTTTTGCGCCGCATGACGACGCGCAGCAACGGGCAGAGATGGCATCCTTATTGGCTCCGCTGGGTGCGGTCATCTGGATTGACGAAGAAGTGCATATGGACGCGGTAACGGCGCTTGCCGGGTCTGGGCCAGCGTTCGTCTATCGCTTTATTGATGCACTGAGCCAAGGTGGTGAAGCCGCCGGATTGCCGCGTGCTATTGCCGCAAAATTGGCGCTGGCGATGACCGAGGGCGCAGCGATATTGGCCGCGACCTCATCGGAAACGCCAACTGATCTGGCGCGACGCGTGACCAGTCCGGGCGGCACCACAGCCGCAGGGCTTGCCGTGCTGGATTCAGATTCCGCGTTGAACATATTGATGACCGATACATTGCGCGCCGCACGTGACCGGGGCACTGAACTGGCCAAGGGAGACGTGACGTGACGTTGAAAATTGCACTCATCTTAAGCTGCGTCACTTTTGCATCGTCGGTGTCCGCGATGGTCGCAACGCCGCCATCGACCGAAGTGGCCGCCGCCAATCTTGCCAAGGCTGGCCCCATCGAAAGCTTGGACCTGTCGCAATTGGCCGACGGCATTGATGATGGCGCGTTGAACAGCGAAGCAATTACGGCAGCCTATCTGGCGCGGATTGCAGCGGTGGATGACAGCGGGCCCATGTTGAATGCGGTCATCGCCACCTTCCCCGATGCGATGGATCAGGCGCGCGCCATGGATGCGGAACTGCTGGCAGGCACATATCGCGGGCCAATGCATGGTATTCCGGTGTTGGTGAAGGACAATGTCGAAGTGGCCGGACCAATCGCGACGACCGCGGGATCATTGGCCTTGGCCGGCAATATAACCAATCGTGATGCGCCGTTGATTGCGCGGCTGCGTGCGGCGGGCGCGGTCATTCTTGGAAAAACCAATTTGAGCGAGTGGGCCAATATCCGGTCGGATAACTCCACAAGCGGATGGAGCGCTGTCGGCGGCCTCACCAAAAATCCGCACGCGCTGGACCGCAACAGCTGCGGCTCGTCGAGCGGCAGTGGTTCGGCAACGGCTGCGGGCCTTTCGGCGGGCAGCATTGGTACCGAGACCGATGGGTCGATCACCTGCCCCGCTAGCGTCAACGGCGTGGTCGGGTTCAAACCCACCGTCGGCCTTGTCTCGCGCCGCTATGTCGTGCCGATCAGCCACAGTCAGGACACGGCGGGCCCCATGACGCGTTCGGTCCGTGATGCCGCCATCATGCTCACGGCAATGGCTGGCTCCGACCCTCAGGACGCTGCAACCGCCAATGCCGACACATGGCGCGGCGATTACAGCAAGGACCTTTTTGTCGATGGGCTAAAGGGCATGCGCATTGGCGTCCTGCGTGCCCCCAATGTCGACGCCGCATTATTTGATGCGGCCCTTGCCACATTGAAGGCTGGCGGCGCGGACGTCGTCATGCTGGATGGCAGCAAGATCGACCGCCAGAAAATCGGCCAAGGCGAATTCAAGGTTTTGCTGGCAGAGTTAAAGGCAGACCTGGCAACCTATTTGCAGGCCCTGCCCGAAGGCCTCGTCCCGCATAAAAGGCTGGCCGATGTCATTGCGTTCAACAAGGCCAATGCCAGCGCGGAATTGCAGCACTTCGGGCAGGACATATTTGAAACCGCCGATACAGAAGCCGGGCTAGACGATCCTGCCTATCTGCAAGCGCTGGCAACGTCGCGCGGTCTTGCCTCGGGCGCGCTCAATCAGTTTTTTGCCCATGACAAAGTTGATGTCATCATCGCCCAGACCAATGGTCCGGCGTGGCTGTCTACGCTTGGTAAAGGCGACGCCTTTACGGGACCAAGCGCAAGCCAATTGCCAGCCGTTGCCGGCTTTCCGCATTTGACCGTGCCGATGGGTCTGTCTGCTGGCTTGCCCGTTGGGTTAAGCTTCATTGGGCCAAAGTGGCATGACCATACTGTGTTAAAGGCGGGATATGCCTATGAACAGCTTTCAAAAGCACGTGTGACGCCGCAATTGCGGACAACTTTAGAGAGTAAATGATGGTTTCTCGCGGACACGATCTGGGCACTATGTTGCCCGCCGGCGCTGGCTTCGACCCCGCAATGGCCAACAAGCTGATGGGCAGATTTGGCCATGGCGGGTTCCTGAACATGCAATATGTCGGTCATGGTACCGACTGGGTCGAACTCTCCATCGACTGGCGCGAGGACCTTGTTGCAGATCCGAATACGGGTATCCTTGCGTCGGCGGTCATCATCAGTCTGATGGACAACGCCACCAGCATGTCCATTTGGACCAAGCTCGGCGAATTCAGGCCGCAAGCGACGATGGACCTGCGGATCGACTATTTACGTCCGTCGCCTTCAGGCCAACGGGTATATGGCCGTGGCATTTGCTATCATTTGACCAACAGCATCGGCTTTGTTCGCGGCTTTGCCCATAATGGCAATCCAGACGAACCATTGGCGCATGCAAGCGGCACGTTCATTCGTACCGGAGACCGGATATCATGACCGACACCACATATCCCCTTCCGCCTTATGCCCAAGCGTTGGATATGACGGTCGTTGACGAAATCGACGGTGCGCCGGTGATCAGCATGCCCTTTGCCGACCGCGTGCAGGGCCGTCCCGGGTATCTGCATGGTGGCGCGATTTCCGGATTGCTCGAAATCGCGGCCATCGCCGCCGTGCACCGTGCGTTACAGGCCAAGGGGAGCGATTCCGCGATCAAACAAGTCAATGTCACGGTCGACTTCATGCGCGGCGGGCTAAGCCAGATGACCTATGCTATGGGCGAGGTCACCCGCCTTGGCCGCACGATGGCCAATGTCGAGGCCCGCGCGTGGCAGGATGATCGGGATAAGCCCATCGCCATGGGCCATATGCACTATCTGATTAAGGCCAAGCGCGAAGACGCGGCCTGACGTTATGCTTCGCCGTGCGTATCGATGAGCGCGCTGGCGATGGCGTCTTCGGGTGATTTGTCACCCCAGATGATGAACTGGAACACCGGATAGAAGCGTTCGCATTCGTCAATCGCGACGTCGATGATGGTTTGTGCCTGATCCACACCCAACAACCCGTTGGACGCCATCAAACTTCCATGACGGAACAACAATATGCCGTTCGCAGACCACATGTCGAAATGGCCAAGCCACAATTGTTCATTGATAAGGCCCAGCGCGGTGTACACGCTCGCGCGCTTGTCCGCTGGTACCGTGATGTCAGGCAGAATGATAAGCTGCAGCGCATTGTCATCTTCACGCCAGATCGCGCGGATCTGATAGCTGGCCCAGCTGCCCTTATACTCGGCGGTAATCTCGTCCTCGCCCTCAAGCTCGAACGACCAGCCACGCGCTTCGAACAATGCGGCGAGCATGTCTACGGGCGCGGATTCGTCCCGTTCGAATTGCTCATATTGTTCGTCTGCGTCGTGCATGAAATTGCGCCTGTTATGATGCCCGCGAGTCTGCCTCTTGACTGACTCGCGCGCAAGCGACTTGCGACGCTGCGCAACACAAGCTTGTGGGCCGACTGTGGAAAAGTTCAAATCGGACGGATTATGAAATTATTTGGAAGGCTTGGCCTTTGCTGGCGCAGCGCCACCTTTTGCTTGAAGCGCGGCTTCCAACGCAGTCACCCGCTTACCAAGGGCATCGGCTTCGGCGCGGGCATTTGCCGCGAGTGTCTTTACAGCGTCAAATTCTTCACGCGACACGAGGTCCAGACCGCCAGCCCATTCGCGGGCGCGTTCACGCATGCTCGCTTCGGCTTCGCGGCCCATGCCGGCAACTGTTCCGGCAACGCCATTCAGTACCTTGGCCAAATCATCAAAAATGCGCTTTTCGCTTTGCATGTCATTCACTCCATTGCGGTCGGGAGATTAACCGCCATTGCCTATCTGGGAACTCGTAGCGGGCACGTAAAGGCTTTCTGCATCAGGATTCAACTGATCGATCTGAAAATTCAGTATCGATGCAAAGCTAATCCACACCAAATAAGGCACCATCAACCATGCCGAAGCCTTGCGAACGCGCGCAAATGCGAAGGTTGTCGCAATCGCGATACCCAGCATCACCAGGATGATGAAAAACGCGGCCGTCACTTCATGCTGTCCAAAAAATATCGGCGACCAACTGAGGTTGATCACAAATTGCAACAGGAACAGGCCAATCGCCACAGTGCGGACCCGCGCACCGCGCGCGTGAAGCACCATCGCAAAGGCAAGACCCATCATCAGATATAATGTCGGCCAAACCACACCGAACACCCAGCCCGGTGGCTGAATGGCGGGCTTAATCAAGGCTTGATACCATAGGTTCTCGGCGGTTGACCCTGACATGGTGCCGGAGAGAAACCCAAGAAACATGGTGAGCGGAATAACCAACAACGCCCAGCGCAATAACGACATACGCGGCTGCGATTCTGATGCGATCTGGTTCATACCAAGGCTCCTGCCTGTTCAGCGAGTCGGGAGAAACGCCATCATTCGACACAGTAGCACTCAGCCACAATAGAACAAGACCGCCCACCCCAAGGGGCAGACGGCCATGTGTCTCAATTCAGGGCGCGGAGACCGGCCCGGATTGTAATTTACTTACGTGTGCCCGAAAGGCCCATCGAACCAAAGGCACCTGCCTTTACTTCACCGGTGATAGCATCGCCCGAAACGGTTGCGGTTGCATCCAGATGCATTGGCATTGGAACAGTGATGTCCATGCCCCAGCTCAACGTGTCGCCATCGACGGTGCCATTGGCAATGTCCATTGCACCAAGGCCACCCGACATGCTGCCCGAAAAGCTGCCGCCGTCGCTATTGACGGTCAAAACGGCCTTTTGGTCACCCATTGGGCTTTTGATTGTTACGTCCCATTGGCCATCAACTGCTGCCATATTCTTGCTCCTTACTTGGTTGTTTTACTTGCAGTGGTGTTAGCAGCTTCGCTTACCATTTCAATTGGCAATCCAAGTGCTTCAAGCTGTGGCTTCACCTTGGCGGCATCACCCACGACCAGCCACGTAATTTTCGACGGATCAACCTTTGCGCGCATTGCGTCGTTCAATGCCTTGGCGGTCAGGGCGTTATATTTGCCCGCCAATGTTTCGGCATAATCGAACGAACGCTTGTTCAAACGATCGGACTGCATCTGCCCCAGAACGGCGGACGACTGTTCATAACTGCCCGGCAGTTCAAGCACATTGCCCTTGATGGTCTTTTCCAGTTCTTCCGCAGTAACCGGCTTGGCACCGTTAAAGTCATTTAACTGGTCAATCAAAACCTTGACCGATGGTCCTGTCTGATTGGTTTGGACTGGCGCAAACATATAAAATGGCACGCGGTCTTCCGCGCCATTTACTTGGCTGCGCACGCCATAAGACCAACCCTTGGTTTCGCGCAGGTCCATATTGATACGCGACAGGAAGTCACCGCCAAAAACCTCGTTCGCCGCCCGCAGGGTCAGCAAATCGTCCGATCCCTTTGCATCCAGCACGACGCCGGCAAGGACCAGCGACTGTGGCGAATTTGGCCGGTCAATCAGCAAAATCTTGGATTGCGGCGTAGGGATGGCCGCAGAGAAATTCTTCGCTGGCGCAGCTGGCGCGGTTGGCTTCCACTTGCCAAAGCGCTGTTCCAACATCGGCTTAACTTCTTTCAGCGTGGTATCACCGACGACAAAGATTTCCGCTTTTTCCGGATGTATCCATGACTGGTGGAAATTGGCGACGTCGGCACGCGTGATGGTTGCAACCGTTTCGGCATAGCCGCTACCCGTTTGCGGCCCGCCATAAGGATGTGCGTTTCCGTATAGCAATGGGGGCAGGCGGCGCACGGCAATGCCCTGCGGTTGGTTATTTTCCGCCTTAATCCGCGTCAACTGCTGAACGCGGACGCGCTCCAGTTCATTGGTTGCGAAAGCCGGATTTTTGATCACATCGGCCAAAAGGTCGAGCGATAGACCCAAATTTGGCTTTACCGCACGCAGGCTTGCCACTGTCCGGTCAAGCGACGATCCGACATTGACGTCGGCGCCCAATTTCTCTTCGGTTTCCGCAAGCTTGGTCGATGTGAGCGTCTGGGTGCCTTCCAACATCATCGTCGACATCATCGACGCGATACCGCGCTTGTCTGCTGGATCAGCAGCAAAGCCCGCGTTGAAACTGACCGCGACACGGACCGTTGGCACGGCTGCCCGCCGTGCGAAGAAAACCTTGATACCATTGCCAAGCGTTGTTTCCTCAACGGTCGGGAAATCCAGCGATGGGGTGCCGGTTGGCTCTGGGAATTTGCTGCGGTCTTGAAACGCCAAAGGCGCAGCCGCAAGCATATCTTCGGTTCCGGGGGGCGCGTAAAAGGCAGGCGATGTCAGCGTGCCGGTGCGGCTGCCCGATCCTGCTGCCACTTCCTTATACACTTCACGCTCGCCTGGCTCTACGCGAATTTCGAGCACAGGGCGGGTCAGCCATTTTTGCATCGCCGCCTTTACAGCTTCGGGCTTTGTCGTGGCGAGACGCTCCAACTCTTTCTTGTAGAAATTCGAGTCACCAACATAAAGCTGACCTTCGGCAAGCGCGACGGCCTTGCCACCAAATCCGCCAACCTGTTCAAGGCCATCGATCTGCTGGGCAATGTTGCTGGCGGCGACGCGCTGCACTTCCTCAGCGGTTGGACCCGTGGCGATGTAATCGGCCAATATTTCATCCAGCCGCTTGGCAACCGCATCGGCATCACCGCCGGGCTTCACATCCGCTTGAATGTTAATCAGGCTGCCTTGCATGAACGGGATCATATATGCCGAAACGCCAACGACACTTTGTTCCTGACGCACGAGGATATTGTCGAGGCGCGAGCTGGACAGGCCGCCAAGCGCGCTCATGCCAATGTAAAGCGCATTTGCATCAGGGTCGGCCAATCCCGGCACCACCCAGTTGCGATAAATACGTGTGGTCGGAACCTTGTCCTTCATCACGATTTTAACAGGCTTTTCCAGCGTCGGCACAGGCGCATTGACGGGCGCAACATCTTTGCCGCGCTTAATACTGCCGAACCATTTTTCAACGAGCGGTTTGGCTTGCGCGGCGTTGATATCGCCTGCCAGCACGAGCACCGCATTATTGGGGCCATAATGGTCGATAAACCAATTTTTCATGTCATCCAGCGACGCCGCCGACAGGTCTTCCAAGCTGCCAATCGTGTCGTGATGATAAGGGTGACCAACGGGGAAGAGTGTTTCCGAACGCTTGTAATCAACCAGTCCAAATGGCTGATTGTCGCCCTGACGCTTTTCGTTCGAAACAACGCCGATCTGGTTATCCAGCTTTTCCTTGGAAACGGCATTGAGCAAATAGCCCATGCGATCGCTTTCGAGGAACAATGCAGATTCCAGCGCAGTCGTCGGGACGGTCTGGAAATAGTTGGTCCGGTCGAGCCATGTCGTTCCGTTCAAGTCGGTGGCGCCGATTTTCTTGGTATATTCAAAATAGTCGCCCGGCGCGTTTTCGCTGCCGTTGAACATGATATGTTCGAACAAATGGGCATAGCCCGTTTTGCCTTTGGGTTCGTTCTTTGACCCTACGCCATACCAGATGGAAACCGCAACAATGGTTGCCTTGCGGTCTTCATGCACCAACACCGTCAGGCCGTTGTCGAGTGTGAATTTCTCATGCGGAATATTCACGGCCTCCACCAGCTTTGACACTGGTGCAGCGGTTTGCGCAAATGCGGGTGCCTGCGCGGCCAACACCGAACCGGACAACATAAGGGCGAGGGTCAATTTACGGATCATCATATGCTCCTAAAGATATTTTTAATGCCGCCTGAGATAGCGTCACAACGGACAAACACAATCTGGCGGCTGCACATTTTCGACAAACGCCATTCAGGGCCGATAACGGCGCTTTGCATGCTTCACGGCATCGGCCCATTCGAAATGAACGGGCTTATATTTGCCCGCAACAAACAGCTTCATCTGGTCGGTATAATGCGGCGAGTCGGGCCGTGTGGTCGCCGCACCATAAGGCTGGATCGATTCCGATATAACGCCGCCATTTTTGTCCCAACGGATCAGCATGATGTAGCTGTCGCCATGCCGAACGCGGACCTTGCCATCGGCTTGGTCAGGATCCCACATCGTCGTCGCGCGCAGGGCATCGCTTCCGCCAAACATCGGTAAGTCGACATTGCCGCGCCGCAGCCGCTGAATATCGCCAAGCTGCGGGTCAATTCTGCCAAAGCGCTTCTTGAATTCATCAACCGCTTCTTGCAGCGTACTGCGGGGATCGGGCATTGGGTCACCACGCCAGTTCGGGCGTGCACCAAAACGAATGATCCGTTCGGCCAAAGCGTCTGCATCGCCCTTGCCATCGCTTGACCAGTCCCAGCTGGCCAACAACTTTTGCGCCTTGGCAAGCTCCGGCGCGTCTTTCAGGTCCAACGCGGCAAAGGATGCCATCCATGGCCCGACCCAGCTTTGCTTGCTGTAGGTCATGTCCATCTTGATCGCGAGCAGCTCTTCCGGCGTGATTGACCTATCCGCCGCCAGCAACTCGGTGGCGCGCAGCCCCCGGTTGGTCATGCCGCGTTCGATACCCAAATACGGCGAATAATCCGCCGGGTTCATTTCCGAACCCGGGCCAGCCGCCAGATAGGGTGTATTGTTCGCATTCTGGACAAAGCCCGATGCTGGATCGACAATCTTGGGATAGCGGTCAAAGCCGACAGGGCCGGACCACATGGCAGCAGACGTATCGCCGGGAAGCTGCTTGGTGTAATCATAGCCCGGTTTGCGATCGGGGAAGAGCGCATTGTAGATATAGGCAACGCGGCCGGTTTTGTCGGCATAGATGAAGTTGGTGGCAGGAATCCCGCCAATCGACATCGACTTGGTCCATTCTTCCCAATTCGTTGCCTTGGTATTCCGGTAATACTGCTCGACGACCTTTACGCTGTCGATTCCGGCATAGCGGATGGCGAAATAGCCCTTATCATTTTTGATAACCGGACCATGGACCGAACGATACACTGTCTGTGGCACGGGCAGGTTGAACGGCCCGAACTTGACGGGCAACCAAACACGCTTTGAATTTAGCGGCAGCCATTTGCCATCATAGCGATATTTGTCGCCCGCATCATTCATCACCAATTTATAGACATCAATCAGGTCCGGACGATTGACCGTGTTGGTCCAGCCAAGGTGGCGGTTATGCCCCAACAGCACGAAGGGCGATCCCGGGAACAATGCACCCGCCATATCAAGGCCTTCGCCCGAATGGGTTACCGCCTCATACCATGCCACTTGCCCTTCATAAGGCTGGTGCGAATTGGAAATCAGCCAGGTCTTGCCATCGGCCATGCGCTTTGGCGCGAGGGCAAAGGCATTGGACCCGTTCATTTCGGGATCGCGCCCGATTGGCGTCATGGGCGCAGCGCTCTCTTTGGGCTGTGGCTTGCCTTCGGTGAGCGCACCGATTGCGCCATCAAGGCCATAGAAAAATGGCGCGCGCAGAACAAAGCCGGTGACGATGTCCTGTCCAGTAACCGGAAACAGTTTCGACAAGCGCGCTTCGCCCGGATGCTTCGACACATAATAATTAAGCCCAGCGGCATAGGCTTCGGCCACGGCGCGTACCTCAGGCGACAATTCCATGTAGCGCTTTTCGGCGGTTTCGCGCGCGCCCAACAGGTGCATGACATAATCGACCTTGGCCCCGTCCGAGCCAGCCAACGCGCCATACCGGCCGCGGGTCATCGCCACGACATCTTCAATCGTCGAAAAATCATCTTCGGCGTGCGCATAGGCAAGGCCATAAGCCGTGTCCGCATCCGTCGCGCCATTGATATGCGGCACGCCATATTCGTCGCGCACAATCTCGGCATCATAGGTCCGCTTGGCGGTTTCATATTCAGTTGCCGCCAATGGCTCCCACAAGGCACCTGCGCCTGCAACCACACCGACAAGCGCCAAAGACGCCCACAAAAATTTACGCATCATATTCTCCCCCACAATGAGACCTTGTCACATCGGTCCGTTCCTTCAGAAGACGGGCATAACCAAGTCTTTGCGAAAGGAAAGTCCTTCCATTCGCGGCAAGGAACATGGCGGCCCCAGCATCAGCGCGTCTTGTGATGCGAAAATGCCGCACTACATTCTGAATATGAGTTGCGTTTGCCTCGCACCGGGGCAGCAACGGCAATCTAGGAAATAGCGCATGAACCTCGAGAAATTCACCGACCGGGCCAAGGGTTTTCTGCAAAGCGCGCAGACCGTGGCCATTCGTATGAGCCATCAGCGGATCGGACCTGAGCATCTCCTCAAAGCCTTGCTGGAAGACGAACAGGGCATGGCCTCGGGCCTTATCAAGGCTGCAGGAGGCGACGCCGCGACCGCATTGCGCGAAACCGACGCAGCGTTGGCGAAGGTTCCTGCCGTGTCGGGCGGCGGTGCGCAGCAAACGCCCGGGCTTGATAATGACGCCGTTCGCGTTCTCGATTCCGCCGAACAGGTCGCGCAAAAGGCTGGCGACAGCTATGTGACGGTCGAACGTTTGTTGCTCGCGCTTGCGCTGGCGTCCACCACGACCGCTGGGAAGGCTTTGGCCACTGCTGCGGTCACAGCCGAGGGTTTGAACGCCGCGATTAATGCGCTGCGGGGTGGGCGTTCCGCCGACACCGCTGGCGCCGAGGACCGTTATGATGCGCTGAAGAAATTCGCGCGCGACCTGACGGAAGTGGCCCGCGCGGGCAAGCTTGATCCGGTCATCGGCCGTGATGAAGAAATACGCCGCACCATTCAAATCCTTGCGCGGCGCACGAAGAACAACCCTGTTCTCATCGGTGAACCCGGCGTGGGTAAAACGGCCATTGCCGAAGGACTGGCGCTGCGCATTGCCAATGGTGACGTACCAGACAGCCTAAAAGGCCGCAAACTCTTGTCGCTCGACATGGGCGCCTTGATTGCCGGCGCGAAATATCGCGGAGAGTTTGAAGAGCGGCTGAAGGGTGTGCTGGATGAGGTGAAGCAGGCCGAAGGTGACATCATCCTGTTCATCGACGAAATGCACACGCTCGTCGGCGCAGGTAAAGGCGAAGGCGCGATGGACGCGGCGAACCTCATCAAACCTGCCCTATCACGCGGCGAATTGCACTGCATCGGCGCGACAACGCTCGATGAATATCAAAAGCATGTCGAAAAAGACCCTGCCCTGCAACGCCGGTTCCAACCGGTATTCGTCGGTGAACCAACGGTTGAAGATACGATTTCGATCCTGCGCGGCTTGAAAGAGAAATATGAACTGCACCATGGCGTGCGGATCACCGATGGCGCGTTGGTGAGTGCGGCGACATTATCGCACCGTTACATTGCCGACCGTTTCCTGCCTGATAAAGCCATCGACCTGATGGACGAAGCCGCGTCGCGGCTCCGCATGGAAGTGGAATCCAAGCCCGAAGAAATCGAGACGCTCGACCGGCGTATCATTCAGCTGAAAATCGAGCGTGAGGCGCTTGGCAAGGAAAGCGATGCCGCGTCAAAGGACCGGCTGGCCACGCTTGAGAATGAACTTGCCAATCTGGAGCAGCAATCATCCGAACTGACCCAGCGCTGGCAGGCCGAAAAAGACAAGATTTCGGCAGAGGCCAAGATCAAGGAGCAGCTCGACACCGCGCGTATCGAGCTTGAGCAGGCGCAACGGTCGGGCGATCTCGCCAAGGCGGGCGAGCTGCAATATGGCGCAATCCCGGGCCTTGAACGACAACTGTCCGAAGCAGAATCAGCGGCAGGTAACGCCATGCTGCGCGAAGAAGTGACCGCGCAAGATATCGCGAGCGTTGTCAGCCGCTGGACAGGCATTCCTGTCGACAAGATGCTTGAGGGCGAGCGCGACAAGTTGCTCAATATGGAGCAACTGATTGGCGCGCGGGTGATCGGGCAGCAAGATGCCGTGGCCGCTGTATCCAAAGCCGTGCGCCGCAGCCGCGCAGGGCTTCAGGACCCCAACAGGCCGCTGGGATCATTCCTGTTCCTGGGCCCCACGGGCGTTGGTAAAACCGAACTGACCAAGGCGCTGGCATCATTCCTGTTCGATGACGACAATGCGATGGTCCGCATCGACATGTCCGAATTCATGGAAAAGCACAGCGTATCGCGGCTGGTCGGCGCGCCTCCGGGATATGTCGGATATGAAGAAGGCGGTGTCTTGACCGAGGCTGTCCGGCGTCGGCCCTACCAAGTGGTGTTGTTCGACGAAGTCGAAAAAGCGCACTCCGACGTCTTCAACATCTTGCTTCAGGTGCTTGACGATGGCCGCCTGACCGATGGTCAGGGCCGCACGGTGGACTTTTCGAACACGCTCATCATCCTCACGTCCAATCTGGGCAGCCAGCATCTCGCCGCGTTGGAAGATGGTCAGGATGTGAAAGAGGTCGAACCACAAGTGATGGAAATCGTGCGGGGCCATTTCCGGCCCGAATTCCTCAACCGCCTCGACGAGGTCATCCTGTTCCACCGCCTTGGTGCCAATCACATGGCGCCGATTGTCGATATTCAGGTGCAACGCGTGCAAAAGCTGCTGAAGGATCGCAAGATCACGCTCGCTTTATCCGAAGAGGCCAAGGCGTGGCTTGGCCGCGTGGGTTACGACCCCGTATATGGCGCACGCCCGCTCAAGCGCGCTATTCAGCGATATTTGCAGGATCCGCTGGCGGATCTGCTGCTGCGCGGCGAAGTGCCCGATGGCTCCACGGTTAAGGTCGACGAAGGGGATGGAGCATTGAAGTTGGCGGTGTAGGCGTCATGCGACAGCCTTTGAGCTTCCCCGATTTAAATCGGCCAGTTCATTCGTAAAAGCAGGATCACTGACCGCCCGGGCGTGAAGTTCCATCCTCCACCAAGCGGCGGGCGAGTTCATTGCCGGATTCTGTCATCTGGCGCCACTGCGCAAGCGTTTTGCATACCTTGCCCTTTTTCACCAGTGAACCGGTCACACGAACAGTGCGGCACCGCATGGTTTGGTCGGATTTGGCTGCGGTTGCGTCGGATGCTGCAGTCGAAGCATTGCCTTGCGATGTTGATGCGGATGCCGGAGCCGTTACCGGCGAAGGCGCCGGCGCTTCCGCCAAAGCCGAGGTCATGATACCAATGGTTAAGGCCGTGAATAGAATTGGTCGCATGTGAATGTTTCTCCGTTGAGAGGCGCGGTGCAAGTAACACAGGCGCTTTTCAGTGCAAGTAAAGAGGAAAAAATCAATTAACTTAATGCGTGATTTTAAAGCCTGTTGCGTCAGCCGCAGCATAATATCGGGCGATAACATTTTGTTCTGCAACGGTTAAATGTGGATTCCACACGTCAAAGATAAGAACCGCACGATAATGATCGCTATCGTTCCACGCTTCATGTTCGATGGTATCATCAAAGGCAAAAGCCGTTCCCACTTTCCATTCACGGGTTTCGCCGCCAACGCGGAAACCGCAATTCTCTGGCACGATTAGCGGCAAATGCACAATCGCACGGGTA
Source organism: Sphingomonadales bacterium (assembly GCA_027490455.1). Taxonomy (GTDB): domain Bacteria; phylum Pseudomonadota; class Alphaproteobacteria; order Sphingomonadales; family Sphingomonadaceae; genus Sphingorhabdus_B. The sequence continues at coordinate 35,492 of JAIXYC010000124.1, forward strand.
TTGGTCACCCCTGTATGTGGCGGAATTCGGGTATGCGGCTTCAATATGGAGAAAAACGCGCTGGGTGCACGATCCGGAAGCGTTGTGGTCGGTAGGCTGGCCAAGGCTGCTGCTGTGCGTGGGCAGCGGTCTAAGACAGCCTTATTGGGCTGCCCATATTCCCACAAAAAGCATGCGCCCCAGGCAAGTGACTGGTCAAGAGCGGACCATTTATTTTCAGGAACGCCTGAATCCATTCGGACATAAGGCCGCAACGCGTCGCCGGGATCGGCAAGCAGCGCCTCTAATTCTTGGCGTATTTCGTCGGTCGCAGCTTCAATTGCAGGCATCCATGGAAAATGATGCCGGTCGAAAAACTCGTCCGCCGGAAGGAAGGGGTAATATAGGCCGTCGCATGTGTTCACATAGGTCCGCCGGCGGCCCAGCGCCACATCGACAAATGCCTGACTGCGGCGCAGCTCTGTCTCATCCATGGCAGCAGATAATGGGGCCAGTTCCGCGCTGACCGCGTCCGCGATCTGGAGCGTTGCTTGCGAAACAAACGCCTGCCCCTTCTGCAGTGCCGCGGCAATATCAGGAGACAGGTCTGATGCGTGCGCCGCCATTTGGAGCACGCCGCTCCAAGCGACCAGCGCCTTGGCCTTTTCACCCGTACGTTCGTGCAATTCCGCCTTACGGAGCCAGCCCATGAAGTCGCGGCGGTCGATACTGATTGCCGCATCCAGCGCCTGCATTTCCCCTGTGTCATCGCCCTGCGCGCGCCGTGCGGTGGCAACATTTCGCCAAAGCGCGCTCGACATTGTGTCATGCATTGTTGCCGCCACGAACAGGCGTTCCGCCTCGGCATAGCTTCCGGCCCGCAGTGCAAGCATGCCTTCGCTGTTCAGTCTGGCCGCTTCGGCCGGTGGTGCGCTCTCGTTCATATGGCGAATGCTTGCCATTTACCGTTAGAAACGGCAAGGTCGATGAGGTTATGACGCATAAAAATAGCGAAATATGGAACGACGGCGCATGGCTTGCGCATCGCTATGATGCGTCTGCAGACGCATTTCATCTGCGACATGTCAGCCGTGCGGCGCACAATGCCGCCACTTTCCTTACCGATGAATATCTGGGCGTGGAACCAAGCCCGATGGTCCTATCGCGCCGTGAAGCCACAACGGGGCGCACGGACGACGCCAGCCTGCATTTTATTTTGCATTCCGCCTTTTGTGCATCAACCATGTTCGCAAACGGATTTGATCTGCCGGGCCTATCTATGGGTCTGAAGGAACCCGTTTTGTTGAACGACATTGTGGGCTTTCGCCGTCGCGGCGCGCCACCCACTGCGGTCGGCGAGCGGTTGCGCGATGCACTGGGCATGCTCGCACGTCCATTTGGCGACGATTTGGCGGTGGTTGTGAAGCCGTCGAATGTGTTTAATGCCCTTGCCCCCGCATCGCTTGCCATGCGGCCGAAAAGCAAAGCCATCATTCTATATGCGCCACTTTCGGTGTTTCTTTTGTCGGTGGCCCGCAAGGGGCTTTGGTGCCGGCTATGGTGCCGCGAATTGTTGGAAGGGCAAATTGCCGACGGCATCGTTGATCTTGGTTTTGAGCCGGGTGATTTTTTCCGGCAGACCGATTTGCAAGTCGCGGCCGTGGGTTGGCTGGCGCAGCAAAAGCTGTTTCATAGCATGGCGCAAAAATTCGGACCTGAACGCATCGCAACGCTGGACAGCGAACGCCTGACTGCCCATCCTGGCAAGGCTCTTTTCGCTGTAGCGTCCCACTTTGGCTTGGGCGAACATGCCGCTGCGAATGATACGCATCCTGCGTTCGGCACGCATAGCAAGTTTGGTGGCAGTTTCCGGACAGACGACCGGCGCGCGGAATATGCATTGGCGCAAACGGCGCATGGCGACGAAATTGAAAAGGTCCTGATTTGGGCCAAAGCCGTTGCCCAATCTGCCAACATCCCGCTGACGTTGGAACATGCGCTTCGCTTTTGAAGCGCTCGGCCCAACCCATTAGGGCCGGGCATGACCAAAACCAACATAACGCAGTCTTGCAGGTCTTGGTCTGGCCTCGTGATTTAGCGTGGCCGCGCAATACAAAAGGGGCGGACATTGCTGCCCGCCCCCTTGTTTCATTATATGCTCTTCAAATTAGAAGCGCAGCTTTGCCGTTACAGCATAACGACGACCCAACGCGTCATATGTCGACGGGAAGGTGTTGCCGCTGTTGTACGATGTCGAACCAGCATTGTTACCGGTCAATGGTGGATCCTTGTCCAGCAAGTTCTGCACCGTAGCGGTGATCGTCACATTTTCGGTGAGATTGATACGCGTCGACAGATCGAAGTAGTCATATGCCTTGATCTTGCCGAAGTTAGCCGTCCGGCCACCAACGCCCAAGACCGACGAACCGATCGTTCCGTTGAAGAACGCACCGCCATTAACCACGTCAAGTGGCTCTTGCTCCATCGCCGACAGGTGACGCCACAACAACGACACATCGAACTTGCCGTACGACACTGTTGTACGCTGCGACCATGAGAAGTCTGGCTGCAGTGAACCACAGTTCGAGCTGAAATAGCCCGTGCAATCGCGATTAACGGAAGCTGGGTTAGCCACGAACGAATTGAACGTCGATTTGAACGTGTAGTTACCGTTGAACGACAAAGCCAAAGCGATTTTGTCGGTCAGATCGGTCTTGTAGTTCATGATCAAGTCGATGCCGTCAGTTTCAATGGCACCCGCGTTCGACAGAACCGAAGGCAGACCAGTGAAAGTGCTCGGATCGCCGCTCAAGCTGCCATCGGCCGGGCTACGACGAATGCTGGTACAAGCAGCAGATGTCGACGCGCCAGCTGGCGGGGTGAATACGTCCGTTCCAAAGCAAGCCGCAATTACGTCACCAGGGGTTGGGGACGAAATCGCGCCCGTTACCTTGATGTTGTAATAATCGATCGACGCAGTGAAACCAGGGATAGCCGCTGGCTGGAAGATCGCACCAATGGTGAAGCTGTTCGACTTTTCAGGCTTAATGTTGACGTTACCACCATCAGTCGAGTTCACCTGACCTGCGTTAGGCTGGGGAATCGAGTTGATGTTACCCGCATTGGCGCCTTGCGCCAAGCAGACGGCACGAAGTTCACCCGTTGGGCCGGTTGCTGGACGTCCTGGCAACACAGTACCAGCTGTCGTCAACGTCGCACATGGATCGGTACCAAGGTTGGTCAATCCAGTGTTCACTGGCGAGAACAGTTCGCCAATGTTCGGTGCGCGAACGGCACGGGCAAAGTTACCACGAATAGCGAGGCCTTCGGTTGGTTCCCACGTACCACCAGCCTTAAAGGTTGTGGTGTTGTACGATGGGTTGCCTGGTGCGTCGACTGTGTACGACGAATAGCGCAGGCCGCCTTCAACAGTCAGGCTGTTGATATATGGCTTGTCGCTGACCAATGGCACAACAAGTTCGCCAAAGCCTTCATACACGTCGAAGCCGCCTTCGATCGAAGGCGTCGCACCGCCGGCACCGCCAAGATCGCCGCCCTTGGCAAGCGCGTCAGCGCCCTGACGGGCAGTATATTTACGATACTCACCGCCGACTGCAAATGCCACTGAATCTTCAGCAAATGGGCTGGTAAAGCCGGCATCGCCGTTGATGGTTCCCTTGACTTGTGCAAGCGAGGTTTTCGTAAAGCTGGTGCTTTCCTGTACCAAGAACGGAATTGCCGATGGCTGAATGGTGCCAAAGACGTTTGCAGCAACGCATCCATTGGATGTGTCGAAGCAAACTGGCGCTGCAGCCGTTCCGCCCGCACGAAGCGACTGACGGAAACGCGAGTTCAAGGTGTAACCCTTAATCGTCTGAAGGTTCTCGCTTTGACCATAGGCACCCGAGATATCCCAGTCGATTGAGTCAGTGATCGAACCGCGGGCACCCAAACGATAATCGAATACGGTCGTCACATATTCGGAAATACGTGGACCAGCTTCGACTGCACGACGGGCAAAAAGCGACTGCGGGTTCGGGTTGTAACCTTCACCTGCTTCGATCACGCCATTGCCGTTAACGTCGAATGGCTGCCATGCTTGCAATACAGCAAGACCGTTGCCCGATGTCGTAGCAGTTGCAGACGCGCCACCTGTACCGATTTCAAGATAACCGGGCTGTCCAGGACGCAGGCTTGGGTTAGCCGCCGCATCGCACTGCGCTTGTGTAAAGCGTGGGGTATACACCGAAGCGCTTGGGTTAACGTCAAATGCGCAGAACTGGTTACGCATAGCAGCAGGCAAGAACGGGTTGTTCAAAGGAATGTTCACGCCGATGCTGAACGCGCCCGATGGAGCGATGATCGTGTTTACAGTGTTCTTTGAGAACAGACCGCGCGAATATACTTCAATCGCATCGCTGACTTCGTAACGCGCTTGACCGAACATGTTGAAACGTTTGAACGGTGTCTGGAAGACGTTATATGGGTTGAAGTTAAACGTCGCGAAGGTCGGAACAAGCTGACCCGCGTCGTTGATCTGGTTGGTGCCGCCATTTGCCGTACCGCTAATCAGACGACCGCCCGAGAAACGCGAGGGGTTTGATGTACCTGAACCAAGCGCCGTACCGCTGTAGGTATCAAGGGTGGTTAGCGAAACATCGCGCGCACCTTGATATACGGGGTCAGCTTGCTGGTAACCAACGCCGAATACGGCGTTACCGCGACCATCGTCGAAGTTCGCACCGATTGTGACGTCAGAGCGGAAAACGTCACCGTCACTTTTTTCGGTGAGCTGGTAAGACGATTGGGCTTCCAAGCCCGAGAAATCATTCTTCAGAATGAAGTTAACAACACCACCAACAGCGTCAGCGCCATAAGTGGTCGAAGCGCCACCGGTAAGAACGTCAACGCGCTCAACCAAAGCGAGCGGAATGTTGTTCAAATCGACCTGACCACCAAAACCGGCGGGCACGATACGATCACCGTCAAGCAATACGACGTTACGGTTTGAACCAATGCCGCGCAAGTTAACGTACGATGCACCACCGTTGCCGTTATTGACCGCAGAACCGATCGAAGCGACAACGCCTGGAATTTCACGAAGGACTTCTTCGGCCAGGTTGGACTGAAGCAGTTCCATTTCTTCGGCAGAAGTTACGTTGACCGGAGCCGAACGCTCAAGGTTCGGATTGGTAATGAGCGAACCCGTTACGACGATTGCCTCAACGGCTTCTTCTTCGGCTGCCGCATCCTGAGCGAATGACGGCGTTGAGATCAACGCCAGACCCAGTGCGAGCGGTGCCGCTGCATATTTCAAATTGCTGATACGTGTGTTTTTCACGATATAGCCCCTATAATATCGCCCCATTCCAACGACTTACCGCGTCCTGGTGGCTGTTAAACTCCCCAGCTTTTTCACTCAAAACATACATGCAATGCATGCACGAAAAGAGATGAAATCCCTCCGGGTTGTCCGCGCTTTGTCGGATTTCCTAGGTTTACGCAACAAATTGGGCTGATATGACAATAATATTTCGGGGCTGTCACTTTTATGCAACAGTGACTTATCCACAGACTTCGCCTCTGCGGGGCTAACCCGGCGCAGGTCGAAAATCGTTCATGACAGCGACAGCGTCGTTCGTTATGAGAACAGCACTTCTATTATAAAGGCGGCCTTTTTTGATGTTATCACGCATATTTTTGTCGAAGTTGACTGCGCTCATTTTAGGCGGGCTGTTCCTTGCGGGCGCTCCTGCACTCGCGCAAACGCCAGCGACTGCGCCTACGCCCGTTGCGCCTGACCTTGAAAATATGCTGGTGCTCGATTTGTCGACGGGCGGCCGCGTTACCATTCAGATGTTCCCCGCCGTTGCACCGTCGCATGTTGAGCGGATCAAAACACTGACGCGTCAGGGCTTTTACAATGGCGTTATCTTCCACCGCGTGATTGAGGGCTTTATGGCCCAAACCGGGGACCCCAAAGGCACAGGCCAAGGTGGGTCGGAGCTACCCGATCTAAAGGCCGAGTTTAACAAATTGCCGCATTTGCGCGGGACAGTGTCGATGGCACGCACGAATGAACCCGACACGGCCAACAGCCAGTTCTTCATCTGCTTTCAACCGCGCTTCAGCCTCGACAACAAATATACCGTCTTTGGCCGCGTGACATCCGGCATGCAGTTTGTCGATGCTATTGAACGCGGCGAACCACCCGCAAGCCCCAGCAAAGTGCTTCAGGCATCGATTGCGGCCGATAATGTCCCACCGCCCGTATTTCCCGCGCAGCCCGTTGCCGTAGGCCAAACAAGCGGTAGCTAACCGCTTAGGCAATAGCATGCGCGTCGACCTGTTTGACTTCGAGCTTCCGCCCGAGCGGATCGCACTGCGGCCTGTTAGCCCGCGGGATTCTGCGCGGATGCTATGCGTCGGCGGCGAAGGCAACATGGTGGACGCATCGGTCCGCGACCTGCCGCAAAAGCTGCGCAAGGGCGATTGCCTGATCTTCAACGACACCCGCGTTATCCCTGCGCAGCTTACGGGCCGCAGGGGCGACGCGACGATTGGCGCGACACTGCACAAGCGGATCGATCTGCGCCGGTGGCAGGCCTTCATCCGCAACGCGAAGCGCCTGCATATGGGTGACTGCATTGATTTTGGCCACGGCGTCTTGGCGAACGCAGAAGAACACCATGACGACGGTAGCTTTACATTGTTCTTTGAAGGCGATGAGCCGGTCGAAGTCTTGCTGGAACGTGCTGGCACGATGCCATTGCCGCCCTATATTGCCGGCAAGCGGCCAACCGATGCGCGCGACACCGAAGATTATCAGACGATGTTCGCGCAAAAGGACGGCGCCGTCGCCGCCCCCACTGCGTCCCTGCATTTTACCCCCGAGCTGATGCAGGCGGTGCACGATGCGGGCATAGAAACCGCGACGCTTACCCTGCACGTGGGTGCGGGCACGTTCCTGCCGGTAAAGGTCGACGACACGACAAGCCACCGCATGCACAGCGAGTGGGGCAGCATTGATGCCGCGACAGCAGACAGGCTCAACAGCATAAGCGAAAATGGCGGTCGCTTGGTCGCGGTCGGCACTACCTCGCTGCGCCTTGTCGAGAGCGCCGCCGACCAAAATGGTATCGTGCACCCGTTTGAAGGCGACACCGATATCTTCATCACGCCGGGCTATCGGTTTAAGGCCATCAACGGCCTTATGACCAACTTTCACTTGCCAAAATCCACGCTGTTCATGCTGGTCAGCGCGTTGATGGGTCGCGAAACGATGCAAGCGGCCTATGCCCATGCCATCGCCAACGAGTACCGCTTTTACAGCTATGGCGACAGCAGCCTTTTACTCCCCTGATCGCGCCACCGGCCGTTAATGGCCCTTTAATTCGTCGCCGGTCAACCGAACGATGTGCAGCACATTTGTTGAACCCGGTGTGCCAAATGGCACGCCAGCCATGATGACAATGCGTCCACCAGCCTGCCCCAAATGATAGCGCAACGCCATGCGCTTGCCCTTGGCGACCATTTCCTCGAACGATCCAATATCCTTGGTCCGCACCGCAAAAGCGCCCCAAAGGAGCCCAAGGCGGCGCGCGGTGGATTGGCTGGCGGTGAGCACCAAGAGCGGCACGGATGGCCGTTCGCGCGAGATCCGCCGCGCGGTCGAGCCCGATGATGTGAAGCAGACAATGGCGCTGGTTTCTATGGTGTCGACAATCCGTCCGCTCGCTTCGGCCAGCGCATCTGCCGTGGTGGAATCGGCTGGGGTCTCGGTAAAGTGGATACGCTTGTAGAAATCGGGATCACTTTCGACCTGTTGCGCAATGCGGTCCATGATCGACACCGCTTCAATCGGCCAAGCGCCCGCCGCCGTTTCGGCAGACAGCATGACCGCATCGGCACCATCATAAATCGCAGTCGCAACGTCCGACACCTCGGCGCGGGTGGGCGACGGCGATACGATCATCGATTCCAACATTTGCGTCGCAACAACGACTGGCTTGCCCATACGCCGCGCGGTCGACACAATCTTCTTCTGCAAAGGCGGCACTTGTTCGGGCAGCATCTCAACGCCCAAATCACCGCGCGCGACCATTACGCCGTCGGCGAGTTCCAGAATTTCTTCCAACCGCCCGATGGCCGCTGGCTTTTCAATCTTCGCCAGCAACGCAGCCTTATTACCGATAAGCTTCTTGCCCTCGGCAACATCCTCTGGCCGCTGGACAAAGGACATCGCGATCCAATCGACGCCTTGCTCCAACGCAAAGGCAAGGTCGGAACGGTCCTTTTCGGTGAGCGCGGCAATGGGAATGACGACGTCAGGGACGTTCAGCCCCTTGCGGTTCGACAATGCGCCGCCAACTTCCACCGTGGTATTGATATATTCCGGTCCGATTTCAGTGACCCGCAGAACAAGCTTACCATCGTCGAGCAACAGCCGTGCGCCGATTTCCAATGCAGCAAATATCTCGGGGTGCGGCAAATGCACGCGATGCGCGTCGCCCGACGTCTCGTCGGTATCCAGCCGGAAATCGTCGCCCGTGTGCAATTCAACCTTGCCCTCGGCAAAGGTGCCGACGCGCAGCTTGGGCCCTTGCAAATCCACCAAGATCGTCGTGGGCCGGTTATACGCTTTTTCGAGCGCGCGGATATTGGCAATCAGCTGCGCCTTGTCGGCTTGCTCGCCATGGCTCATGTTCACGCGAAAGGCATCGGCACCAGCGCGGAACAGCTTTTCGATCATTTCGGGCGTGTCGCTGGCGGGGCCCAATGTCGCCAATATGCGGACCTTGCGCATACGTGGCTTGTGATATTGCATAGAAATGGCTCCGCGATATAGATTTTGACGTTCGCACCCCCCATAACGGGGCAAGTCACCAACGGAAAGGGCGCATAGCTATGCAACAGGACAAGGAAATATCAGACGCGGCGGCCGCCGCCGCATTTCGCCGCCTTGTTTCGCATTTGCAGCACCGGCACGATGTACAGAATATCGACCTGATGTGCCTTGCCGGTTTTTGCCGCAATTGCCTCGCCGATTGGGTGATGGAGGCGGATGGCGCGCTGACCAAAGATGAAGCACGCACCCTCATCCACGGCATGCCCGCGGCGGAGTGGAAAGCGAAGCATCAGACCGAAGCCACGCCCGAACAATTGCAACGCATGCAGGAAAGCGTGGCGAAAAACGCCCCTTCGCATTAAGGCGCTGTCATCTTGATTCGGGTGCGCAGGCACCGACCAACACCACAGGGAGAATATCATGGCCGAAGGCAATATCGCCGCCGATCAACTGCGTCTTTTCATTGAACGCATTGAGCGTCTGGAAGAAGAGAAAAAGGGCATCGCCGACGACATTCGTGACGTTTACAGCGAAGCCAAGAGCCAAGGCTATGACGCGAAAATCATGCGTCAGATCGTTCGCCTGCGCAAAATGAGCCAGGACGATCGCCAAGAAATGGAAGCCATTTTGGATACGTACAAATCGGCACTTGGTCTCGCATAATTTCCGCTTGGCGTCATTGCCGAAAAGACCCGTCATCCTGAACATGTTTCAGGATGACGATTATGGGACAAAGCGCTCCTGCATGCTTATGGTCACTGTGTCAGGGACCGCGGTTCAGTTGAGCCGAAGCAGATGTCTTGCCCAATGGCGCGTGCCTGATGTAAGGGCGCGGCTTCATATCCTTTAGCCAGAGAAGAGCAGAGCCATGGCAGGCCATAGCAAATTCAAAAATATCCAACATCGTAAGGGCGCTCAGGACAAAAAGCGTTCGGCGCAATTTTCCAAGCTGTCGCGCGAAATTACCGTGGCGGCGAAAATGGGCATGCCCGATCCCGACATGAACCCGCGCCTTCGCCTTGCGGTGAACGCGGCCAAGGCGCAATCGATGCCCAAGGATAATATCCAGCGCGCAATCGACAAGGCAGCCGGCGGCGACGCGGAAAGCTATGATGAAATGCGCTATGAAGGCTATGGCCCCGGCGGCGTTGCGATCATCGTTGAGGCATTGACCGACAACCGCAACCGCACCGCGACCAATGTGCGCACAGCATTCAGCAAAAATGGCGGCAATCTTGGCGCATCCGGCGCGGTGAGCCACGGGTTCGACCGCATGGGCCTGATCACTTACCCCATCAGCGCAGGCGACGCCGACAGCGTCTTTGAAGCGGCATTGGAAGCTGGCGCAGAAGATGTGGAGTCGAGCGAAGATGAACACAGCATCTGGACCGCAATGGACAGCTTGCATGAAGTCGCCAAGGCGCTCGAAGCGACACTTGGCGAGGCAGAAAGCGCAAAGCTCGCATGGAAGCCACAGGTTTTGGTCGAAGTCGACGAAGCCAA
>JAIXYC010000088.1 GCA_027490455.1 Sphingomonadales bacterium
CCTTCCACCGGTTCGAAACGGAAAGCCCCGACCCGGTCCAGCTGCGCTTCGTCCAACCAGTCGAGCAGATACTGGAAATCAGCATCGGTTTCGCCCGGAAATCCGACCACAAAGCTTGACCGGATAGCGATATCAGGCGCGATGTTGCGCCAGTTGCGGATGCGTTCAAGCACCTTCGCTTCATTGGCGGGGCGCTTCATCGCCTTTAGGACATTCGGCGCGGCATGTTGAAACGGGATATCGAGATATGGCGTCAAATACCCTTCCGCCATCAACGGAATAACGTCGTCAACATGCGGGTAAGGATAGACATAATGCAGCCGCACCCAAGGGGCGATGCCTTCGCTCGTCCGCAAGCTGCCCAATTCGCGGGCGAGGTCCGTCATATGCGCGCGCACCTGGCGCCCCTGCCACTCGCGTGGCTCGTGCCGCGTATCAACGCCATAGGCTGAGGTATCTTGCGAAATAACCAAAAGCTCTTTGGTGCCCGCGGCGACCAGTTTCTCCGCCTCACGCAACACGGCGTCGATTCGGCGACTTGCAAGCTTTCCGCGCAAAGACGGAATGATGCAGAAGGCGCAGCTGTGGTTGCAACCTTCGGAAATCTTTAGATAGCTGTAATGCCGCGGCGTCAGCTTCAAGCCGCCTTCGGGCACCAGATCCACAAACGCACCGCGTGTAGGAGGCGCCGCTTCATGAACCGCCGAAACAACTGCTTCATATTGATGCGCGCCCGTGATCGCGAGCACATCAGGGAAACGCGCACGGATGACGTCGGCTTCATTGCCCATGCAGCCTGTGACAATCACGCGGCCGTTTTCTGCAATCGCCTCGCCAATCGCCTCAAGGCTCTCTTCCTTTGCGGAGTCCAGAAAGCCACAGGTGTTGACCAGCACAACGTCAGCGCCCGCATAATCGGGCGACAAGCCATAGCCATCGGCACGCAGCTTTGTGAGGATCCGTTCGCTATCGACCAGCGCCTTGGGACAGCCAAGTGATACCATGCCGACCTTCGGCGCTGCTTTGATTTGAGTTGCCATGATGGCGGGCCGCATAGCGGGTTTCGGCACGCTTGTCACGGGCAGTATAGATTTGCGGTGCGCGTTAGGATAACAATACAACAATGATCATAAAAATTACCAAAGGCACGGATCGCGATTTTCTCAACATTGTTCGGGATGACGGTTCCACGGAGACCGCAACCTTTCCGAAAAAAGGCGTGACGCCGCATGATGCGATCCATTATTTCGTCGAAACCGAATTGGATCTGCGGACGGCATTTTGGGGACTGGTGGCAAAAGGACATAGTCCCACGGATATTCAGGAAATTGCAAAACAGGCGGGTCACGCCAGCGCGTCACGGGCGCGTACGCCTGATGAACATATTGTGCAGCTGCTTCAGGCAGAACGCTTGGTGGAATGTTTCGAATCCGATGCATGGGGCGCCCCGGCGGACGTCGAAACCTTTATTGCTATTGCCAAAACCGCTTGCGAGGCTTCGTTTATTCCGATGCCAGCACTGACGCCCCAATCGATTGAGGCCGTCCGCACACGGATTGCGGCGTTTCAGTCCATATGGTTGGTTGCCAAAGCTGGGCATGTCGCCGAGTTTCAGTGGGATGAACATTGATCGCGAACGCAACTTAACTGCGATAATCGTCGCGGTGGCGAATGGTTTTCCCTTACCCGCTGTAAGCTCTCCGAAGATTGGCGAGGGACTCGCTATGGGTGAGGTCAAGCTGCAACGGGGTCACTGCGATATAGCCATCCTCAATCACCTCAAGGTCCGTATCATGGCCGGGCGTGTGCACCATGCCATGAAGCCCAAACCAATAATAGTCGTAGCCGCGCGGATCCGTGCCCTTGACGATCGAACCGCGGCTATAGTCATGGAACCCCTGCCGGGCGACTTTGATGCCTTTGACATCCTGCGGCAACAGCGGCGGGAAGTTGATGTTGGTTAGCGTGCGCGGCGTATGCGGCGTGTCCAATAACGGACGCAGCACGCGCTCGCCCCACGCTTCGGCAGCGGAAAAGGGTACAGCATCCGCCATGCCTTCTTTGCTATACACTTGGCTCAGCGCAATGGATCGGATTCCCGCCAACGCCCCTTCCATCGCCGCAGCGACCGTGCCCGAATAAGTGATGTCATCCCCAAGATTGGCACCACGGTTGACGCCGGACAAAATCAGGTCAGGCTTGGCATCTTTCATGATGACACCAATGCCCAGCATGACAGAATCGGTTGGCGTGCCTGCAACCGAGTAATGTTTTTCGCCATGTTGGCGAATGCGAACAGGCTTGGTCAGTGTCAGCGAATGACCTGCGCCTGAATTTTCCTCGGCCGGTGCGACAATCCAGATGTCATCGCTCAGGGTGCGGGCAATCGCCTCCAACACCTTAAGACCCGGCGCATTCACACCATCATCATTGGTCAATAAAATGCGCATCAGGCCGCAATCTCCAGCTTCGTCAGGCCGCCCATATATGGCAGCAACGCGGCTGGAACGGTCACACTGCCGTCGGCTTGCTGGTGATTTTCGAGAACGGCAACCAGCGTACGACCAACGGCCAAGCCAGAACCGTTCAACGTGTGCACGAACACATTGCCTTTGTTTTCCGCAGCGCGGTAGCGCGTGTTCATACGGCGCGCCTGCCAGTCACCGCAGTTCGAACAGCTCGAAATTTCACGGTACAGCCCCTGCCCCGGCAACCAGACCTCAAGATCATAGGTCTTACGCGCGCTGGCACCCATGTCACCGGTGCACAGCAGCATCTTGCGATACGGCAACTCAAGCGCTTGCAAGATACCCTCGGCACTTTCGACCATACGTTCATGTTCAGCAACGCTGTCTTCGGGGCGAACGATGGAGACCAGCTCCACCTTTTCAAACTGGTGTTGGCGGATCAGGCCTTTCGTATCGCGTCCCGCCGCGCCCGCTTCGGAACGGAAACAGGGCGTCAACGCGGTCATACGGATCGGTAACGCGCTCTCGTCCAAAATCTGTTCGCGCACGCTGTTGGTCAGCGACACTTCTGCCGTTGGGATAAGCCAGCGGCCATCGGTCGTCTGAAAATTGTCTTCGGCAAACTTTGGAAGCTGTCCGGTACCAAACAGCGATTCCTGACGCACCAGATAGGGCGTGGCGCATTCTGTATAACCGCGCTGTCCGGTCTGGTAGTCCAGCATGAACTGACCAAGCGCACGATTAAGCCGCGCCATTTGTCCGCGCATGAAAGTGAAGCGCGCACCTGAAATTGCAACGCCCGTTTCGAAATCGAGACCAAGCACGGGTCCCAAATCGGCATGATCGCGTGGTTCAAATTCAAAACTGCGCGGGGTTCCCCACCGCGCTATTTCAACATTTTCTGTTTCATCGGCACCATCTGGCGTGTCGTCAGCGGGCAGATTGGGCAGCCCGGCGAGCAGCGTATCCAATTCTTCGCCGGCCGCGCGTTCCTGCTCTTCCAATGCCGGCAATGTGTCCTTCAACGCGGCAACTTCGGCTTTGAGCGCCTCTGCCGTCGCTATATCGCCCTTGCCCATGGCAGCGCCGATTGCTTTCGACGCTTCATTGCGGCGCGCTTGCGCATTTTGCATTTCGGTCAACACAGCGCGGCGATTTTCATCCAACGCCAGAACCGATGCAGCAACGGGCGCAGCGCCTCTGCGGATAAGGGCGGCGTCAAAGACTTGCGGATTTTCGCGGATATATTTTAGGTCATGCATGGCGGCTGGCTATGCCGTTCGCGCATCGGTTTCGCAACGAAAAAGGGCAGCGCGCCGTTTCCACAACTTTTATGCCCTCCACGACATTGTGTGACATTTGCTGCTTGTGCCGGTTTTAGCGTGAGTCTATAGCGCCGGCGAGAGTGGATTTGGACGCGGCAACCTTGGTTTTGCGGGGCCCGCCAGAGGTGGAGAATCTAACATGGGCGCAAGCGCCGAGCCTCAAACGAATACCGGAGAATTGAACAATTCCGGTTACGATATTGACCCTTCATATATCCCAAGCGATGACGAGCCGTTCATGAACGATCGTCAGCTGAGATATTTTGAAAAACAGTTGGTTGACTGGAAAAACAGTATCTTGGCGGAATCGCAGGGAACGCTGAATCAGCTTCAGGATGGCCCTATGCGCGAACCTGATTTGAACGACCGCGCATCCAGCGAAACGGACTGGGGAATCGAATTGCGAACCCGCGATCGTCAGCGCAAACTGATCTCCAAAATCGAATCCGCGCTTCGCCGCATCACCGAAGGCGAATATGGATATTGTCAGGTAACGGGCGAGCCGATTTCACTTGCCCGGTTGCGCGCCCGCCCCATCGCGACAATGACGCTTGAGGCGCAGGAACGTCACGAACGGCAGGAACGCGTTTCGCGCGACGACTAACACCGCGACGTTGAATGATCATGGTTGATGTCACCATGTGAAGTCCATCAGGTTGACCCGCGAATTAACCATTTGGTTACCATTAAGTGGCAGTGTCCAAGTCTGAATTATTCCCAATTCTGTGCTTGGTGCTGCATTATGAGTGACTCATTCGGCGGAATTAACATGTCGGCTGCAAAGCGGAGCATGGATCGCGACAGCCTTTTTCTGAAGGCAGTTCTGCGCTTTCCCAATACAAAAGATGAGCATGAAGTGCGCATTCGCAACGTGTCAGCCGGCGGGCTGATGGCTGAAATCCCAACAGATGCACTGCGCGGTGAACCGGTGGAGATAAAGCTGCGCAGCATCGGTTGGGTCAGCGGTCACATTGTATGGGTAACCGCCCGCCGTGTGGGCATTGCGTTCGATCACCCCATCAATCCGAAAGGCGCGCGAAAGCCTGCCAATGCCGGCGTACGCGAACTTCCCCTATATCTTCAAAGGCTAAACACGACGCCGCCGCCACCTGGCAAGCTACGCCGCGTTTAAATCAATCATCCAAGCAATATATGTCAACAGGGACGGCAATCTTGTCGAGCACGCGGCCAACGGGGTAAGCTGACTTACTTCCCTGCTCAATCGCCGCCTCAAGTACCTCGCGCTTGTCGGCACCATTGATCACCAAAATCGCCGTTCGCGCGGTACCGATTGCAGATGCTGTCAAGGTGACGCGATTGACCGGGGCTTCGGGCGGCATCGGGTCTGGCGCAACGCCAACGGCGCGCACATCTTTGCCACCTTCGAGCGCGGTTTCAAGGTCAGGTCCCGGGAATATCGACGCGGTATGCCCATCCGTGCCCATACCCAGCCAGACAAGATCGGGTGGCCAATGCAGGTCGGCAAGCCGTGCGTTTGCTGCCCCTCCGGCCAGTTTATAGTCCGCAGCATCGCTGGTGATCGGCAGCACACGCGCGCCTTTCGGAATGAATATCTTTGCAATCATCGCAACATTCGACAGCGCATTGTCGACGGGAACCAACCGGTCGTCGGTCGGAATGATTGTTACACTTTTCCAGCGGATATTGGCTTGCGCCAGCTTTTCCAAAATAGGCTTTGGTGTCGAACCGCCCGGAAACGCAACCAACGCTTGGCCACGGGCATCAAGTGCACTTTCGATGATGAAGCTGACGTCGCCGACAACAGCGTCGATCAAATCTTCTGCTGCGTCAAAGTCCCACCATTCAATTTCTTCGGCCATGTGCCTTGCGTCTCCGTTAGTTGCGTAATGCCGATGCTGCCCGCGCTGCAGATTCTATCGCGGCAACATCAGGAACGCCTTTACCAACAAGCCAGCTTCCACCAACACATAAAATTTCGGGAACCGCGAGCCAATCTGCGGCGGTTTCCTGTTTGATGCCGCCGGTCGGGCAGAATTTGCACTGACCAAACGGACCAATCAGCGATTTCAGCGCAGGTAGACCGCCATTTGCTTCCGCCGGGAAAAATTTGAAATGTGTCAGGCCCAGATCAAGTCCGCGCATGATATCGCCCGCGCTTGCGACGCCGGGCAGGAACGGAATATTCTTGGCCACGGCCGCTTTGCCCAAATTGTCGGTAAGGCCAGGCGAAACGATAAACTCGGCCCCCGCCGCGATTGCGCTGTCGAGGCCGGCCACATCAACAACGGTGCCTGCGCCCACAATTGCCCCCGGCACCTTCTTCATTTCGGCAATGGCGTCCAATGCCGCGGCGGTGCGCAACGTGACCTCTAGCACCGGCAAACCGCCTGCCACCAATGCCTCGGCTATCGCGCGCGCATGCGCCGCATCTTCAATCACCAGAACGGGGATAACCGGCGCGGTGCGCATGATTTTTTCAACGGGCGTCATGGGCTATTCTCTCTCGATATATTGCTGCGCATAGGCCGCGGCGGCCCCGAAAAGGCCGGGCTGCGGATGGGTGATGAGTTTAACGGGGATGGAGGCCATCAATCCTTCAAAGCGGCCTTTGGCGCGGAAACGTTCGGCAAAGCCTGAACGGACAAGGCTGTCTTTGATACGCAGTCCTAGGCCGCCTGCGATGACAACCCCTGCAAAGCCGCCCTGAGCCAGCGTGATGTCACCGGCAACGCTGCCAAGTGATAAGCAAAAACGGTCAACAGCCGCCGCGGCAAGGCTATCCTCACCGGACATGCCCATTTGCCAGAGCGTCTTGTCATCATATTGCTGAACCGCGCGGCCTTCGATAGCGGCTAGCGTTTCGTAGAGATCAACCAAGCCGGGACCGGATACGACGCGTTCAATCGAAACCCTGCGATAGCGTTTGCGCAAGCGGGCCAAAACGGCATCTTCAATCGCGTCGAGCGGGGCGAAATCGATATGCCCGCCTTCAGTCGCCTGCACATGATAGGCACCGCCGGTGCGGCTAACATGTGCGACACCAAGACCGGTTCCCGGGCCAATGATGCTCAGCGTGCCTTCCGGTGCAAACGCCTGATCAGGGCCTGTCAAATGATGGAAATGCTCTGGCCCGGCTTGCGCAACTGCATGGCCCACCGCGCCGAAATCATTGACGATCACAAACGTATCGACATTCAGCTTTTCACACACCATCGACCGGCGGATGATCCACGGATTGTTGGTGAGCTTAATCACGTCAGCATCGACCGGCCCTGCAATGGCAATGGCCGTTGCGGGTGGAAGCGGCGCTCCGTTCATCCGTTGAAATTCCTGCCACGCGGTTTGGAAACTGGCATGCTCCGCTGTTTTCAGCGTAACCGCCTCACCAAGCTTGATGACCTTGCCCGCGTCCACTTCGGCAAGGGCAAAGCGCGCGTGGGTTCCGCCAATATCGACGGCGACAATCGCGGTCATAACCCTGCCGCCGCGAGCATTGCTGACCCGCCCTTTTCCGCTTCGTCGGCCGTAGCGCGCATCATTGCAAATAGCTCGCGTCCAGTTCCCATATGCGCCATCGGCGTCGGGGCGGGTGCGCGACCGGCCCATTCGCTGTCGTCGACCAACACGGACAAAGTGCCGGTCGTGGCGCACAGGCGCACGACATCGCCATCCTGAAGCTTCGCAATCGCCCCGCCACGTGCAGCCTCGGGACTTAAGTGGATCGCCGCGGGCACTTTGCCGGATGCGCCG
>JAIXYC010000082.1 GCA_027490455.1 Sphingomonadales bacterium
CATCATCCGGCGGACAGAGGCGGCCCGACCCGTTGGGGCATTACCGAGGCGGTGGCGCGTCGGCACGGCTATCATGACAAGATGACCCAACTCCCCCGGACCGAAGCCGCCGCGATTTACAAACGTATATATTGGGACGCACCCGGCTTTGCCGATGTCGCCGCAATTGCGCCCAAATTGGCGGCGGAATTGTTTGATACCGGCGTCAATATGGGTACTGGAACGGCAACGGGTTTTCTGCAACGCGCGTTGAACGCATTGAACCGGAATGGGCGCGACTCTGCGAATATTGTGGTGGATCGCAAAATGGGTGCGGCAACTTTGTCCGCGCTGTCTGCCTTTTTCGACAAGCGTGGACGCGCCGCAGAAAATGTTCTGCTGAAGGCAATGGATGCGCTGCAGGGTGCGCATTATGTCCGGCTGGCTGAGGCACGGCCATCGCAGGAAGCCTTTCTCTATGGCTGGTTTTCGAACCGTATTGGATAAATCATAAGAAAATCATTATGTCATTGGTTGACGGATTAATCGGGCCAATTGCCAGCATCATCGACAAAATCATTCCCGATCCGAAGGCGCGGGATACCGCCAAGCTTGAACTGCTTAAATTACAGGGCAGTCAGGAGCTCGAAAATGTAAAGACGCAGCTTTCGGGCATCTTGGCCGAAGCGCAATCGGCGGACCCATGGACAAGCAGAGCGCGGCCAAGCTTTTTATACGTCATGTATGCAATGCTGCGCTGGGCTATTCCGATGGGGCTGATTTCCGCCATCCAGCCCGAGACCGCCGCCAACATCGCCGCGGGCATGAATGCCTATCTCAACGGCCTGCCAGAGCCATTATACGCGCTATTTGGTACAGGCTATCTTGGCTACACCGTCGCCCGCCAATGGGGGATTTCGCGGGGGACGGAAAAATAGTTGCCTATGCAGGCCTTCATCCGTTACCCCTCAATACCCAATAGGGTTTATGGAACTGAGGAGAACCAATATGAAGAAAGTTGTCGCAACTGTTGCCGCTCTCGCATTCACAATTTCGCTCGCTGCATGCGGCGAAGCTGGCGAAAAGGCAGCTGAAGAAACCGCAGAAGCAGCCGAAGCAACGGGCGAAGCTGCTGAAGCTGGCGCAGAAAATGCCATGATGGCTGCTGAAGGTACAGCTGACGCCACTGCAGAAGCAGCAGGCGAAGCTGCCGACGCAACTGCTGATGCCGCTGCCGATGAAACGACTGAAGAAGACAAGTAAGAGTCTTTTTCCGGCAAAAACATCAAGCCCGCCCTGCCCAGTGCAGCGGTGGGCTTTTTTGTGCCATTTAACCTTATGCAAAGTCAGGAAATAATGACGCCCGCGTTCTTGCGGGATCTAAACCATAATGCCGCGCCAGCGCATCGCTGGCAAATTGTTCAAACCGCATCGTCGGTTTGAGATCACGACCTTCATATAGTTGCGATGCCTTCAGCCCCGGCCAATCCGCGACAATATTGCCGCCGTTCGCTAGCGCGCCACCAAAAAGCATAGCCGCGGAGGCCGTTCCGTGATCCGTGCCGCCGGTGCCGTTGAATGCCACGGTCCGGCCAAATTCGGTAGCGACCATTACCAAAGTATTCTGCCACTCACTGCCAAGGGAATCGCGCAGTGAACCAATGAGCGCATCAACTTGCTTAAGCGCGCCGTTCAGCCGCCCCTTTTGCTGAAAATGGGTGTCCCAGCCATTTGTCTCCAACATCACGACGCGGGCACCATTGGGGCCTTGCATTAGTCCTGCGGTCATCTGCCCAAGCGCAGCGCCGCCTTTCAGCGCTTGATCCGCTGATGTGCCCGCCATGGCCTCAGTCGCTTGAGCGCCGCTCCACAAAGCCGAAAGCTGTGCATCCTCAGCATATAGGTTGGTCAAGCGCGCCATAAGGTCTGCATTGGCGTCGGGTATGCGCGAAGGGGCGTAGCTGTTCGCGGCTATCGGCCCACGCAAGGCGAGCGGCACCGACGGCGCAACCGCCAGTCCTTTGGCATCATCACGCGGCAACAGTGTCAGCAGGCGCCCAAGCCAACCGTCATCCCGGCCATAAGGGCGGCCTGCCCCTGACTCCAATATATTTTGCGCATCAAAATGTGACCGCTCACGATAAGACGACGCCAATGCGTGCGCAAAACTGGCCTGTTTCAGCGCAAACAGTTTCGTACTTTCCGTCATGGCCGGATGCAGCGTGAACATATCATCAAGCTTGGTCCCCGTTAGGGCTTCCGCCGCCAAATCGCCCCGCGCGCGCAGGAAATCGGGATCACCCGTCGGCGCCAACGTTGCTAATCCGTCGGCCGCCCCGCGCTGGATGATGAACACAAATTTCTTGTTGGTGCCAGGTGCGGCCCAGCCAGCCCCCGGAAATGCCGCAACACCCAGACCCAAAACACCGGAGGTCACAAAATAGCGTCGGTTCAGCATTGCCCTATCTCCGCAAAAATTCAGGGGACAACAACAACAGCGCAAGCCCTTGAGAAGGGCTCTCGGCGCGCGCGATGCTTTCGGTTGTCATCGCGCTGAGCTGCCCCGACAGGATGCGTGGCGCAAGGATGCGGGCATCCACGCGGTTCGCGCTGCGTTCGGCCAATAGGCTGGCAATCTCCACCCGCCGCATCAGCGCGGCACCTCCCGCCCAATTTTCTGTCGTATCGCTAAATCCGGCAGGCGACCCCGGTTTCCAGATAGGTTGCCCCAGTTGCGCAAGGATATTTGCGCTTTGCCTGCTGTTGGGAAGTTCCCGCACATTCAACGCGCGCAGCGAAGAGATGACCCAATCCCATGGCGATTTGAACTTGGCTTGCTGCGGCAGCCACATTTCGGGAGAGTCGATCAATGTGCGGTAGAGTTGACGCAAGTCGCCACCGCTTTCCAGAAAGCTTTTTTCTAGCCGCGCAACCAATGCTGGCGGCGGCACGTCAGCCGCAAAATGTTGCGCCAGCTTTGTCGCTATATGTTTCGCCGTGGCCGGGTGCGTGGCGATATCCGACAATATGGCACGCGCTTGCGCCCCGCCCTGCTGGCTGTAGCGCCGGCCAATGACAACACGATCGCCGGGCTCATGAATGGCGGCGAAAAATTGGCTATCGCCGTCCTTTCCATTCTGCGCCATGAAACGCTGGATTGGTCCCTTCGCCATCCCGCCAACAGTATATCCCGTCAGCGCGCAGGCAAATTCGGTGACATCCTTTTGGTCGTAAACAGTGCGCACGCCCAGCGTGTGCAGCTCCAAAATCTCCCGCGCCAGATTTTCATTCAGCCCCAGCGTCTTATTCCGTCTGGCCGCCACGCGTGTTGCAAGCGGGCTATTGGGGCCAATCGATTGCGCCTGATCCAGATAGAGCAGCATCGCCGGATGCGTCACCGCAGCGAAAAGCAAATCTGCGAATGTGCCCATGATATGCGGCCGGATCGCCGTGAATTCATAGTCGCCCGCGAGCGCCAGCACCGGAAGCTTGTCGATAGAAACCGCAAAATGATTGGACCAAAAATGCACCAGTCGCTCGGCAAAATCGGTATCGCTGCCGATCGCGGCATCCAGTCGGGCATCGGCGGCAGCGACATATTGAAGGCGCAGCGTGTTGAAGACTTTCTCGATTTTGGCAGGGTCAATCTGCGGTATGCCGTCATCAGCCATGGCGGCCGCGGCGTCCTTTTGCGCGGCGCGGATATCCTTGCGGTCGACCTGATATTCGCGAAAGCCAGCCGCGATCTCCGCACGGCTTGGCTGGCTTGCCATAGCTGGAAAGGACGGTTCATACGACCTGATCTGGGCCTTTAACCAGTCCGCAGGGTTCATGGGTGCGTTTCCGGATGGTCGCGCGCCAAGACCAAAGCGGTTCATCGCTATCGCCGCATGTATCATCCGGTTCTCTCCAGAACAGCGCCTGCTAAATCACGAAGATAGGCTGAGTGGCATTATGCGCAATGGGCAAATTGTAAAATATTATAAAATATTGTCGCAGTACCCGAATGCATCGCAGATGCCATCATTCTCAGCGGCGCGCGAATGACGCGATTATTTTTGGTCAAAATAGCTATGTCGCGTAAGAGGCGTACCCGCCGCGCGGCGATTGAACGCGCGCAAAGCTTACGGGCGCACCGTTCCGCCCGCATCGAAGCGGGTGATGAAAATATTCGGATTATCGGAGAGACGACCAGCCTAGAGAAGGCTGTCGGCACCATATTGACGGGACAAATTCCTATTCGCGGCTTGGCACGCAAATGGTGCACCCAACTGGATTCGAACCAGTGGCCCCCAGATTAGGAATCTGATGCTCTATCCTGCTGAGCTATGGGTGCTGCGTCCCAAGCCATAGCTGCGTGCTATCGGGCGGTCAATTTTTAGCAGAGGGTGGCACGACTGGAAAAAGGAGCGGTGCAACCTGGACGCCCTCCTCCATCAGTGCCTTGGCTTCATCGGCGCTTGTTTCGCCATGGATGATACGATCTGCTTCTTCACCATAATGGATCGCGCGGGCGGTTTCGGCAAACTGGCCGCCGACCCATTGCGATTGTTTCAGCATCTCGCTTTGCGCCACGGCAAGCTTTTGAACGAACTCCACAACCGCAGGCGGCAGCGTGTCGGTTTTCGCAGGCTCAGCTGCAGCCGGTGGCGCCGCTACATCCGCGATCGGCACAGGCACGCTGCGTTGATTGCTCTTTTTGGGCACATGCGGCACGGACAGCGCCTTTTGCACGGTCATGTCATCACATATGGGACAGGCGAGCAACCCGGCGGATTGCTGCTTGGAATAATCTTCGGATGACGCAAACCAGCCTTCGAAACGATGTCCGTTGCTGCAATTCAGGTCAAACGCGATCATTATGCCCCGCGTGGTCCTAGCAACGCGTCCAGCTTCCCTTGATTTTCCAACGCGCGCAAATCATCAGAGCCGCCAATTGGCGTATCATTGATCAGGATTTGCGGCACGGTCTGCGCACCGGGCACGCGCGCAAGCATTTCCGCACGCTTTGCGCCACCCATGGTGATGTCATATTCGGTATATGGGACGCCCTTGCTGTCGAGCAATTGCTTGGCACGGACGCAATAAGGGCATGCGAATTTGGTGTAGATTTCAACATTTGCGGTCATAAAAATGAAATGGTGCCCAGCCGCCATCAAGTCAAGCATCGAGAGCAGTTAGTTTTGCTCTGCGCTTTCTCCGCGCAGGGCACGTGCCCAGCAGAAAAGCTGAATCCACGACGCACCGCTTCGTTTCAAGACCGATATGCAGCCGTCGCTCGTTGCCCCCGTGGTAAGCACATCGTCGATCAGGATGATGCGACTGCCCTTTAATCGGCCACGCCATTTCGGGTGCACCGCAAATGCCTGCCCAACGGCTTTACGGCGGCCGTTTGCATTCAGGCCACGCATGCTCGGCGTGCGTTTGTGGCGGACGAGTATGTCAGGGGCAAAAGCGATACCGCTTTGCGCCGAGAGCGCGCGGCCGATCAACGCGGATTGATTAAAGCTGCGCGACCACATGCGCGTCCAATGCAACGGAACAGGTGTGATGATGATATTGTCTCGATCCTCGGGCAGATGGCGAACCAGTTGCTGCGCAATCACGCGGGCCAACCCGATCTTTCCGCTATATTTTAACCGGAGTGCGACTTTTGCAGACAAGTCGTCATATTTGACGGCGGCGCGAATGCCGTCATGCTTGGGCGGTTTGGCCAGACATGCTGCGCAATAGCTTTGCGCACCTCGGTCATATTCAAATGGCATTGCGCATCCATGACACCATGGTGGGGCAAGAAACTGCAACTGTTGCCAGCAATCGACGCAAAATGGACCGCCAGCGGGCGTTATCGTGCCGCAGCATGGGCAGCGTTCGGGCAGCGCCCAATTGAGCGCAGCGCGGAAAATGTGGCGGGTGATGGCCATGAAGACTTGTCGGATAAAGCCAGTGTCTGCACAAGGCCGAAATGACCAACGAGACCAACCCGCCTGAAATCTTTGACCGCCAGCGCCGCCGCGCGTTGCGGGAACGTGCATCACGGCGTCAGGGCGATCAATTTCTGTGGACCCAAATTGCGCAGGATCTTGGCGAACGGCTGACCTTTGTGACGCACGCGTTCGAACATGCGTTGATCATTGGGCCGATTGCAGGCTGGCAAAAGGACATTCTGCCACCGGACATGCATTGCACGCATATGCCGTTGATATCATTAGGGGGCGCTGACAACACACAAAAGGGAATTGAAGAGGACCGCCTGCCCTTTCCGTCTGCGTCGTTCGATCTCGTTATCTCCGCCGGCACGTTGGACAGCGTCAACGACCTGCCCGGCGCGCTTATCCAAATCCGGCGGATACTCAAACCTGATGGATTGTTTCTGGGCCATATGTTTGGCGCAGGGACGCTGGCCACATTGAAATCGATGTTTTTGGAATCTGACGCTGATCAGGTTCGGCCACATATGCACCCGCAAATTGACTTACGCAGCGCGGCTGATTTGATCGTGCGCGCCGGTTTTGCTTTGCCCGTTGCGGATCAGGATGTAACTGAGGTGCGTTACAGTAACTGGCGCGGCATAGTGTCCGATGTGCGCGATGCCGGGATCGGCAATGCTTTGGCAGGACCGCGGGCGTATCTCGGCAAGAACGCGATCAATCGGCTGGACGAGATTTTCGCCGCACGCGCAGACGCCCAAGGCAAAGTCGCGGAATATTTCACGCACCTGTTCCTGAGCGGCTGGGCGCCGTCTGAGAATCAACCCCGCCCAGCCAAAAGGGGAAGTGCGCAAGTTTCGCTTGCCGACATATTGTCCAAAAATCCCGAAAGCTAGATACGCTTAAGCCATTCAACGAGCGGATAATCCGCGGGCGGCATTGGCAGCGCAGCCATGTCCTTTGGATGCACCCATGCAATTTCAGACGCAAAATGCGGCGTGGGCGTGCCTTCCCATGTCACGCATCTGTACAATAACAAAAGCAAATGTCGGTCGCCCAACGGCTCGCTTGCAAAGCTTTCGGGTATAAGGTCTTCAAGGTTCACCGAGATCCCAAGCTCTTCAAACAGCTCTCGTGCAAGGGCTGCTTCGGGCGTTTCACCCGCTTCGACCTTGCCACCCGGGAACTCCCACAACCCACCCATAGAGGCATGGTCCGGACGTTTTTGCAGCAGAATCGCGCCACTCTCGTTGGCTAATGCCGCGGCAACCACGAACAATGTTGTCGGATTTTTTTCCATAGCCTCATCATGTTGCAAGCATTTATTAACGCTTGTGTGGGATTTTCCGAATGCTCGCAACCAAGGATCGAAGGGGGACCAATAAAATGTTGGAACGCATTCGACGCATTCACAAATGCGACCGAGGTGCGACGGCAGTGGAATATGGTTTGATAGTGTCGCTCATCGTTGTCGCGACACTTTTTTCTCTCGGGAACGTTTCAAACGGAATACAGAGTGTTTTGAATAAAATATCCAACGTTTTATCGGCGAACCTAATTTAATATACACATTAACGAATTAGTAAACATTTATGATCTATCACACTGATTACGGTTAATATTTATAAAACCGCCCGGGTGAATAAATGAATAATAGAAGACCTAAGATGAAATTTATCAAAAAAATCTTCAAGCGTGAAGAAGGCGCAACTGCAATTGAATATGGCTTGATCGCGGCTTTGGTTGCTGTTGCTGCAATAGTTGGAATGACCACCCTTGGTACAAACCTGAACCGCCAATTAGCCGCTATCGCCAATACGCTGACCCTGCGTTGATAGTCAGGCATTTAACCTGAACGGTTACAGAAGGGCGGGAACTTCACGGTTCCCGCCCTTTTTATTTAATATGTAGTGGTCTTGATCTTCCGCCCAAGACGTCTGATCGTATATGCTTACGCACCCATCGCCAAGAATTTTGCCCGGCGTTGCTGCAGGAGCTCTTTCGACGAAAAGGCAGAGAGCGCCGCAATTTCCTCGTCAATCGCCTTTCCAATCGATGCAGCCGCAAGCGCATGGTCGCGATGCGCCCCGCCCATGGGTTCCTTGACGATTCGGTCGATAATCCGCAGTGCTTTCAAATCATCGGCCGTCATCTTCATGGCCTGTGCAGCATCCGCCGCCTTATCGCCTGTCCGCCATAGGATCGACGCGCAACCTTCAGGAGAAATGACGGAATACACCGCATATTCAAACATCAACACGCGGTCTGCAGCCGCAAGTGCAACCGCGCCGCCCGAACCGCCCTCACCCACGATGCAGGCGATCATCGGCACGCCAAGCGCGAGGCATTTTTCTGTGGAGCGGGCGATGGCTTCGGACTGTCCGCGCTCTTCGGCCTGAATACCCGGAAACGCACCCGATGTATCGACGAGGCTAACCACAGGAATACCGAACCGGTCGGCAAGTTCCATCAGCCTTATGGCTTTGCGATAGCCTTCTGGCTTTCCCATCCCGAAATTATGGCGAAGGCGGCTTTGCGTGTCGTCACCCTTTTCATGGCCAATGACCATGACCCGCCGGCCGTTAAGTCGGGCGAGCCCGCCGATGATCGCCTGATCATCGCCAAATGCGCGGTCGCCAGCCAAGGGCATGAAATCTTCAAAAATCGACGCGATGAAATGTTTGAAATGCGGCCGTTCGGGATGGCGCGCGACCTGCGTTTTCTGCCACGCGGTCAGGTTCGCGTATGTGTCCTTAAGCTGCTTGTCCGCTTTGGCGCGCAGCTTGCCAATTTCGGCGCTGACATCGACGTCGCTTTCGCGCGCAGCATCCTGCAGTTCAATAATACGTGCTTCCAAAGCGGCGACAGGTTTTTCGAATTCAAGATATATCATCATGATTGCCGGTTAGAGCCTGTCGCGCCACGGGTCAACGTACGCATTGCCAACGGGTGCCTACGGTTGACCAACTCCACCAGACGGCTGCTGTCCACATGGGTGTAAATCTGCGTGGTTGCGATATCGACATGGCCCAACATCGCCTGAAGCGCCCTTAGGTTCGCGCCGCCCGCCAAAAGATGCGTCGCAAAGGCGTGCCGCAGCACATGGGGGCTGACCTTGGCTGGATCTAAACCGGATTGGGCGGCGAGCGCCTTGATAATCTGGAACAGCCGAATGCGGCTGATATGCCCGGCGCGCGACGGAAACAAAAAGCGCGATTTTTCCGGAACGAACGCAAGCCATGTGCCAACCGCCTGCCGCGCACGATTGGAAATGGGCACCATCCGTTCCTTCGCGCCCTTGCCCTTGACGATGATGAACGGCTTGTCCGAGACGATCGCACTGCGCGGCAGCGCAACCAACTCGGTCGCACGCAAGCCGGAGCCGTAGAGCAGCTCAATCAATGCAGACAGCCGATAGTCCGTGGACGCAGTATCGGGCTGCGCAAGCTTCGCCTCGATTGCGGCGAACAAAAGATCGACCTCTGTTGTATCGAGGATTTTCGGTAGCGCGCGGACCTGCGCAGGCTTGGGCAAAGCGGCGGACGGATTATCATCGCGAAAACCCTCCTCATGCAAAAACCCGAAAAAGCGCCGGAGCACCGATGATTTGCGCGCGACCGAACTGTTGGCAAGGTCGCGCCAATCGCTTGAAAGCGTCACCAACATATTGGCATCGGCATGGGCAAGCTTGCCACCGGTCAGGCTGGATGCCGCAAGCAAGTCGCTGGCATAGGCCGCGCTGGTATTTGCAGCGACGCCCTGTTCCGCCGCCATCATTTCAATGAAGCGCGCTATCAGATCACGGTCCGTCGCGCTCATATCCGTCGATCAGGCGCCGCTGCCTTGAATATCACGCAAGGGTGACCGCTTCGGCCGCAATCATCCGCGCTTCCGCCTCAAGACCCACCTGACGCAGCGAACGCACGATATAATATACATGATGCGCCGGCACCGAAGCCCATGACGGGGCCTGCATTCCGGCAACCGCCATCAGTGCGACCGTGCCTTGCTCACCGCGATTTGCTGCGGCCGTAATCGCTTTTGACCAAGCCGTTTGCCGCGTAATATTTACCTTCAGATCGCCAGCAAAATCAGTGCGTGCGCCGGATTCAACGCGGCCCAGCCCGGCAAGTCCGGCAAGCAAAAGCGCGGACTTATGCCCATCATCGCTGTCGTCATTGCTGTAAAATTCATCGAGATCGCCATAATCCGCCAAAGTAACGCGGCCGGGTGCGCCCAAGGTGACCAGCGCCCAACCAAGAGACCCGCCCGAAACGATATTGCTCCATCGCGCCGCCGAACGATCAAGCCCCGCCGTCAGCATTGATGCAATCAACCCATCCGCCTGCCCAACATAGTCTGAACTTGGATCAATAAGCGCTGCCGCGCGTGCCGTCATGACAAGCGCCGCCAGATAGTCCACGCCCGTCCGCTCTGCGCCCCAAATCGACGCCATCGCCGAGACTTTTCCGGAATCGTCCGATGCGGTATAGGCGTTGCCCAGATTTTCCGCCTGCGTTTTGATCGCATCAGGTGCATCGGGATCGTCGAGAACCTGCCCATAAAGATCGACCATATCGCGGTTGGAAAGCACGCCAAGCGCCGCGGCACCGGATGCATATTTGGCGCGTATCGCGGGTGCAAACATGGGCAATTGCGCACGCCATCCATCAATCTGGCGACCACTTTTGCTGAACAACTGTTCTGGTGGCTCAAGACCAACGGCTGCGGACAAGCCGAAGCGCCATGGGTTCATCCCCTCAACGCCATCCCATTCGATCTTAACCGACCGGCGGCCATTGATGCCCGCACCCACGGCCTTTTCGGTTAAGAGATAATCGACGCCCCGCACCCAGCCCTGATAGCGTCCCTGATTGATGAAGCCCGTTGCGCTGCCTTGTTCACCAGCGAGCGAAGCACAAATAGCCCGCGACATTTTCCAACGCCCGCTGTTCACAAGGCGAACGCCGCCTTCGGTTAAAGGACATATGCCCGCCAGATCGCCATTGGCGAGATAGGTCTGCATTGCGACCTCATGAAGCCGTTTGGTATAGTTGCCAGCATCAACTTGCTGAACAAGCCCACGTGCGACAACCGAGTCCCCCATACGCAGCAACAGCCATGCGCGTTCCGCCGTCCAGTCAGCGCCGTTTACGCCCTGTGGCGTATTGGTCCGGCTGGCCAGCAACCGCCGTGCCATGATCGTGCCCCAACGCGACGCAATTGGCCCTGTTGTGCGTTGAACAACTTGTTTCAGGAAAGCGCCATTGGTCGCGCCAAAGGACGCCGCCGGAAATCCACCCGATGTTTCGGAGATGATACCAATCGCATTGAGGGAACGGCGCGCAGCAGGCGGAACGTCATACCGAACGACCATTTCCTGCGCGTCTTCTTCATCCTCTTCTGCGTCGTCAGCCGCATCGTCCGCGCTGACGTCACCCGATGCCGGATTTGCCGATGACGTTGCGATCTTGGCGGTTGAGGGTGTTGACGAAGGCGAAGGACGCGCGGGATTATTGGGCGCTGACGGCGCGGGGTCGCCAAAGCCTTCGGGAAGAAGTGACTCCGGACCCTGCTGCCCCAATGCCGGCAAAGCAAATGCGAGGACGACAGCGGCTGCCGCCAAAAGGCTGCCTTTTGTTATTTTATCAGTCAATGACGCGAACCTGTTTCAAATGTTTGGGGCTGCACTGCAATTTCTCTTATCTGCATAAGTTGTTCACCACCTAAATATGCACAGCAGAGTAGCAAGCCAAATGCCACTGCCGCAACAATTAGAAAGCGCAAAAACCGGTTTTTATGTCCGCCACGCTTGGACCATTATGTAATATACTGCTTTTCCATAATTTTCCGGATGAGTGGCAAATTACTTTCGGGTTAGGAATAGCCGATATATAGGCAGTGTCGCAATGCCCGGAAACGATGAACAAAAAATCGGCAACGACCGAACAGTAACTGACCCGGTCATAGACCGGCCGGTCGTTCTTGTCGGGATGATGGGCGTGGGTAAAAGCAGCATTGGAAAGCGCCTCGCTGCGCGGTTGAACGTGCCTTTTGCTGATGCTGACGATGAAATTGAACGTGCCGCAGGACTTTCCATTTCCGAAATATTCGAAAAATTTGGCGAAGGCTATTTTCGCGATGGAGAGCGACGGGTTATTGCGCGGCTTGTCGAGGGTGCACCAAAGATTATCGCCACAGGCGGCGGCGCGTTCGTCAATGCGGACACCCGCGCACTGATATTGGAGCGCGCGATATCGATTTGGCTGGACGCGGACGTAAAAGTACTGGCCGACCGCGTTGGTCGGCGCAGCCACCGGCCTTTGCTAAAGGATAAGGACCCAGTTGAAGTCCTGACGGAACTTGGCAAGATTCGAAACCCGCTATATGCGACGGCCAATATCCATATTCGCAGCGATACATCGCCGCATATGCGGACCGTTGAAAATATCGTGAAGGCCCTTGCCCAATGACCGTCATTTCCGTCGACCTGACCAATGCACCTTATGACATTCATGTCCGTGCGGGCTTAATGGCACAGGCGCCGGAATATCTCGCACCCTATGCGCGCGACAACCGGTTGTTGGTGGTCACAGACGAAAATGTTGCCTGCGCTGTCTGGCCTGCGCTTGAAGCCGCGCTCTCCGCCGCTGGCGTGGAAACCGCAGTGTTTATTTTGCCCGCGGGCGAAGCTGGCAAAAGCTGGACTGAACTGGAAAAGCTAACCGACTGGATGCTCGCACAGCATGTTGAACGCAGCGACCATGTCATTGCGCTGGGCGGCGGCGTCGTCGGCGACATCACCGGTTTTGCAACGCATATCGTGAAGCGCGGATGTTCGTTCGTGCAAATCCCCACGACCTTGCTGGCGCAAGTGGACAGCAGCGTGGGTGGCAAGACCGCGATCAACAGCGCAGCCGGCAAAAACCTCGTCGGTGCATTTCATCAACCGGCATTGGTGCTCATCGACCCTGAATTGTTATCAACGCTACCGCCACGCCAATTGGCAGCTGGCTTTGCCGAAGTGGTGAAATATGGCCTGATCGATGATCCCGACTTCTTCCTATATTGCGAAGACAATCTGGACAGCTTTTTTGCCGGTGACCTCGCCATTCGCGCGCGGGCCATCATAACATCGGTGCAATCCAAAGCGCGCATCGTCGCCGCTGACGAGACCGAACGCACGGGCACGCGGGCACTGCTGAACCTGGGCCATACCTTTGGCCATGCGTTGGAAGCCGACACAGGTTTTTCGAACAGATTGTTCCATGGCGAAGCCGTCGCAGCGGGCATGGCGCTGGCGTTTCGCTATTCCGTTCGGCTTGGCCTCTGCGCCGCAGACGATGCCAAGCGCGTGTCGCAACTGCTGAAGGCGGCAGGCTTACCCACCACGCTTTCAGATGCGGGCGTTACCGCGAATGGCGCGTCGCTGGTGGATTGTATGCGTCATGACAAAAAGATGAGCGGTGGCACTTTGCCCTTCTTGCTCGCAAGAGGCATAGGCCAAACCTTTCTGTCCAAGGACGTTGTACTGGATGACGTCGCGGCGTTTCTCGACGACGAAGCTCAATCCTGAGCGATCAGGAAATCATCCGAATTATCACCGCCAAAGCTATGCTGTTTACCGGCGTGCATATCACCGCTGGAGAACTGCGCCTTTAGCCGGTTTCGGTCGCGTCTGCGGAATTCGGCGATGATTTCATGAATAGCGTCGCGGTCAGTTCCGAAGAACTTAAGCGCATCGACCGACATGCGGATCGACGATTCAAATAGCTCGCGGATAATACTGATGCCATTATCTTCCATCAATGCCAGCGCCTGTTGCCTGTCATAGGCGCGCACAAACAGCTTGGTGCGCGGAAATGTCTCACGCACCGGCATCAATGACTCTGCGGTCATGTGCCGGTCGTCGATGCAGAAGAATATCGCCTGCGCGTCCTCGCCACCCGCCCGCTGCAACAAATCAATGCGCGTCCCATCGCCGTAGAAGACTTTGACACCAAATTCGCCGCTTATGTCGATTGTGCGCGGGTTAATATCGATCAGCGTCACCGAACGCCCTGCGGCCTGCATGATCTGCGACACTTGTTGCCCGAACCGGCCATGGCCAACGATGATTACATTGGCTTGTGACGCCAACGCGGGGTCATCAAGCTGTGCTGCGCCTTTGGGCTTATGTGCCGCCAGCTTGCCAGCAATAATCATCAGGAACGGGGTCGACGCCATCGACAGCGTGACAACCGCGCCAAATAGGCTCGCAGCCTCCGGCTCAATCAACAACGCCTGTTGCGCCGCCGTGAACAACACAAACGCAAATTCGCCGCCCTGACTCAACAGCATGGCCATGATGATGGACGGCTTGCTCTTCAGCCCAAAGAAACGGCCAAGCGCAAAGATGATGGCAATTTTGACAGCGACCAACGCCAGCGCCAGCCCCGCCACAAACAGCGGCTGCGCGATAATGACGTCGACATCCAGCAACATGCCGACGGCAAGGAAAAACAGACCGAGCAGGATCGATCGAAACGGATCAATATCCGCCTCAAGCTCATGCCGGTACGGCGATTCAGCGAGCATAACCCCTGCAACGAACGCCCCCAACGCAGGCGATACGCCAATCGCCTGCATGACCGCGGCGCTAACGCAAACCGTGAACAGCCCAGTGACGATGAACAGTTCCCGTTCGGAAATCTTGCCGACAAGCCGCAACAATGGCGACAGCAAATAGCGCCCGGCGAGCACCAACCCCAATATGGCGAGGATTGCATATAGAACCAGCCGCCAGCCCGTAATGGCGCCTTCATCTGCCGGCGCACGTGACAATGCGGCGACAATCGTCAGCAATGGGACAATCGAAATGTCCTGAAACAACAGGATGGAGAAGCTTTTTTCGCCATAGTCGGTTTTCATGCGACCACGCGATTGCAGCAGCGGCAGGACCTGCGCGGTGGAGGACAAGGCAAGCGGCAGGCCAAGCACCAACGCGGCTTCCCAGCTAAAGCTCGGCATGGCGAGTTGAATGATCGCAAACATGCCAAGGCCGCAGAGCGTCACCTGCAGCGGACCGAATAATAAAATATCCCTGCGCAACAGCCACAATCGGCTGGGCGATAGTTCCAGCCCGACCAGGAAAAGCAGCAATATGATGCCAATTTCCGAATAGGCCAATATCGTCTCTGGCGCGTCAATCAGGCCAAGTCCGTCCGGACCGATGGCGATACCGGCAACCAGATACCCGAGCACAGCACCAAGCCCCAGACGGCGGAAAATGAGCACCGCAACCAGCGCTGCGCCCAGCAACACAACCCCGCCGAGCATCACGTCTGCAACAAGATTATGCGGCGCGTGCTCCATCAGCTTTTTTCTATGATATTCTGCGCCGCAGCCAGAACCGCATCATAAGGCAGCAAGATGGCCGCATGCCGTGACGGATAATCGCTGGCCGCCGAAAGCAAATCGAGCTCAGGCCAAATGGCGGGCATTTCCCCCTCGCGCTTTAATGCATGGGCAATGCCATTGCGCAGTTCGTTGAGTATCGATAGGCTCAACCCATCGGCGTTCTGCCGTAAAATGGCGGCCGAGGCCTGACCCAAGGCGCAGGCATTTGCGCGCAAGGCCAGCCCGCATATATGCCCGCTTGCGTCGATCATCACATCTGCCTGCATCCGGCTTCCGCAAACGGGGGATCGGACCTCTGCCGAACCGTCGGAATTTTCAAGATGGTCATGCGCGACCAATGCGGTCGCGAGGCGGAGTATGTCGCGATTGTAGAGAGCCGAATCGCTCACTCGTTTGTTCCCGCGGTTTCGTCCTCGGTCCCGCGGTTCTCCTGAACGAAATCAGACATGGCAGTCCCGCTGGCGTTCAGCAGTGGATAGGTGCGTGATCCTGTCATCCATTCGGGGCGCTCCTCATCCGCGCCGAAGAACATGCCATAACCCATGACGAGCAACAGGAATATCAGCGTCGCCATCATCAGCCCCTTCAGCATTCCAAAGCCAAAGCCCAAGACACGGTCAAATGGCCCCAAAAGCGATTTGCGCGATCGCGCGCCAAGCGATTTCGCGATCCATCTGCCCAACGCGTAAATGACGATAACAATAGACAGAAACGCCACAATAGCCGCGCTTGTTTCCGACCCAATAGTTTCCGCCAACGCAGACGTGGCAGGGGCATGCAGCACGCGGACGGCAGCGATAACCAATATCCATGCAATCATCGACAGCGTCTCTTGCACAAAACCGCGCAATAAGCCGAAAACGGCTCCGCTGCCGATTAGGAAAAATACAATGATATCAAATGCGGTCATGTGAAGCTGCTGCCCAATCTATAATCCGGCGCACCTCGTCCGCAGTGCGCTCATATCGCCATTCAAGCCGCTAAACCGCTTGATTTCCGTCGCATATGACATGGCCTCAAAACAGATTTAGTGACGTCCCAGCATATGGTCAACGAGATTGGCCAGCGTGCGGAACTCTTGCGTCGAAATTCCCGACTGCCCCTTCACCGATGGCGGAACAAGTGCACGGCTGAAGCCAAGCTTCGCCGATTCCTTCAAGCGCAATGCGCCATGCGCGACGGGCCGAATTTCGCCAGACAAGGCGACTTCCCCAAACAGAACAGCATCAGAGGGCAAGGGCCGCTCGGCAAGGGCCGATACCAGCGCCGCCGCCACCGCAAGATCCGCCGCAGGGTCCGAAATGCGATATCCGCCAGCGATATTCAGATATACTTCAGCCGTCGAAAAGCTAAGGCCACAGCGCGCCTCCAACACCGCCAATATCATGGCGAGCCGTCCGCTGTCCCATCCGACCACCGCGCGCCGGGGCGTCGCACCGCTCGATAGACGCACGGTAAGCGCCTGAATTTCAACGAGCACTGGCCGCGTCCCTTCCAACGCCGGAAACACCGTTGCGCCAGTCACTTGTTCGGCGCGGTCGGTCAGGAACAACGCGCTTGGGTTGCCAACCTCTGTCAGGCCCTCTTCCACCATGGCGAAAACGCCAATCTCATCGGTACCGCCAAAGCGGTTCTTCGATGCGCGCAATATCCGATATTGATGGCTTCGCTCACCTTCAAACGCCAGCACCGTATCAACCATATGTTCAAGCACACGTGGTCCGGCAATCGTTCCGTCTTTGGTGACATGCCCTACCAGCATCAATGCCGATCCACGCTCTTTGGCAAAACGGATCAGCTCTTGCGCCGACGCCCGCACTTGGCTGACGGTGCCCGGGGCGCCTTCAATCAAATCGCTGTGCATCGTCTGGATCGAGTCAATCACCAGCAACGCCGGAGGCGCGCCCTTCCCCATGGTGGTCAATATGTCGCGGACCGAGGTTGCCGCCGCCAATTGCACGGGCGCATCGCCGAGCCCAAGCCGCCGTGCGCGCAAACGCACTTGGTCGACAGCCTCTTCGCCCGAAATATAGGCAACGCTGAGCCCGCGCCGCGCCAAATTGGCCGCCGCCTGCAACAGCAAAGTCGACTTACCAATGCCCGGATCACCGCCCAGCAACGTCGCGGAACCCGGCACAAGGCCGCCACCCAGCGCACGGTCAAACTCAGCGATGCCGGTCGATGCGCGATCAGGTAGCTTGATATCGGTATTTAGCCCCGACAGTTCCACCGAACGTCCGCCCGAATGCAAATGATGCTTCAGCTCAAAGACTGTCGCGCTCGCCTCTTCCGCCAGCGTATTCCATTCGCCGCAGTCGTCACATTGCCCCTGCCAACGGTTCGCTTCCGAACCGCATGCCTGACACACATATTTGCGCTTTGCCTTTGCCATAAGCGGAAACTATCAGAACATATCAAGAACTCAAGCCGTAAAAAGCGCGCATCGGTGCTTGCGCACGACCTTTGGCGGTGTCACACCAACGGC
>JAIXYC010000005.1 GCA_027490455.1 Sphingomonadales bacterium
GCCACATCAGACAGGCGCGTGAGCGAGCCGTCGGCTCCGCGTGCGACTATCAACTGCTGGAACTCGGCCTCATTCCCAAATGGTCGGCTGACGCGCAGGGTTACGTTCTGATCTGTAGACTCCAAGCGACCGGCGGGCAGTTCGACATTCTGGCTGCGCAGGGCATTTTCGACATCAAGCGGCGTGAGGCCCAATGCCGCAAGGCGGTCTGGCTGAAGCCAAATACGCATCGATGGCCGGGCTTCACCACCCACAACCACGCGCGCAACGCCATCGAGGGCGGAGAACCGGTCCACCAGATTGCGGTCGACATAGTCGCTGAGTTCAAGCCGCGACCAACCCGGTTTCGACACCACGAGAAACAATATGGGCGATGCATCGGCGTCAACCTTGCGCACTTCCGGCGCGAGCACTTCTTCAGGCAAATCATCCGCAACCCCGCCAACACGGTCGCGGACATCGTTCGCTGCGCTGTCTACGGTTCGGCCCGGCGCGAATTCGATGGTGATCTCGGACTGCCCGTCGCGCGAACGGGACGTGATGGTCTGAATGCCTTCGATACCGGCCAGGGCATTTTCCAGCACCTGCGTAACCCGCGTTTCGACCACACTGGCCGCAGCGCCCGTATAGGATGTGCCCACTGACACAATCGGGGGTTCCGTGTCGGGATATTCGCGAACGGGTAAGTTTAAAAAACCGACAATGCCGACCAGCACCATCAAAATCGCAATAACGGCTGCGAATACGGGTCTGCGGACAGAGATGTCGGAAAGTGTCATCTCAACCTTGCATCATTTGTTTTTTGCGGGGGCTTCGCCAGCTTTGGCTTTTCCGGTGCGCACTTTGGCACCATCCGACAGCTTCACGACGCCTTCGGTTACGATTTTGTCGCCGACTTTAAGTCCGCTGATGATTTCGACCAGATTGCCGTCGCGTCCACCCGTCTTCACTTCAATACGCTTTGCCTTTTGATCGGCGTCGAGCATGTAGACAAAGCTCACATCGCCTTCACGGACAAGCGAGAGTTCAGGGACAGCGGGGGCGTTGCGCGTTTTCGATGTGATCGTGACCGACAGCAACATTCCCGGTTTCAACTGTCCGTTGTGGTTCGGCAATATCGCGCGCAGCGTGGCGGTTCGCGTTTGCGGGTTCACCACGGGATCAATTGCAATAATTTTTCCGGAAGCGACATAATCCGGGAAAGCCGCAGCCTTCGCACTGATGTCTTGCCCGACGCGGACATTTGCCAACATTGTTTCGGGTATGGTGAAATCCAGTTTGATCGAACTCAGGTCGCTCACGGCCGCAATTTCGTCACCGGCGCTTACAACTGCGCCAACCGATATGCGCCGCAGCGACACTTGCCCGGAAAAGGGGGCCCTTACAACGCGGTCGCCAATGGTCGCGCGCGCTTCATTGGCTGCTGCCTTCGCCGATGCGGCCGATGCGGTTTGTGCCTCAAGATTTGCGTTGGTTGCAAAGCCGCGGCGGTGCAGCTCACTTATCCGCGCAAGTTGCTGATCTGCCTCGCGCGCACGCGCTTGCGCGCTGGCGAGTGACGCCTTTTCCTGCCCTTGTGCCAGAACGGCGAGCATCTGGCCCTGCCGCACATAGTCGCCGTCGGAAAAACCAAGCTGCGTGATGCGTTCGGTGACAGGCGCACGAACGGAAACCTGCTCATTTGCGTTCGCGGTGCCAACGGCCACGTATCGGTCCGAAAAGACATGCTGTGTCGCCGCGCCCAACGTCACCAAAGGCGCCGGGCGGTCGCGTTTTTCTTCACCGCCGCCACAGGCAGCGACACATAACATCAACGATAGAATGAGTGGCTTGCGCATTTTTCACCGGTGAGGGGGTTGGGAAATGTAATTTCGTGTGTTGGCTGAACTTAACCCACATTAATAGCATATTTCGACAAAAGCACTTCTAAAGGCGAAACATTATCCCGTCGCAGCGAACCGAGAACGCGTGTTCCCGGTTCGCAGCGGCAGTAGCATCAATGCCGGATGATGTGATCGAACGCAGACAGGGCTGCCTTGGTGCCTTCGCCCATCGCGACGATAATTTGCTTGTACGGGACGGTCGTAACGTCGCCCGCAGCGAAAACGCCCGGGATATTCGTTGCGTTATGTGCATCCACCTCGATTTCGCCGCGCGGCGAAAGCTGAAGCGGTCCTTTTAACCATTCGGTGTTCGGAACCAGCCCGATTTGCACGAAGATGCCTTCAAGATCGATGCGATGGGACTCGCCGGTCAGGCGGTCGGTGTAGACCAAAGCCTCAACCTTTTCGCCGTCGCCGAGCACCTCTGTGCTCAATGCGGACGTGATGATGTCGACATTGGGCAGGCTGCGCAGTTTGTTTTGGAGCACCGCGTCCGCACGTAGTTGCGAGTCAAATTCGACGAGCGTCACGTGCGAGACAATGCCTGCAAGGTCGATGGCCGCTTCAACGCCGGAGTTGCCGCCACCGATAACGGCCGTGCGCTTGCCCTTGTACAATGGACCGTCGCAATGCGGGCAATATGCCACGCCTTTGTTACGATATTCTTCTTCGCCGGGAACGCCCATTTGCCGCCAACGGGCACCGGTCGACAATATGATCGTCCGCGCCTTTAACGTTGCACCGCTGGCGAGCTTCACTTCATGCAGACCGCCTTCAGCTGCAGGGATGAGTTCCGTCGCGGCCTGAAGGTTCATGATGTCGACATCATATTCGCGGACATGCTGTTCCAATTGTGCGGCCAGTTTTGGCCCTTCGGTGTGCTGGATCGAAATGAAGTTCTCAATGCCCATGGTATCAAGCACCTGACCGCCAAATCGTTCCGCGACAACGCCGGTGCGAATACCCTTGCGCGCCGCATAAATCGCTGCCGCTGCGCCGGCTGGACCGCCGCCGACGACCAAGACTTCAAACGGCTCCTTTGCTGCGATCTTTTCCGCAGCGCGGGCAACGGTACCGGTGTCCAGCTTGGCCATGATCTGCGCAAGGTCCATCCGGCCTTGGCCAAAGGGTTCACCGTTTAAGTAAATAGCAGGGACGGCCATGACCTTGCGGGTCTCAACTTCGTCGCGGAACACCGCGCCATCAATCGCCACATGGCTGACATTTGGGTTGAGCGCGGCCATGATGTTGATGGCCTGAATAACGTCGGGGCAATTCTGGCACGACAGCGAAAAGAAGGTTTCAAAACGGAAGTCGCCTTCAAGCGCCTTCACCGAGTCGAGCAACTCGGCCTCTTCCTTGGGCGGGTGGCCGCCCATGTGGAGCAGCGCGAGAACCAAAGATGTGAATTCATGGCCCAATGGCAGGCCCGCAAAATGGGTTTCAGCGGCGCCATCGGCGCGGCGGATGGCGAATGACGGTACGCGATCGGCATGACCATCAAAACGCGCAGTCAGCAGGTGCGACTGTTCAACAACGGTTTCAACCAGCGCGCGCATTTCGGCAGATTTGGGGCCGTTGTCGAGGGTCGCGACGAGCTCAACGGGGGTGCGCAGGTTTGCCAGATACGTTTTCAACTGGGCAGTGGTAGCAGCATCAAGCATCGGGGATCTCTTTCAAACAAGCACGGTCACGCCGCGACGGATGGCGGCTAAATGGATCGAATATGGGGTGGGTGCCGCGCCAGAGAACGCCACACCCGAATGTATGTTAGATCTTGCCGACGAGGTCGATCGAAGGTGCAAGCGTTTCGCCGCCTTCTTCCCACTTCGCAGGGCAAACCTGACCGGGGTGCTCGCGCACGTAGATCGCAGCCTTGATCTTGCGGACGAGTTCAACCGCGTTGCGGCCAACGCCTTCACAGGTGATTTCCATGACCTGGATGACGCCGTCTGGATCGACTACAAAGGTCGCACGATCGGCAAGGCCTTGGCCTTCGCGCAATACGCCGAAATTGTTGCTGATGACGTGGTTCTGGTCGCCAAGCATGTGGTAGTTGATCTTGCTGATCGCTGGCGAGCTGTCATGCCATGACTTGTGGCTGAAATGCGTGTCGGTCGACACTGCGAATACTTCAACGCCCATGGCTTGCAGATTAGCATATTGGTCAGCAAGGTCTTCCAGCTCGGTTGGGCATACAAATGTCCAGTCGGCAG
The DNA here is from genome assembly GCA_027490455.1 of Sphingomonadales bacterium. GTDB lineage: Bacteria > Pseudomonadota > Alphaproteobacteria > Sphingomonadales > Sphingomonadaceae > Sphingorhabdus_B. The sequence goes on from JAIXYC010000005.1 coordinate 4,100, forward strand.
GGTAAAAGAAGAATACGCCCCACTTGCCCTTTACGTCCGCGTCGGAAACTTCAACGAACTTGCCAGCCTTGTACGACTGCGTTGTGAACGGCTTAATGCTTGAACCGATGATACCCATGTGAAATCCTTTCGATGGTGGTTTTTGAAATTCTGGCGCCCCTCAACACGAATTCTATCATTTAGTCCAGCAACCGTTTTTGCAATGACTAATCGTTTTTTCCGATAATTCGATATGTGGGGTCGTGGTGCAGTGTATCCGGGATACGTTACAGTTATGTATTCGACAGGCTTGCCGCAATGGGCGAACGCTTTGGGACGGATGAAATCGCCGACCGAGAATGACGTTCGAACATTTTACATGAAATTACGTCGGGATGCGAAATCTTGCTTGCCGGTGGCCGCCTTCCGGTGCACCTGTCATGGCATAAATTGACCTTAGAGAGAGATAGGGTGGCATGAAGAACGGCGGGTTGAAGAACGTCATTGTCATTTTGGCTGCGGCCCTAACGGCTTGCGGCGGTGGCGGTAGCGGCTCCGGCGGCGGAACCGTGACCGTTCCGCAGACGCCCCCCACTTCACCACCGACATCGTCAACGTGCAGCCTGAGCAGCCGGCAAGATTTCGCCTTTTCGGTTTTGAATGAATGGTATTTGTTTCCCGAAACCCTTCCCGGGTCATTGGCCACGGCATCTTATACATCCGTGCAATCCTATATTGATGCGCTCACCGCCAATGCGCGTGCGCAGGGACGCGATCGGAACTTTACATATGTCACGTCCATTCGGGAAGAAAACGCCTATTACGCATCGGGTTCGACGGCGGGCCTGGGCGTGCGTCTCGTCTATCAGGGCAACCGCGTTTTCGTGGTTGAAGCGTTTGAAGGTGCACCCGCGCTTGCCGCGGGCATCGATCGCGGCACGGAAATTCTGGCGATTGGAACCGACGCTGCAAATCTAACGCCCGTCGCTGATATCATCACCGCGCAGGGAACAAGTGGCATCACGAGCGCGCTTGGACCAAGCACGGTTGGCACAAGCCGGGTGTTGCGCATTACCGACGCGGGCGGCGCGCGGAATGTGACGGTGGCGAAGGCGGATTATAATATCACGCCATTGTCGCCGCGTTATGGCGTGAGGGTCATCGACAATGGTGGTCAGCGCGTTGGTTACATCAACATGCGTACGTTTATTTCAACGGCAGATAATCAGTTGCGCACCGCGTTTGCTGATTTCCGGGCTCAGGGTATCACGCATTTTGTTATCGATTTCCGGTACAATGGTGGCGGGCTCGTTTCGACGGCCGAGTTGATGGGCGACCTGATGGCGGGCAACCGCTTTTCCAGCGACATCTTTACGGTCACGCGTTTTCGCCCATCCAAATCATCCAACAACGAAACCCGTCGCTTTGCGCCATCAACACAGTCGGTTTCGCCCATTAAAATTGCCTTCATTGCAACTGGTGCCACGGCTTCGGCCAGCGAGTTGGTGATGAACAGTTTTGTGCCCTATTTGGGTGTGAATGCCGCACTAATTGGCAGCAACAGTTTCGGCAAACCTATCGGACAAATCGCGCTGGACCAGTCCGCGTGTGACGACCGAATTCGTGTTGTTGCCTTTGCCAAGGAAAATGCAGCCGGACAGGGCGACTATTATTCCGGACTGGCGGGCACGATGCGCGCCACATGCGCGGCAGCGGACGATATTAGCCGGCCCTTGGGCGACCCGCTTGAGGCATCATTGCGCACAGCGTTGGACTTTGTGGCTGGCCGCAGTTGTACGCCGGTGGTCGTTGCCCAAAGCGCGCAAAGCACATCCACCCGCACCGAACGCCGGGTGCTTCCGGTGCCAGTTGATGCACGCGCCGCCCAACGTGACGTGCCAGGTTTGTTTTAAGGGTAACAAAAAACAGCGCGGCTAATGTTTTGCGAAAGGGTAATAACGACTTGGGCGCGGTGCGTCAGTTCTTTTCAGCCGATAATTGCACCAGCGCCAGCACATGCGGAGCATGTTCTTTGCGGCAAATGAGCAGGTCGGGCATGTACACATCACGCTGGTTATAGACCAACGGACTGCCGTCGACGCGGCTAACGTGCAGGCCATATGCAGCCGCGACCGCGACAGGTGCGCAGCTATCCCATTCATATTGCCCGCCGGTGTGCAGATAGATATCGGCTTCGCCGCGGACCACGGCCATTGCTTTGGCGCCTGCAGACCCCATGGGGATGAGTTCAGCCCCCAATGCTTCGGCAACGGCGACAGCCTCCGGTGCCGGGCGCGTCCGGCTGACCACCATGCGGAGTATTTCCGGAGCAGGGGGGATGACGGCTGGCTGATCCGTGCGCAGAACCAAATCCAACGCCGGAAGCGCAACGGCGCCAATGACGGGCACACCGTCGATTGCCAGCGCGACATGGACCGCCCAATCGGACCTGCCTTCGCTATATTCGCGGGTGCCATCGACGGGGTCGATAATCCACACGCGCGATTTTGAAAGACGGGCGTCGGTGTCTTTGCTTTCTTCGGACAAAAGACCGTCATCAGGGCGTTGTGCGCCAAGTGCATGGATCAGGAACTGGTTGGCGGTTCGATCACCCGCATTTCCCAATTCCTTCGCGACCAACCCACTCGTGTCACGCATTTCCAGCACCAAAGCGCCTGCTGCGCCTGCCAAATATGCGGCAAGCTCTGTATCGTCAGCGATGATAGTCATTTGAGCGGCATCAACTGGCGCACTATATATTCTGCGGCTTCCGCCGGGCTCATTTCGACGGTGTTCACACGAATGTCGGGATGTTCCGGCGGTTCATAGGGGCTGTCGATACCGGTGAAGTTTTTAAGTTGGCCGGCGCGCGCCTTTTTATACAGGCCCTTCACATCGCGTGCTTCGGCGACCTCCAGCGGCGTATCAACAAAGATTTCGACAAACTCGCCCTCGGGTAGCATCGCCCGCACCATGTCGCGCTCGGCGCGGAATGGCGAAATGAACGCGGTCAGGACAATCAGCCCCGCATCCGCCATCAATTTGGCGACTTCGCCGACGCGGCGGATGTTTTCGATCCGGTCGGTTTCGGTAAAGCCCAAATCCTTGTTCAATCCGTGCCGGACATTGTCACCGTCGAGCAAGAAGGTGTGCCGGTTCATCAAGTGAAGCGCCTTTTCCACCTCGTTCGCGATGGTGGATTTTCCAGAACCCGACAGGCCCGTGAACCACAAAATCCTCGGCTTTTGGTTCTTTAACATGGCGTGCGCATCGCGACCGATGTCGGTGGCCTGCCAATGGACATTTTGTGCGCGGCGCAACGAAAAGTGCAGCATTCCAGCGGCAACGGTTGCGTTGCTGATCTTGTCGATCAGGATGAAGCCGCCGAGTGCGTGGTTGTCGGCATAAGGCGCAAAGACTATTGGTTTATCTGTCGAAATCTCCGCAACGCCGATTGCGTTAAGCTCCAGCGTTTTGGCCGCCATATGCTCCATGCTGTTGACATTGACGGTATATTTCGGCGCTTGCACCGTCGCTGAAACCATCTGCGTGCCAAGTTTCAACCAATAAGAACGGCCAGGGATGAGGGCGTCATCGGCCATCCACACAATGGTGCTTTCGAACTGGTCGGCTACCTCTGGCGGATTGTCAGCCGCGGCGATGACATCACCGCGCGAACAGTCGATTTCGTCGTCAAAGCACAGCGTGACTGATTGGCCGGCCACAGCTTCCTGAAGCGCACCATCAAGTGTCACGATTTTTTTGATCGTTGACGTCTTACCCGATGGCAGAACGCGAATGGCGTCGCCGGGGTGCACAGCACCGGTTGCAATTTGACCCGAAAATCCCCGGAAATCGAGATTTGGCCGATTGACCCATTGGACGGCCATACGCAGCGGCTTTTTCTGGTCAGCGTCATTATCGAGCGCAACGGTCTCAAGATGCGCCATCAGCGACAGGCCATTGTACCAAGGGGTGTTTACCGAGATTTCCGTGATGTTGTCGCCCTTGAAACCCGAAATGGGCATCGGCGTGAAATCGCTGATGCCGATACTGGCCGCAAATGCGGTATATTCGGCAACGATGGCGTCATATTTTGCCTGATCATAATCGATCAGGTCCATTTTGTTCACCGCAAGCACGATGTTCCGAATACCCAGCAGCTTCGCAAGATAGCTGTGCCGGCGTGTCTGAACGAGGACGCCCTTGCGCGCATCAATCAGGATAACCGCGAGGTCAGCCGTCGATGCACCAGTGACCATATTGCGGGTATATTGTTCATGTCCCGGACAATCGGCGACGATGAATTTGCGTTTCTCTGTTGCGAAGAAGCGATAGGCGACGTCAATCGTAATGCCTTGTTCGCGCTCGGCGGCCAACCCATCCACAAGCAGCGCAAAGTCAATGTCCTGACCTTGGGTGCCCATGCGCTTGGAATCAGACTCCAGCGTCGCCAGCTGATCTTCAAAGATCATTTTTGAATCGTACAGCAGCCTGCCGATAAGTGTGGACTTGCCATCATCGACCGAACCGCATGTTATGAAGCGCAGCAGCGATTTGTGCTGATGCACGTCCAAATAGGCATCGATATCCGACGCAATGAGATCGTCGGTTTTATAAATGACCGGGTTGTCTAGGGAAGCAGTCATTAGAAATATCCTTCCTGCTTCTTCTTTTCCATGCTTGCGGCCTGATCATGATCAATGGCCCGGCCTTGGCGTTCGGAGGTGGTGGTCAGCAGCATTTCTTGAATGACTTCGGGTAATGTCGATGCCGTGCTTTCGACCGCGCCGGTCAGCGGGTAGCAACCCAGCGTTCGGAACCGGATGGACCGTTCCACCGGCACTTCGCCATCCTGCAATGGAAAGCGTTCGTCATCAATCATCAACAGCATGCCATCGCGTGTTACCGTCGGGCGCGGCGCGCTGAAATAGAGCGGCACAATCTCGATATTTTCGAGATGGATATATTGCCAGATGTCTAGCTCCGTCCAGTTCGAGATCGGAAATACCCGAATGCTTTCGGACTTCGCCTTGCGGGCATTGTACAGATTCCAAAGTTCAGGGCGCTGGTTCTTGGGGTCCCAACCATGCGTCGCTGTCCGGAATGAAAAGATGCGCTCCTTGGCACGGCTTTTTTCTTCATCGCGGCGTGCACCGCCAAATGCGACATCAAAACCATATGTATCGAGCGCTTGCTTCAGGCCCTCTGTCTTCCACATATCGGTATGCAGCGATCCATGGTCGAACGGATTAATGCCGCGCGCAATCGCCTCGGGATTTTGGTGAACGATTAACTCCATGCCTGCATCGCGCGGGGCTTTCTCGCGCAACGCATACATCGCCTTGAATTTCCACGTCGTGTCGACATGCAGCAACGGGAATGGCGGCGGCGATGGGTAAAATGCCTTGCGCGCCAGATGCAGCATGACGGCGCTGTCTTTTCCGACGCTATACAGCATCACGGGCTTTTCCGCCTCGGCCACAACCTCGCGCATGATGTGGATCGCTTCAGCCTCAAGGCGCTCAAGATGGGTCAGCGTTTTCGTCATAGTCTGGTCTCTTCCTGCAGACGCTACTGTCAGAACTGGACGCCGCGCGCAAACAAGACATTCTTGCAAGCTCGATTATCTCTGTTTCAAGATATGATTAGCAAGTCGTAATAGCTTTTCCTACGCCCAGTTTGTGATGTCCCGATTGTGTGCAACAAAAGCCAAAGGCAACGGCCGCTCCATTTGCCTTTTCCGGTCGCTCGACGCGCATAGGCGGGACCGA
>JAIXYC010000053.1 GCA_027490455.1 Sphingomonadales bacterium
AGGGCAGATGCGGACTAACTGTGACTTCTGCCCGCGACCGGATGTGGGTTAGCCGGGACCAAAGCATTTCACACTATGGGTACAATGTGCCAATATATGTCCTTTAACTGAAATGGGGGCCGCGTGCGCATTAACCGGAAGTTTTGGCTATCAGCAGCGATCTGCACCAGCGCGTGCTTGTTTGGGCCCGCCAGCACCGCTCAAAATATTGCCGCACCGGCCACTGAAAGCGCCAATGATGCGCATGAAGCCGGATTTCGCGCGTATCTTGCCCAAGTGCGGCAGAAGGCCCTGACAGAAGGCGTCTCGGCGGCCACGCTCGACCGGGTGTTGCCTTCGATAAGCTTTAACGCGCGCGTTGTTCGGCTTGACCGGCAACAGCCAGAGGGCGCTTCGAATGCGCCGGTTCCCAATTTTGCGCCCTATAAAGCCCGCCATGTCGATGCATCGCGCATTAGCCGGGGCCGCGCGAAATATACCGAACTTCGCCCGTTGCTGCAGCGGATCGAAAATGAAACCGGCGTGCCCGAAGAAATCATGATCGCCATTTATGGCCACGAAACCAATTATGGATCGGTCATGGGCAACTTCAACGCGCCCGAAGCCTTGGCGTCGCTGGCTTACGAAGGCCGCAGGCGTGCCTTGTTTGAGGCCGAATTGATTGCGGTGCTCAAGATGATCGACAAGGGCGTTCCGCAATATGCCATCACCGGCAGTTGGGCCGGCGCACTTGGAAAGCCGCAGTTTTTGCCGTCGGTATATTTGCGCCTTGCGCGCGATGGGGATGGCGACGGCTATGCCGACATCTGGCGTAGCGAGGTTGACGCCATGACATCGATTGCCAACTATTTCGTCAACACAGGCTGGCGGCGCGGTGAGGAATGGGGCTTTGCGGTCAATGTACCCGCGTCGTTTAACCGCGCCGCGTTGAATTCGCGCATGGCATCGCCGCGTTGCCCCCGCGTTTTTGGGCGGCACAGCCAGTGGAAAACGATGGCGGAATGGCGGCAACTGGGCATTACGCCAGAACGCGGATTTTGGCCAAAGGACAGCATGATGGCGACCTTGATTGAGCCTGATGGCATCGGCCGAACCGCATATCTACTGGGCGGAAACTACCGCGTGATATTGGACTATAATTGTTCAAATTTTTACGCACTGTCGGTTGGATTATTGGCTGATGCGGTTCGGAATTAAGCCAGCTATCGTTCGATAGGTGCGCACGCTATACGGGGCCGTTAAAGGCACCTATTGCGGGGCGTGCAAGTAGCCCAGCTTGTGGCGAAATATGAGGACGGAACAGAGCAAATCATGCCCTTATTGGCTGACGAATCATTAGCCGCAGCAGGCTTTTTAACGCGCGCCTTTAATGGCTTACCGTCATGGGTGGCCGCATGACCGCGCGCGGCCGTTTTTTGTCGATTGAAGGCGGGGAGGGCGTGGGCAAGTCTACGCAGATCAACGCGCTTGCGGATAGGATCCGAAGCCATGGGCATGACGTCATTTTGACGCGCGAACCGGGCGGAACAGAGGGTGCGGAGGTCATCCGGCAACTGTTGCTGGGCGGAAGCGCAGAACGCTGGGCCCCGCGCGCCGAAGCGTTGCTGTTTGCCGCCGCACGCAGCGACCATGTGGAACGTTTAATCGAACCCGCATTGGCAAGCGGCAAATGGGTCATTGCAGACCGCTTCATCGACAGCAGCCGTGCCTATCAAGGTGCAGGCTCGGGCTTGTCAGATGATGACATCATGACGCTGCATGGCATCGGCAGTCGCGGCCTTTTGCCCGATCGCACATTGGTGTTGCGCCTCGATCCGAAAGAAGCCGCACAGCGCGCAGCAGCCCGAGACCAGAACCGTCCTGACCGTATTCAGGGCCGGGCAGAGGATTTCCATTCGAACGTTGATATGGCATTTGTGGGCTATGCTGAGCGCGAACCCAGAGTGCGTCTGGTGGACGCGTCAGGATCGGCTGAGGACGTGACGGCGCGGCTTGTGGCGCAGATATCTGACTTATTGGTGGAACCCGCCTGATGGACTATGTTGGCCATGACAAGGCATGGCGCCAGTTTTCCAAAGCCTGCGACAGCGGGAAAACGCACCATGGCTGGATATTGGCCGGGGCGAGGGGGCTCGGCAAATCTGCATTCGCGTTGAAAGCGGCGTCCGCGCTTGTTGACCCCACGAACATGCATGCAAATCTGATCGCCCGTGGTTCTCATCCCGATATTTTGTGGGTGAAACGCCTTCCGAAAGATGCACCAAAGGACGATGAAGACGTCACTGATGCGACAGAGTTTAAGCGCAGCATAACGGTCGATCAGATCCGCAGCGTTCAGCAGGCGCTGACATCGCGTCCCGGGCTCAGCGATAAGCGCGCCATCATTATCGATTCTGCGGACGACCTTGAACGTGGCGGTGCCAACGCATTATTGAAATCTTTGGAAGAACCGCCCGTCGGAACCTATTTCTTTTTGGTCAGCCATGCCAGCGACCGTTTGCTTCCGACCATCCGCTCCCGCTGCCAGATATTGCGCTTTGAACCATTGTGTAACGCCGATATGGCCGAAGCATTGCAACGCGCCGCGCCCGAGGCGAGCCAGCCCGATATTGATGCGCTGGTGCGCTTAGGCAACGGAGCACCCGGCCAAGCGCTGGATTTCCTTGGGTTAAGGCTTGACGAGTTGGAAGACGCCATGACGTCCATTTTACGCTCAGGCGACCGGGATAATGCCATTCGCGTCGCTTTGGCCGAAAAACTATCGCTCAAGGCCGCGCAGCCCCGATATGAAGCCTTTTTGCGCCGTGCGCCCGCACTGATCGCGGAACACACGCGGATGCTCGGCGTCGGGCAGCTACGCGCCGGAATTGATGCATGGGAGGCAGCAAGCGGGCTGGCCGCACGTGCCATCGCGTTAAGTTTGGACAAGCAGAGCGTCGTCTTTCAAATGGGAAGCTTGCTGGCATCGGTTCAAGCGCATAAGGCGAGCTAATTCGCCAAAAAATACAAGAGTCCACATGTCTGAACCTTTTTATATTACCACCGCCATAGCCTATCCAAATGGCAAGCCGCATATCGGACACGCTTATGAAGCGATCGCAACCGACGCGATTGCGCGGTTTCAGCGTTTGATGGGCCGTGATGTCCGCTTCGTCACTGGCACCGATGAGCATGGCCTGAAAATGGACCAGACCGCACGCGCAGCGGGTAAAGCAACGCGTGACCTTGCCGATGAAATGTCGTCTTATTTCAAAGAAATGTGCAGCACTCTTGATATTTCCTTTGACCATTTTTGCCGCACAACGTCGGACCATCACCACAAGGCGAGCCAAGCCATTTGGAAACGGCTCGAAGCCGCCGGCGACCTATATCTTGACCGATATGAAGGATGGTATTCGGTCCGCGACGAGGCATATTATGACGAAACCGAGCTGACCGAGGGCGAGGGGGGCCAGAAGCTCTCGCCACAGGGCACACCCGTTGAATGGACGGTTGAAGAAAGCTGGTTTTTCCGGCTTTCGAAATATGAACAACCGTTGCTCGAATATTATGCCGCGCATCCTGACTTTATCCGGCCCGATAGCCGCAAGAACGAAACGGTTAAGTTCGTTGAAGGCGGCCTGAAAGACCTGTCCGTTTCGCGCACCAGTTTCGATTGGGGCGTCAAAGTTCCCGGCAGCGAAAACCATGTCATGTATGTCTGGCTGGACGCGCTAACCACTTATATCTCCGCGATTGGCTTTCCCGACGATACCGAAGAATGGCGTAAATTCTGGCCCGCCAACGTGCATATCATCGGCAAGGACATCGTTCGCTTTCACACCGTATATTGGCCCGCATTTTTGATGTCGGCTGGTTTGCCCTTGCCTAAACAGGTGTTCGGGCATGGTTTCCTGCTTTCACGTGGCGAGAAAATGTCCAAGTCCTTGGGCAATGTCGTTGACCCGATGCAGCTTGCCGAATTGTTTGGCGTCGATGCGCTGCGCTATTTCCTGCTGCGCGAAGTCAGCTTCGGTCAGGACGGTAGCTATAGCCCCGAAGCGATTGTAACGCGCGTAAATGCTGATCTCGCCAACAGCTTCGGCAATTTGGCGCAGCGGGCATTGTCGCTCATCTTCAAAAATTGCGAAGGCTATCTGCCCGCCATTCGTGGTCATAATGACGATGACAGTGCGCTGTTGGATTTGGTGGGGGCAACCGTTTCGCAGCATATCCCTGCGCATTACGAAGATTTGGCGATGTCACAGGGGCTTGAAAGTTGGATGCAGGCGGTATTTGCCTGCAACGCTTATGTCGATGTGCAGGCGCCCTGGGCGCTTAAGAAAACAGAGCCAGAGCGTATGGAAACCGTGCTTGCCACGCTGTTCATTTGCATCGCGCAGCTGGCCATCGCTGCATTGCCGATCATTCCTGGGTCAGCAACCAAGCTCCTCGACCAAATGGGCGTTCCCCTTGATGTGCGGAACTTCCATGCGGCAGGATCGCACTGGTATTCACCTTTGGCCGAGAGCAATTACCAAATTGCCCAGCCTGTCGGTCTATTCCCCCGATTGGAGATGCCAGCGGAGGAGGGGACTGCGGCCTGATGTTCGTCGATTCCCACTGCCACCTGAATTATAAAGGCTTAGTCGAGCAGCAGGCCGAGATACTTGCGCGCGCAAGAAACAGCGGTGTGTCTGCCATGCTCAACATTTCGACCCGTGAGCGCGAGTGGGACGAGGTTATCGGGCTTGCCGAACAGGAACCCGACGTGTGGGCGTCTGTCGGCATTCACCCACATGAGGCGGACCAGCATATAGGCATTGATGCTGCCAAACTTATCGCGCGTGCGGCGCACCCACGTGTCGTCGCAATTGGCGAAACTGGGCTCGATTTTTACTACGATCACAGTGACCGGGCGCAACAGGGCCTGTCCTTTCGCGAACACATCACGGCGTCACGGGACACCGGGCTTCCCATCATCATTCATACACGCGATGCCGAGGCGGAAACGGCCGACATATTGCGCGACGAAATGTCCAAGGGTGCATTCACCGGCGTCATTCATTGCTTCACCGCAAGCGCAGAATTTGCGCGCACGGCATTGGACCTTGGCCTATATATTTCGCTGTCGGGTATCGTAACGTTCAAGAATGCCCAAGATCTTCAAGAGGTGGCCAAATGGCTGCCTGTGGACCGGCTGTTGGTCGAAACCGACGCCCCGTTTTTGGCACCTATTCCGCATCGTGGAAAGACTGGCGAGCCCGCATTTGTGGCGGATACCGCGCGTTACGTGGCGCAATTGCGCGGTGTTGAGGTGGACACGCTGGCTAAACAGACTTCAGACAATTTCTACACTCTGTTTTCCAAGGCTGTACGATGAATATCATGGAAAACGGCCCATCGCTAATCTGGGGCGTCGTGTGCATCTTGTTGTTATTGAGCTCGCTGGCGGCGCGGCGTTTGCCATTGGGATATGTCGCCAAAGCGGCATTTGCATGGATAGCGATATTCGCGGCGTTGTTCGCAATATTCAGCTTCCGGTTCGAATTTAAGGCCGTCTGGGAGCGCGTAAAGGCCGACATTTCCGGCACAGCTGGCCAGAACGTAAGCGGCGGCGAAATCGCCATCAGGCGGCAGGATGACGGCCATTATTGGCTTCAGCTTGACGTGAATGGAAAGCCGGTGCGGTTCATGATCGATAGCGGCGCGACGACCACAGCCGTAAACGCCGATACGGCGCGTGAAACGGGCATCGAAGTGGACGCGAACGGATATCCGGTATTCCTGAATACAGCAAATGGTCGCGTAACGGCGCAGCGCGGTATCATTCAATCGGTGAAGATTGGATCGCGCAAATTGGGACAACATGACGTTGTAGTGTCTGAAAGTTTCGGCGACACCAATGTCCTTGGCATGAACTTTCTCGACAGCATGCAAAGCTGGAAGGTTGAGGGAAATGTCATGACGTTAAAGCAATGATGATGGCTCGATTCAACGCGCTTAAACCGACGTTATTCAATTTTACTTAACATAATATATATTATCGAACTTATTTATGGCTGGACCGATGCAGGCTGATATTACCCCTCTCACAGAGATTATGGCGCGATTGCGCGATCCGCAAACCGGATGCCCTTGGGATCTGGAGCAAGATTTCTCGACAATTGCGCCATATACGATCGAGGAAGCCTATGAAGTTGCTGACGCCATTGAGAATGGAGATCTCGACGCGTTAAAAGACGAATTGGGCGACCTGCTCCTCCAAGTCGTATTCCACAGCCAGATGGCGTCTGAAATCGGTCAGTTCGATTTTAACGACGTAGTCCGCAGCATTTGCGACAAAATGGTCCGCCGCCACCCGCATGTGTTCGGCGAAAACGACGCACCAACCCATAGCATTCCGGACAATTGGGAAACGATCAAAGCCACCGAACGCGAAGCCGGTTCGGACAACAGCGCCTTAGCCGGCGTGGCCCGCGCCCTCCCCGCATTATTGCGCGCGCAAAAAATTCAAAAGCGCGCCGCACGAACCGGCTTTGATTGGCCAGATCAGTCGGGCGCGCGAGACAAGATTATTGAAGAATTAGAAGAAGTTGCAACAGCCACCTCAGTTGAACATGTGGCCGAAGAAATTGGTGATTTGTTGTTCGCCGTTGTCAACTTCGCCCGGTTTCACGACGTTGACGCCGAAACCGCGTTGAAATCCGCAAGTGCAAAGTTCGAACGTCGCTTTCGGGATATGGAAGATTCCGCTGGCGATGCTTTTTCTGCCCTGTCACTCGACGAAAAAGAACGACTTTGGCAACAGGCGAAGGCAAAGGAAGCGAAATAATCAGGCCTCTATTTGGGCGAACTGCTTATCGAATTGGCCCCATAATTGGCGGCTGAGTGAGGCTTCGACGGTGACGAGGTCTTCATCGACAATCTGGCTGTTGATTGTTCCGCGCGCGTGAATCCAAGCGAGCGCAGCACCATCGCTAGCCTTTAAACGAACCGACCGCACGAGATTGCCCTTGGCAATCAGCGCGGACAGATGCGCCTTAAAGGCATCAACGCCCTCACCCGTCTGCGCTGACATCATCAGCAAATCATCATTACGCTGAACAAGCGCCGACAGATCCTCACGTTTTTCGGCATCGAGTAGGTCAATCTTGTTCCAGACCTCCAACATCCGCGGTTGGTTTGCGGCATCTTCATCGTCCAACACGCCTAAATCGCGCAGGATTTGGAGGACGTCATCACGTTGCGCATCGGTTTCGCTGTGCGAAATATCACGCACATGCACAATGATATCGGCCGAGATCACTTCTTCGAGCGTGGCGCGAAACGCCGCAACCAATTGTGTTGGCAGGTCGGAGACGAATCCCACCGTGTCCGACAAAATCGCCTTTTCCACCCCCGGCAAGGAAATTTCGCGCATGGTGGGGTCCAGCGTCGCAAAAAGCATATCTTCGGCCAACACCGTCGCGCGGGTCAGGCTGTTGAACAAGGTCGATTTGCCGGCGTTGGTATAGCCAACCAAAGCGATCACTGGCCAAGGCGCCCGTTTGCGGCGCGCACGGTGCAAAGACCGTGTTCGCTTCACTTCCTCAAGCTCGCGGCGAAGGCGTGCCATCCGGTCGCGGATCATCCGACGGTCGGCCTCAATCTGCGTTTCGCCCGGGCCACCCAAAAAGCCGAAGCCACCACGCTGCCGTTCCAAGTGCGTCCAGCTGCGCACCAAGCGACCGGCTTGATAATCCAAATGGGCCAGCTCAACCTGCAACCGCCCTTCGGCTGTTGCCGCACGCTCGCCAAAAATTTCGAGGATGAGCCCGGTACGGTCAATGGTTTTCAATCCGGTCCGCTCTTCCAGATTGCGCTGCTGAATAGCGGTCAAAGACGCATCGACGATGAGCAGGTCAATTTCCGAGTCCTTGCCTATCTGGGCGATTTCTTCGACCTGCCCGCCACCAAGCAAGGTAACCGCGCGCGGCGAACGCACGCGAAAATGCTTTTTCTGGACGACATTCAGGCCAATGGCCAAGGCAAGGCCCTCGGCCTCGGCAAGTCGCGCCTCTGGCCCTACCGAAGCCCGTCCGGGCAATTCGGGGTAAATGACCAACGCACGCGCGCCGCGCGCAAATTCGTCGGTTTCGCTCCGTTCAAAAACGCTCAAATATCATCCTCATCCACGCCCTGATTATATTCGGCGAGATTTACGGGATGTTCAGGCTGAATGGTCGATATGGCATGCTTATACACCAGCTGCGTCGTGCCATCGCGTTCCAGCAAAACCGAAAACAGGTCATAGGCCGCAATACCACCCTGAAGCATCACACCATTGACGAGGAATGTCGTGACAGGCTCCTTCTTGTCGCACATCGCATGCAAAAACACATCCTGCAGCATGCCTGCACGGTGGCTGGTCCGGCTCATCATATCATCAAACACCGACCGATCGGGTGAGGCAGATGGCATAATCGTGGAAATGCTGTGCTTATAGACCAGCTGAGACATGCCATCACGGCGCAATAGCACGGAGAAGTTGTCAAACCAGGTGACTACGCCTTGAAGCTTTACACCTTTGACCAAAAACATGGTCACCGGTGTTTTTGATTTTCTGAGCGAGTTCAGAAACAGATCTTGCAGTCCGTTATTCTTTTCAGTCATTATTATTATCCGATTATATTTTTGTTGTGCTCGGCTTAACGGGAGACCCTAAAAGGGAGTGAGCCGAGGCAAAAGAGCGTATACACGAGGACTGCAGACGGCGCAATTGGGCTCATGCGTCGTTATCTTCCCCCTCCTCTAGGCCGTTTTTCCGCACGGAAATGCCAAGTAGCTTCAGCTTGCGATGCAGTGCAGAACGCTCCATCCCGACAAAGGCCGCCGTCTTGGAAATATTGCCTGAAAAGCGCTTAATCTGCACGCGCAGATATTCGCGTTCAAACGCTTCGCGCGCCTCACGCAGGGGCGCGCCCATCAGCGACGTGACATTATGCTCCGTGCCTTCATAGCTGTTGATGACTTCCGAGGGCAGCATGTCCGCTTCAATCATATGTATCCGGTTTGCGGGTGCCAATATGATCGTCCGCTCAATGATATTGCGCAACTGGCGGACATTTCCCGGCCATTCACACGCCTGAAGCGCGGCCATGGCGTCATCGGAAAAATAGGGTGGTGGAATGCGATGTTCCGAAGCAAAGCGCGCCGCATAATGATTGGCGAGGTCCGGAATATCCTCCCGACGGCCGGACAGTGGCGGAATTTCAACGGGAACAACATTGAGGCGATAGAAGAGATCCTCGCGAAACCGCCCCTCCGCAATCTCAATCGCCAAATCACAGGCGGTGGCTGAGACAAAGCGCACATCGACCCTAATCTGCCGGTCGCCCCCTACCCGCACAAA
>JAIXYC010000014.1 GCA_027490455.1 Sphingomonadales bacterium
GCGCTGGGTATGCTGACCTGCATACGCAAGGCCTATGACATGATGCGCGAACAGGGGATTGGCGATTATGACCTGAAGGTCGACATCGATTCCGACGATCCCAATGTTTATGACATGTTGTGCAGAGGTGAGAGCCTGGGCGTGTTTCAGGTCGAAAGCCGGGCGCAAATGAACATGCTACCGCGCATGAAACCGCGCAGCCTATATGACCTTACTATTCAAGTCGCGATTGTCCGCCCCGGCCCCATTCAAGGCGATATGGTGCACCCTTATTTGCGGCGACGTAATGGGGAGGAAAAGGTCGAATATCCCTCGCCAGCCGCGCCATATCCTCAGGATGAGCTGAAACATGTGCTTGGCAAAACATTGGGCGTGCCACTGTTTCAGGAGCAGGCGATGAACCTTGCGATCACCGCTGCTGAATTCAGCGAGGCCGATGCCAACCGCTTGCGCAAGGCGATGGCGACGTTTCGCAATGTCGGCGGGATGGAGCATTTCGAAACGATGATGGTCGAAGGCATGGTGCGGCGCGGCTATGAACGTGACTTTGCCCAGCGCTGCTTTGGCCAAATTCAGGGTTTCGGATCATATGGCTTCCCCGAAAGCCATGCGCTGTCTTTTGCGCGGCTGGTCTATGTGTCGTCGTGGATCAAACATTATCATCCGGCCATTTTCGCCGCCGCCTTACTCAATTCGCAACCCATGGGCTTTTATGCTCCGGCGCAGATTGTCCGCGATGCGCAGGAAAATGGGGTGGAGGTCAGGCCGATAGACGTCAATGCGAGCAATTGGGATAATGCAATCGAGCAAGGCGCGCTGCGATTGGGGATGCGGCAGATAGACGGGTTTCGGGCGGTGTGGGCGCACGCCATTGCCCGGCATCGGCCATTTGCATCTATCGAAGATTTGGCGCGCCGTGCCGCGCTGCCACCGGCCGCAGTGCACTTGCTTGCCGATGCCGACGCTGTGCGATCATTGGGTTTTGACCGGCGAGAGGGCGCGTGGGAAGCGCGGCGGACGCCTTCGGACGAGCTACCGCTATTTGCGGCCGCGAAGGCGCGCGAGCTCGGCGCGGAGGCCGATGCGATGTTGCCCGCGATGCCCGCCAGCGAACATGTCGCGGCGGATTATCAGATGACCCGGCTGTCGCTAAAGGGACACCCGATGCAGTTCCTGCGCGGGATGTTTGCAAGCGAGGGCGTGCTGAGCTGCGCTGAGGCCAACGCAGTCAAGAACGGCAAGCGGGTGCGCGTGGCTGGTGTCGTGCTGGTCCGGCAGCGCCCCGGCAAGGGCAATGCGATTTTCATCACGATTGAGGATGAAAGTGGCGTGACCAATATTTTATTATGGGCGCGGTTATTTGATCGGCAACGCCGCGCCGTCATGGCGTCACGGCTGATTATTGCCGAAGGCGAAATTCAGCGCAGCAAGGAAGGCGTGGTGCACCTGATGGCGACGAATATTATCGACCGCACCGACGATCTGGCGCGATTGTCCGAGATGCATCAGGCCAATGTCGGGAAACCCAAAATTGATGAATTTGCACGGCCACATGCCCCGCGTGGCAGCCACCCACGCGATGTGCGGATCTTGCCCAAATCCCGTGACTTTCACTGATTTTTAGGCTGCGTCCTTTGCCGCCCGCCGTGCCGCCAATTCCTCTACGGAGCGTGCGCGCATGAACGGGTTGGTCGCGCGTTCCAGTGCAATCGTTGTCGGCACCGTTGCCTCGCCGCGTTCGCGCGCGGCGACAACGTCCGATACACGCTGCTGAAGCGCGGCATTGTCAGGCTCTATTGTCACGGCAAAGCGCGCGTTGCTTAACGTATATTCGTGCGCGCAATAGATGGCCGTATCATCGCCCAACGCTTCAAGCTTGCGCATATTGTCGTACATCTGCGCAGCGGTGCCTTCGAACAAGCGGCCACAGCCCATTGCGAACAAAGTGTCGCCGACAAAAGCGACCTGCTCGGTTTCGAAATGATAAGCGATGTGCCCTGCCGTATGGGCCGGAACGTCGAGGACCATCGCCCGCACGTCACCCAGTTGCACGACGTCTCCGCCGCGGACCTGAACGTCAAGCGTCGAAATCCGTTCCGCCTCTGCCGCTGGCACTGTGATGACGCAGCCTGTTGCGGCCTTAATCTGCGCATTGCCGCCGACATGGTCGGGGTGCCAATGGGTATTCCAGATTTGCGTAATCTTCCATCCGCGCGCCTCAGCCGCCGCAAGCACCGGTTCTGCCACAGCCGGGTCGATCACGAGGGTCTCACCGCTTGTTGCGTCATGGACCAGCCAGACATAATTGTCGGACAGGACAGGAACGCGGACAATTTCAATCGCCATTACCACACCCCAACATTGGGCATGCTGACCCAAGGTTCTGCGGGCGGAAGATTGCCCTCTTGCAACAGTTCAATCGAAATGCCGTCGGGGGTACGCACAAACGCCATATGGCCGTCGCGTGGCGGCCGGTTGATCGTGACGCCTGCGTCCATCAGCGTTTGGCACGTCGCGTAAATATCATCGACGCGGTACGCCAAATGGCCAAAGTTGCGTCCGCCATCATAGGTTTCGGGTGCGCTGCCATCGGCGGGTGGCCAATTGTGGGTTAACTCCACTTCCGCCACACCGTCTTGTCCGGGCGCGGCGAGGAAAATGAGCGTGAAGCGGCCAGCTTCGCTGTCGAAACGGCGGACTTCCTCCAGCCCAATCAATTTGAAAAACGCGACCGTTGCTTCTGGGTCCGTCACGCGGATCATCGTGTGGAGATATTTCGTCGGCATATTCGCTCCGTTCATGGCGCTGTCTGTATTCGCCCCCAGTGGGTTCGCATAGACAATGGACCGTGACAGCTACAGGCGCAAGGGGCGCGCAGGCTGAATATCATCGCGATTGCGGTTCTGTAGACGGCGGCGCGCTGGCGGCCAATGCTGCCAATTGTGCCGTCGCGCTCGCCGCCTGACGGCTGTTGGGTGCGATCGCGATGCTTTGTTCCCATTGCTTGCGCGCCGCAGCTTCGTCACCTGCGGCAATGGCAATATTGCCCGCCTCCAATGCGACCGCGGCATCACGCGGCAGAAGCGCCGCTGTCGTCTGGATATAGCTTAGCGCGTCGGGCAGCTTGTTCATCCGCCGCGCCAATGTCGCCGATAACAACCATGCCGTGCCATTTTCGGGCGACAGCTTTCGTGCGGTCGTCAACGCAGCTTCGGCATCGGCTGGTCTATTCAACGCAACCAAAGCGCGCGCGCGATCGACCTCGCTATCGGCGCGTTCTGTGCTTTCTAGGGTTTGGGAGGCAAGCGCTTTGTCCAATGCCGCCAATGCCGCATCGGGCGTATCGGCTGCAAGGGCAGCATTGCCCGCCTGCGCCCAGAAACGCGCCGCGCGGGGATCCCCCTTGTCCTCGGCCAATTTGGCCGCCTCGGTCAGCATGGGTATCGCAAGGTCGAATTTAAAATCGGTCGCAAGCGCATAACCATGGCACGCGCGCGCAAGATATCCGCCGCCTTGCTGCGTCCATAGGCTTGCCTCGGTGACCGCAGATGCAGGATCAGCCCCGGCGAGTTTGATGCACTCATCAAATTGGACTTCGTTCAGCGTGGGCAATGGTTGCGCGGAAGCGGGCGCCGCGATGAACAGCAAACTTGGTAGCAGATTTAGCACGGGCGCTCCGTCAATAAGGTCAGACCAGCTTCGCCACGCTGTCGATCAACAAGGCAATATCTGCATCGCGCGAAAGCCGGTGGTCGCCATCCTTTACCAAGATGGTCTGCACGTCGGATGAACGAAGCTGGGCAGCTAGGCTTAAAGACGTTTGCCAAGGCACGTCAGGGTCGCACTGCCCGTGGATCAACCGCACCGGGCAATCGATGCCGATTTCGCCATTCAGCCGCAGATTATCTTGTCCGGATTGCCAAAAGGCGCGGGTGATGACCATGGGGTCATAGCCATAATCGCTTGGGCGCTCGATGCGTCCGTCGGCGGCCATCGTCGCGCGGTCGGCGTCGTTGAAATCCCAGTCGGTGAAATCGGGGGCTGCGGCGATGCCCACCAGCGCCATGACCTGCGCGCCAAGCGCTTCGGCCACCAGCAGCATGAGCCATCCACCCATGGACGAGCCAACCAAGATTAAGGGCCCGACTTGCGCGTGGGCAATGACCGCCAGAACGTCATCACGCCAGATATTCAGCGTGCCGTCTTCAAATGCACCTTCGCTCTCACCGCAACCCGAATAATCGAGCCGCAGCATGCCGATGCCTTGCGCCTCTGCCCAAGCGCACAGCGCCGTTGCCTTGCCACCCTGCATATCGGACATATAGCCCGGCAGAAAAACAAGCGTCGGACCGCTGCCTTTGGTCAGGCGATAGGCCAATTTTATGCCGTCATGGCGAACGGCAAAATGTGGTGCTGATTCTGTCAAAACGGGGTCTGGCAGGGTCAAATCACCCAATCGACGGTCAGCATTTGGGTGACATCCTGCCCCTTGGCGCGGCGCTGCTCGACCATGATGTGGTTCAACCGCTTCACGGTATCGCTGCCGGATGTGATGCAAAGACCGGGAACGAACGCATGCACCAGCGCCTTCATCCCACCCCAGATCATCGCAAAACCAAATCGGCTGGCGACGCCAAAATGTTCGACATAAGTTTCATCGACGCTTTTGGGATGTTCGACAAAGAGGCGGTTGAACATGGGAGCCTTTCCTTCAAAAACTACCGTAGCTTAAACAATCGCTCAGTTAAAATCAAAGCCGAAGCCCGATTTCGCTTTGCGATCCTGCGTGCACATTGTTTTCAACTCCGTCCACTCGGTCGGGGTTAAGGCGGGTTTATAGTTTTTGCCTTTAACGATGCTCTTCTCAAACGCGTCTTTGCGTGACCGCGACAGCGGGTGGCTCGACATATATCCCGCTATGCCATTGTCCGATGTGCTGGAGCTTGCGCTGCCATCCAGTTCGGAAAGCCGGTCAAAAAATGATGCAGTGCCAATGGGCGAGATATTCGCACCGCCAAGCGCTTTCATCGAATGGGCATCGGCCTCCGCTTCGGAATCGCGGCTGTAGCTCATGGACAGCATGTTGTTGACCAGCGCGCCACTATTGCCATCAATGCCACCCAGAACGACCGCAAGGCCCATTTGGCGAAGCAAAGCCTGCATCACATGCTTTTCACGGACATGGCCGATTTCATGCGCCAATACGCCAGCAACCTCATCGGGCGAGCGCGCTTGTTTGACGAGGCCGTCGAACAGGATGACATTGCCACCGGGCAGCGCCACGGCATTTATCATGTCAATTTTGGCGACCTCCACCTGCAAGTCGTCCGGATGGGCATCGAGCGACGCGACAAGCTTTTTCAGTGCTGCGTCTCCGGCAGGCGTGCTGCAGAACCGGCCGCCGAAATCGCCCACAAGCGCATCGCCAAGCTTCTCGTCAACGCTGGAAGGGATCAGTGGTGCCAGCCATTGCGGGCTCAACAGAACGACGGCGACCGCCGCTGCGCTGGCCAAGGTGAAGGCGACCGCCGCTTTGCCAAAGCCAAGCCTGTCCACCCAACCGCCATAATTGCGCGGTGCCGGCAGCATAGCGTTGAGGTCCGTCGGCACTGGCCCGGAAAGCATTAAGCGCCATCCGTCCGCTCCCTTTAATCCATAGACGTCGGCATCCTCCTTGTGCGTGACATATTCGACATCGGAAAATGCGAACGGGCCATGTCGCCGTTCGGTTTCCAACAAAAAGAATTGCCGACCAATGATTTGTACCTCGACCTTGCGTCGCACGGCGCTTTTGCCGTCATAATGCCACGCGTCGAAAAAGGCAGACATTGGCTAAATCGCCCCCACATCAAATGCGTCGAGCAAGCCTTCGCCATGCTTGGCCACCACGGTTTCCGACTGGGTCAGATCGTCGATGTTAATCTCGCCATAGGCTTCCATATGGTCGACGAAGAATTTCCAGTTGCGGTACGGCATGAAGATATAGCCAATGCCCAAGGTGCAGATGACAATCGCCATGTTGGCGAGGAAGAACAGGATCCAGTCCGGTGCCCGTGCGCGGAAGTCAAATTCCAGATTGTGTAAACGCAAGCCACCGACCGCGAGGCGGAAATATTTGCTGTAATAGGCAAGCGCCGCCAGCGGTAGGAAGAGGTAAAAGGACAGCACGGCGACGACCGCAAATATCGCACCAACTGCCATTCCCGTGCTTCCAAGTGTGTCGGGTGTCCCACCCGAAGCAGCCATGCTGATGCCAAACACCACGGCACCTATGAACACCAAAAACGGCACGAGGTAGAATAACAAATAACGCTTCATTAGCGGCTTCCACTCGGCCGTTGCTGAAAAGCGATGCGGCCCGAAGCTCATGGCGTTCCAGCGGTCATTCCAAAGGGAAATCATCGACCATGGCACAGCCAAAAAAATGGGCAGCCAACCCACGACGCTTTTCCACATATAGGCCACGCCATATTGAAAACCGGGGTCGTCGCTGCCCCCTCTGATACCGCGCCAATAGGTCCGGCTCAGCCGGTACCGGAGCGCACGGAAATATGCGACGCCCGTCAGGTAAAATAGCAGCAGGAACATCATCAGGGTCATGACTGCCGCGAGGATTGCCTCGCCGCGGAAAATCAGCCCCTGCGATATCAATTGAATGACGATGAGGGGTAGGCCGATCAGCAGGAAAGCCATGATGAAGCCGACAAAAAGCTCCATGCCCTTGCCCGTCCATTCCAGACGCTCATCAATGAAGTCCGTCTTGCTCCACAGATATTCGCGTTCGCGGGTGGTTGCCCAAAACCGATATATGCCGAGCGTGACAATGGTCAGCAAAAGGTTGGGAAAGGCGATGCGGGCAAATTCGAGCCAGCTGCCATGGAAACGAAATGCGCTATGCCGTTGAGATAGGTCGTCGTACATGAAATTGCGGCCCCCAAAATTTCACACAACATGTGCGAAAGTGAAAAGCCTTGTCAAGAAAACCGATGTAAACAAGCGACGCGCTTCGATAAGCGCGGCTTGCATGCCAGGCGTCATGCTGAAACAGGTTCAGCATGACGCTCGTTGAATGGCATGTACGCTCTTAATTTTATTTGATGGTAACCGTCACCGCGCGGCGATTTTGTGCCCAGGCTTGTTCGTCCGAACCCAAAGCCGATGGGCGTTCTTTGCCATAGCTGACGGTTTCGATGCGGCTTGCGTCGACACCGATTGAGGTCAGGTAATTTTTGGCAGCATTGGCGCGGCGTTCGCCGAGCGCGAGGTTGTAGTCGCGTGTTCCGCGTTCGTCGGCATGGCCTTCCACGGTGATGCGGGCGTTGGGATAACGGGCGAGCCACTGCGCCTGACGCTGCAACGTTGCCTGATCTTCGGCATCCACATTGAAACGATCGGTTTCAAACAAAATGCGGTCGCCAAATTGGCCAACTTGCTGGAGGAAATCTTCCTGGCTGCCCGGAACGATCGGGTTCGCTTCGACAATCGGGGCCGCTGGGGGCGGGCCATAATTTGTGCCTTCGGCCGCAGGTGGCAGTTCCTCGACCTTTTTCTTGCCGCAGCCTGCAACCAGTGCGGTCGATGCCAGTAATATGGCGGCCATCTTGATAGTGTTTGTCTTCATGGTCTTCTCCTTCGGCTTGCCCGCATCTGTGTAGCGGAAACTTTATCAGAAATAAGATCTAAACGCACTCACGGCAATACCGGCCCCCATGCAGGGTCCGATCCGTCAACCGGCGTTGGCAATTGGCGTTCGTTCGATCCTGTAAGGTCGACTTGCCAAATACTGGTTTTGCCGCTGCCCTTCGCCGTGCGGAAAAACTGGATAACGCGGCCATTTGGCGCCCATGTCGGGGCCTCATCCTGCCAGCTGTCGGTCAACAGCCGCTCGCCCGAACCATCGGGGCGCATCGTGCCCACGCGGAAGTCGCCCGCAATGCGGGTATAGGCAATCAGGTCCGCCCGTGGGCTCCATTCAGGGGTCGCGTACCGCCCCGAACCAAAGCTGATCCGCCGTTGGTTGGATCCATCAGCGTTCATGACATAGATTTGCTGGCTGCCCGACCGGTCGCTTTCGAATACAATCTGGCGACCATCGGGGGAGAAGCTTCCCCCGACGTCGATGCCGGGGGATGTTGTCAGCTTGACGGGCGTGCCGTCGCCGCTTGCCGAAATCTTGTAGATGTCGGTGTTCCCCGCAACCGCCATGGAATATAATATGGTCTTCCCATCGGGCGACCAGCGCGGGGCAAAGGTCGGGTTGCGCGATTGCGTAATCAACCGTTGCCGACCCGCATCAATATCATAGACATAGATGCGTGGATTGCCGTCGACATAAGACAAATATAGGATCGATTTATAGTTGGGCGAGAAACGCGGTGTCAGCGCCGTGGACTGGCCATTGGTGATGAAGCGGTGGTTTGCGCCATCTGAATCCATGATAGCGAGGCGTTTGACGCGTTTGCCCTTGGGACCCGTTTCGGCAATATAGGCAATGCGGCTGTCAAAAAATGGCAGCTCTCCGGTGAGGCGCGAATAAATCGCATCGGCACATTTGTGCGCGGCCCTGCGCCATTCGCGCGGCGGCACGTTGAAACCAAGGCGCGTGGTTTCATTGCCAAAGCCGACGTCATATAAATAACAACCAACCGTCAGATTGCCGTCGCCGCCCACGCGGACGAAACCTTGCACAAGCTGTTCAACTGGACGCCCTTTCCAATAATCAAACTGGGGCGCCGTTACTTCGCCAAGCGAGATGGCGCGCAGGCCGTTGGGGCCCTGTGTTTCAAACACACCCGATGCGCGCAAGTTGGATGAGATGACTTCAGCGATTTGACGGCCAAGTGCGGCGCTGTTCCCCGCCGGCGTATCGACAGGGGCAGGGGCCACAAGTGCGGGCACGGCAATGGAGCGCGTCTTGGACGTGTCAAACTCGACCAGTTCCGGCTCATCTGTATCAGGCGCAGGCGGCGGGGTTTGCGCCATGACGCTGTGACTGCCGACAATCAGAAGCAGGAATGAAGCAAGCTTCCGGTAAAATGAGAAGGAGGTCATATAGTTCATTCCTTTATCCCGTGGCGCGCAAGCGAAGCGCGTGGGTTTTCCAGACGTCATGATATTCGGGGTCCAGCCCGTCATAGGGGGATGCCGCGCGCACGGCTTGCAAGATGCAGTCCTTTAACGGTCCAGCCTGTGGTTGGTTGCTATCGGTCACGCCGACCTGCCTGTCAAAGCGTACGGACGTAAGCTTGCCCGATGGTTCAAGGCTGAGCGTTACGAATGTCTCGATTTTGTTGATGTCGATACCCGATGGCGCGCATGCCCGAACGCGGCTGCGGATTTGGCCAGCGATGCTGATGCCGACTGAGCGGCGCACTTCCGTCGCCGTCTTTGCAGCAGGCGTGCCAACGGCTTTGCCAGCGCCGGGTGCCTTGCCGATATTGCTGATGCTGTCTTCGAAACTGCGGCTGAGCCCGCCGGGCTTGGTTGGAGTTGTGGCTTTGGCTGGCGGTTGCTTCACCGGCTCTTTCTTGGCCGCTACCTTCGCAACGGGCGGCTTAGTGTCCGGCTTTGCCGGCTTCTGCACTGGCTTGGCCACCGGCTTTTCCATTTTCATTACCGGCGTTGGGGTAGGCGGCGGTTCGCTCGGCGCGGTGTCGCCAGCGGCTGGCGGTGCGGACTCTTCCTGAATGGCGTCGGGCGCAGTCGAGACATCGGCAATTTCACCCACCAGCGAAACCGAAATCGATTCCTGCTTTTTGATGGTGTTCGCGGATGCCAAAAGACCCAGGCCAAATACGCCCAGCAATATGACATGGCCGCCAATCGCAGCGCCCAGTCCGACTTTCTCGACCCGATCCATCGCCATATCGTTAGTTTTCGCCAGATGAACCAGTGGTGACCAAGCTCACGCTATTCAGCCCTGCGCGGTTCAGTTCGCCCATCACGCGCATCATTTGGCCATAGCTGATCGACGTATCCCCGCGCAGCATGATCTGGCGTGGCTTTGCCGCGTCTTGCGCGCCGGCAATTTCTTCAAGCCGCGCGGGCAGCTCGCTCGGTGCCACTTGCGTGCCGTCGATAAAGGTCGTGCCGGATTGATCGATGGCAATTTCGATGGGCTCCTGCGGCTGCTCAAGCGTATTTGCGCGGCTTTCGGGAAGCTCAACCGGCACGCCCGTGACGAGCAAGGGCGCGGTGACCATGAAGATGATCAACAGAACGAGCATGACATCGACAAAGGGCGTGACGTTGATGTCCGCCATGGGCGCGCGCCGTCCGCCGCGACGCCTGCCGCGGCCACCGCTTCGGCCCGAAGATATGTTCATGGCCATCGTTAAACCTCATGCTCCAACTCACGCGACAGCGTGCCGTGGAAGCCATCGGCAAAGCGTCCCATGCGGGCTTCATATTGGTTCAACCGGTGTGAGAAGCGGTTATAGGCGATGACCGCCGGAATAGCCGCGAACAGGCCAATGGCGGTCGCGAAAAGCGCCTCTGCAATGCCCGGCGCGACGACGGCCAGGCTTGAATTCTGTTCGGCTGCAATCGCGGCAAAGCTGCGCATGATGCCCCAGACGGTTCCGAACAGGCCAATGAAGGGTGCGACCGATCCTGTGGTCGCCAGAAAGTTCAAACGGTTGGCCAAACGGTCGGTTTCTGCCGCAATCATTGCGTCCATAGCCGTCGATAACCGCTCGCGCGTTCCGGCACGGTCAATGGTTTTGCCGTTGGTCGAACGCCGCCACTCGGTCATGCCTGCGGCAAATACCTTGGCGACGGGCAATGCGCTCTGGCTATGTGTTTTGGCGAAAGCCCCGATATCATCGCTTTCCCAAAATTCGCTTTCAAACTTCTCGCTCTGGCGGCTGATACCCGACATTTTGATCGTGAAGCTGATGATGATCGTCCACACCCAAATGCTGGCGAGCGCGAGGCCGATGATGACCGCCTTGACCACAAGGTCAGCGTCGAGAAACAATTTAATCGGTGAAAAACCCACATTTTGGGTCGCGATGAGCAGGTCCATGATCTTCCTATTCTGCGTGTCGGTTTATGATGGGCTGAAACGCCGCAACCCAATGCGCGGGTTGCCGGCGGGGCTTGCCGTCGGGTGAAACAAAGGCAGCGGTCACCCGCGCCTCGGTGAGTATTTCGTCGCCGCGCATGACTGTTTGATGAATATCACAACTTGCCGCGCGCACGGCCTCAACGGTGCTGATCACAACCAAGGCATCGTCAAAATGGGCGGGGCGTCGATATTTGATGTTCATTTCGGTGACCGCATAGGCGCCTTGGCCCTCCGCGTGCACATGACGCTGGTCAATGCCGACGCAGGCCAGCATGTCCGAACGGGCGCGTTCCATGAAATGCAGATAGCGCGCATGATAGACCACACCCGAAAAATCGGTGTCCTCAAAATAGACCCGCACGGCAAACAGGTGCTGTGTGCCGTCGAAATGGCCTTGATAGGGGGTGGGCATAGGCATCGAGAAATTTGTTAACCACTTTAGAGTCCGGCGGGAAGGCTTTTTAAAGGACAACCGCGCAATTTGTCGCCTTAGGGACTCGGCATATCGCTATGCATCAAATAATCCGTCCTGCGATCCTGCTGGCGGGTTGAGGCCAAGATGTTTCCAACCCGGGGCGTTGAGGCAACGGCCACGCGCTGTGCGGGCGATAAGGCCGAGTTGCAGCAGATAAGGTTCAACGACATCCTCAATGGTGTCGCGTGGCTCAGACAGGCCAGCGGCCAGCGCTTCGACGCCTACGGGGCCGCCGCGATAAATGTCGGCGATCATATGTAGATAGCGCCGGTCCATTGCATCAAGACCAAGTGCGTCGACCTCCAACCGGTTAAGCGCGCTATCGGCGATTTTTGCGGTGACGACGGGCTCGCCTGCGACATTGGCAAAGTCACGGACGCGGCGCAGCAAGCGACCGGCGATGCGGGGCGTACCCCGTGCACGTTTCGCAATCTCGTTCGCGCCATCGGGCGCAATGCCGAGATCCAGCAAGCGCGCGGCGCGGGTTACGACCAGCTCAAGCTCGCTATGCGTGTAGAAATTGAGCCGCACCGGAATGCCAAAGCGGTCACGCAAGGGCGTGGTCAGCAAACCCTGCCGCGTGGTTGCACCGATCAGCGTGAACGCCGGCAAATCAATTCGCACCGAGCGCGCCGATGGCCCTTCGCCGATCATTATATCGAGCGCACGGTCTTCCATCGCGGGGTAGAGGATTTCCTCAACCACGGGGCTGAGCCGGTGGATTTCGTCAATGAACAGGACGTCGCCATCCTCCAAATTAGTGAGCAACGCGGCCAGATCGCCCGATTTGGCGATGACCGGACCGGATGTCGCGCGGAAACCGACGCCCATTTCCTTGGCCACAATCTGCGCCAATGTCGTCTTGCCAAGCCCCGGCGGGCCAAAGAACAACACATGGTCCAACGGCTGCCCGCGCCCCTTCGCCGCCTCAATAAACACGCGCAAATTGTCCCGCGCGGCCGCTTGCCCGATGAACTCGGCAAGCGTTTTGGGACGCAGCGCGGCGTCAATATCTTCCGGCCGTTTGTCCGGCGTGGTGAGGCGGTCGTCGTCAGTCATAATGTTCGATACCGTCGCCCTTGATGGTCACCGCGAAGCCCTTTTCAACGCCAGCCGGACCAGCGCATCGAGCGTCGCGTCGGGGCCGAGTTCTTCGACGGCCTGCGCCACGGCATTTCCGGCCTCGCCGGGCTTGAAGCCGAGGTTTGCGAGCGCGGACATTGCGTCTTGTGCATGGTTTCCGGCGGCTGCCCCCGTCGCCATCAGTTTCGCACCGCCGCCGATGCCAGCAAGCGCGCCGACCTTGTCCTTCAATTCATTGACGATGCGGCTGGCCAGCTTGGGGCCAACGCCGTTTGCCCGCGCCACCATGGCCGCGTCGCCGCTGCCGATGGCAAGGGCGAGGTCTGCGGGTTCGATGGCAGACAATATCGCCAGCCCAACCTTGCCGCCAACGCCTTGCACGCCCGTCAGCAAGCGGAACCAGTCGCGTTCTTCGCGCGTGGCAAAGCCGATGAGGCGCATGTCGTTTTCCGACACTTGCATTTCGGTGAATACGGTGGCGAAATCATCCGTCTTGCCCAAAGCCGATAGCGTCCGCGCGCTTGCCTGCACCAGATAGCCAACGCCGTTGACGTCGATCACCAGATGGTCGACGCCCGTTTCATCAATGCGGCCATATAGCTTTGCAATCATTATTGCGGGTTAGCTGTTCATTACAAAATCGGCAAGCAAAAGAGAACATCGTGGGAACAGGGCGGAATTTTTTCACGCAGAGGCGCAGAGGACGCAGAGATTAATATGTAACTTTATGCGCTACATACTCTGCGCTCTCTGCGCCTCTGCGTGAACCCATCAACCCCTGAAGTGATGCGCGTGGGTGATGGCGACCGCGAGCGCGTCAGCGGCATCTGGCCCCGCCAGCTTAAGCCCCGGCAGCAGGATGCGGAGCATGGCTTGCACCTGTTCTTTTTCGGCCTTGCCCGTGCCCACAACGGATTTTTTTACGAGCCGCGTGGCATATTCAGTCACGGGCGTATGGTTGCGCGCCGCACCCAGCAGCACGACACCGCGCGCTTGTCCAAGCTTTAACGTCGATTGCGGGTTTTTGTTCACGAACACTTCTTCGACCGCCGCATAATCGGGCCGGAAGTGATCGAGTACGGCGCTCAGTTTCTCGTCCAAAATTACGAGACGGTTCGCCAAAGGCAGCTTGGCATCGGTCGTAATCTCGCCATTGTCGATATGCGAAAGGCGGTTGCCTTCCTTGCGAATGACGCCCCAACCGGTCGTGCCCAAGCCGGGGTCGAGACCGAGAATGATCATCCCAGCTTCGCCATCACCTCGTCGGAAACGTCATAATTGCCCCAGACGGTCTGGACGTCGTCATCATCTTCCAAGGCATCGATCATCTTGAGCAAGGTCGCGGCATTGGCTTCGTCGACTTCGACCAAAACCTGTGGCTTCCATGCGAGCTTTGCGCTTTCTGCCTCGCCAAGTGTCGCTTCGAGCGCCTTGGCGACTTCATGCAAGCTGTCCATTGCGGTCCA
>JAIXYC010000062.1 GCA_027490455.1 Sphingomonadales bacterium
ACACGTTGTTCACGCGCAGCATGGGCTTGCCGCCACTGATCCACCATGAAGACGGGTTCGGTGATGACGAAATCGACCGGCTGAAAAAGCGACGAAACTGGTTTCGTACCATTGCGTTGCAGCGATCGAATGCGCTGGTCGTTCCTTCAAAAACGCTGGAGCATATCGCCCGAACCATATGGCATCAGCCGCTGGACAAGATTTGTCGTTTCCCAAATGGCATCGATACCGACCATTTTAACCGCCGGCCGCAGCGCGGATCTTTTCCGGGTTTTCAGAAACGCAATGGCGAGATTGTTGTCGGCACGATCGCAGGGCTGCGTAGCGCCAAAAATCTTCCGCGGCTTGTACGCGCTGTTGCATCGGCAGGACCAAATGTTCGGCTCGCGATTGTCGGCGACGGGCCCGAGCGGGGTGCAATCATGGCAGAGGCAGAACGGCTTGGCATCGCGGACCGTGTGATGATGCCCGGCGTCTTACGTGACCCGGCGCGCTATATCCGCTTGTTTGATATTTTTGCGTTGTCTTCGGATAGCGAGCAATATCCGATTGCACTATTGGAGGCGATGACCAGCGCCCTTCCGGTGGTCTCCACGGACGTTGGTGACGTGCGCACTATCGTCGCGCGTGAAAACCGTCCCTTCATCGTCCCGCGCACCGAGGAGGCATCTTTGGCGCAAGCCATCAGGGAACTGGCAAATGATGCAGGACTTCGGGAAAAACTGGGCACAGCCAACCGCGCTCTGGCCTGTGCACTATATGATGAAGAGACAATGTTTGCGCGTTATCGGCAGCTATATGGCTCCGCCATGAAACGTGCCGATTTTGCGCGACAAAGCTAGATAATTGCGATAGCGCGCGAGCACGCTGAACGGCGCTTTTGATATAAATATTGGGGGTTGTGATTGTGTTCAAGGGTCTGAAACCCATTATCTATGGTGGCCGCGAAGTTTGGCCATTGGTCGAAGGCGGCAAGGGCGTTGCCGCTACCAATCACGCAAGTTCTGGCGCATGGGCTGCCGCCGGTGGCATTGGCACTGTTTCGGCGGTTAATGCCGACAGCTATGATGAAAATGGCGAGATGATCCCGCAGGTTTTCCATGGGAAAACACGCGCTGAACGCCATGAAGAGCTGGTCGAATACGGCATCCGTGGCGGCATTGCGCAGGTTCGCCTGGCGCATGAAATCGCCAATGGCAAAGGCGCCATCAATATCAACGTGCTTTGGGAAATGGGCGGATCGCAGCGCATTTTGCACGGCATATTGGAAGCGACCAAGGGTATGGTTACCGGCGTCACATGTGGCGCGGGCATGCCGTACAAGCTTTCCGAAATCGCGGCGCAATATGGCGTATATTATCTGCCTATCGTCAGCTCCGCACGTGCATTCCGTGCATTGTGGAAACGCGCCTATCACAAGGTGCCCGAATGGTTGGGTGCGGTGGTGTACGAAGATCCGTGGTTGGCCGGTGGCCATAACGGGCTTTCGAACGCGGAAGATCCGCGCAGCCCCGAAGACCCCTATCCGCGCGTAAAGGCGCTGCGTGATGTCATGCGTGCCGAAGGCATTTCGGACGACGTGCCGATCGTCATGGCGGGCGGCGTATGGTTCTTGCGTGACTGGAACAACTGGATTGATAATCCCGAACTTGGGCAGATCGCATTCCAGCTGGGCACGCGGCCATTGCTCACGCAGGAAAGCCCCATTCCACAGGGTTGGAAAGACGCGCTGACGAAAATTCCGGAAGACGGCGTGCTGTTGCATCAATTTTCGCCAACAGGTTTCTATTCAAGCGCGGTCATCAATCCGTTCCTGCTTGAGTTGCAGGCCCGTTCAGAACGCCAGATTGCCTATGTGCAGGCCGCCGATGCGGAACATAGCGCGCAGTTGGATGTCGGCGTGAAGGGCAAGAATTTCTGGGTGAAGCCTGCGGACCTGATGAAGGCCCGCGAATGGGATGCACGCGGGTTTACGGTCGCTTTGAAGACGCCGGACAACACATTGGTGTTTGTGACGCCGCCGTCGGGCGAAGTCATTCGCAAGGATCAGAAGGATTGCATGGGCTGTCTGTCGCATTGCGGCTTTTCGTCGTGGAAAGACCACGACAATAATTCGACTGGCCGCCTCGCCGATCCGCGCAGCTTCTGCATTCAAAAGGCATTGCAGAATATTGCGCACGGCGCGCCCATTGATGAAAACCTGATGTTCGCAGGGCACAGCGCCTATCTGTTCGGTAAGGATCCGTTTTATTCGAACGGTTTCGTCCCGACTGTGCAGCAATTGATGGACCGCATCCTGACGGGCGATTGACGCTGGGTTACATTTAACGAAAATTGCCCTTGGTCGCGTAGCAACGCGATCAAGGGCTATACAATTTTACGCTGCCTTTGCCGAGCAGCTCCTATGCGCTGATGCATTAGGCCAAGGCAGGACTGGCTTAATCCAAATCCCAAGCGCGTTCGCCATGGCTTGAAATATCAAGCCCATCACGTTCCTGATCTTCGCTGACACGCATCGGAACAACCATCGACACCAGATAGCCGATGATGAGCGTGACCACGGCTGAATAGGCGCCGACGATGGCAACGGCTTTCACCTGAACCCACAATTGCGATGCCATTCCCGCACCTTCGGCATAGCCAGCGCCGCCAAGCGCCTCGCTTGCAAAGACCGCCAGCAGGACGGAACCAAGTATTCCGCCGATACCATGCACGGCAAAAACGTCGAGCGAGTCATCGATTTTCAGCGTGCCTTTGACAAGGCCAACAAACCAGAAACAGACGACGCCTGCCAATATGCCGAGAATTATCGCGCCACCGGGGCCAATCACCCCTGCTGCCGGTGTGATCGTGGCAAGTCCAGCGACTGCGCCCGTTGCAAAG
The DNA here is from genome assembly GCA_027490455.1 of Sphingomonadales bacterium. Classification (GTDB taxonomy): domain Bacteria; phylum Pseudomonadota; class Alphaproteobacteria; order Sphingomonadales; family Sphingomonadaceae; genus Sphingorhabdus_B. The sequence goes on from JAIXYC010000062.1 coordinate 2,884, forward strand.
CCGACGGCAGTGGCCTTGCCGACCTTGATACGTTCGATCATCAACCAGACAATCGCAGCCACCGAAGCCCCGACATGGGTGTTGATAATCGCGCTGGCGGCAGCGTCATTCGCTGCCAAAGCCGATCCACCGTTGAAGCCAAACCAGCCGACCCAAAGGAGACCGGCACCGGCTACTGTCAGCGCGGGGCTGTGGGGGAGCATAAGCGTTCTGGGAAAGCCAATGCGCTTTCCAAGCATGAGCGCGACGACAAGCGCTGAAATCCCCGCCGTGGTGTGCACAACGATGCCGCCGGCGAAATCAATGACGCCCTGTTCGGCCAGAAAACCGCTACCCCAAACCCAGCGGGTTACGGGGACATAGACAAGCAGCGACCATAAGGCGCTGAACGCCACGACCCAGCCAAAGCGGGCGCGTTCCACCCATGCACCGACGATCAGGGCAGGGGTAATGATCGCAAATGTCATCTGGAAAAGCGCAAAGGCAAGCTCACCTGTCGTCTGCCCCTCACGGACAGAATCGAGCAAGCCATTGAACATGACATTTTCAAGCGAGCCAATGAAGCCGTTGCCGTTGACCGAAAAGGCGAGGCTATAGCCAATGACAATCCAGATAACCGAGGCGATAGCGGCAATCGCGCCGCATTGAACGAGGACCGATAAGAAGTTTTTGGCGCGAACCAGTCCGCCATAAAAAAGGGCAAGGCCAGGAAGCGTCATCATCAGCACAAGGGCTGACGCGGTCAAAATCCACGCGCTATCGCCGCTATTGGTTTCAGGAATGGCGACCATGCCGGTCTGTGCCATTGCTGGCGCTGACATGGCTGCGCTGAAAACCAGCGCTGTTTGCACAAATTTCTGGATCATAATCTTCCCCGCCCGCTTATTTGCCACGTCTCTAGGCGCGGCGTAACAAAGCCTCAAGGCACAAAATTACGGCTAACTTACCGCAATCGAACGAAAATTGCTTATTGCCAGCCCTCAAGCACCTGATCTGGCGGTCTATGGCCGTCGGCCCATACGCGGATATTTGTAATCACGCGTTCGCCCGATGCTTCGCGTCCCTCGACTGTGGCGCTGCCCAAATGCGGCAGTAGCACCGCGTTGGGGATGCTCAAGAACCGCGAGTCTACGGCTGGCTCATGCGTGTACACATCAAGCCCTGCGCCCGCGATACGACCACTTTGCAGTGCCGCGATCAATGCGTCTTCATCGATCAATTCACCGCGTGAGCTATTGATGACATATGCATTGGGTTTCATATGCGCGATGCGATCGGCATTGATGATTTTATCTGTGTCAGCCGTCAACGGGCAGTGCAGCGTGATGATGTCCGAACGGGCCACCAGCCGGTCGATGTCGGGTTCGAACGTGACGCCCAGTTCATCCTCAACGCTGGCGGGCAAACGGCTGCGTTTGTTGTAAATTATGTTCATGCCAAATGCCTTGGCGCGCATGGCAACGGCCTCTCCAATACGGCCAAGGCCGATGATGCCGAGCGTCTTGCCACCAATGCGGTGACCCAGCATGCCAGTGGGGCTCCAGCCGCTCCATTCACCATTGCGCATGGCCCGGTGTCCTTCGCCAAGCCGGCGGGGCACGTTCAAAATGAGCGCCATCGTCAGGTCAGCGGTATCGTCGGTAAACACGCCGGGCGTGTTCGTCACCATGATGCCCTTGGCCTTTGCTGCTGCCAAATCGATATGATTGACCCCGGCGCCATAGCTCGCAATCAATTTCAGGCGCGGCGGGGCGGCAGCGATGATGCTGGCATCGATGGAGTCCGTGACAGTCGGCACGAGCACGTCGCAGTCCGCCATGGCAGCAACAAGCGCATCGCGGGTGAGGGGCACATCATCAGCATTGAAACGAGCATCGAACAGTTCCGCCATGCGCTTTTCAACAGCAGAAAGAAGCGTGCGGGTGACGCGGACAGATGGACGTTCAATACGGCTAAGTTCGGGCATGGCAGTGACTAAAGCCGAATATATCAGAAGGTCAAGACAGGATGGTTGCGCTGCGCGCCGCGCTTACGGTATAGAATGAACACGGTGGTAAAAAATATGGTTAATCAGAACAATTCGATCGTGCGTTGCGGTGCATTGGCGCTTGCGCTTTTTGGTGCTGCGTCCGCCGCCGGGCAGGCCCAACAAAAGCCGCCTTATTGGGCCTCAATTTCTAAGCCAGAGGCGCGCATGCGTACGGGCCCAAGCACTGAATTCCCCGTTACATGGGTGTATAAGCGCGAAAACCTGCCCGTGAAGGTCGTGGCGGTGCACAGCGTGTGGCGCAAGGTTCAAGATCCCGATGGCGAGCAGGGATGGCTGCATGTCCGCTTGCTGAGCCCGAAGCGGGCTGCCATCGTAATCGGTAAGGATATTGGCGCATTGCGTGACGCGCCCGAAGCCAACGCGCATATTTCATGGCGCGTTGAACCCGGTGTGGTCGGGCTTATCGAAGAATGTGAAAAAGGTTATTGCCGCTTCGAAACCGAAGGGCGCTATGGCTATATTGAAACGGCACGCATTTGGGGCGATGAAGCCCCCTAAGTCGTAACGCGTGAGGCTTAAGCCTCGACGCGCTCCGCCAGAACGGTCAAGCCGTTCTCATTCACTTCAGCAAAGCCACCAGCGATGATGAGGCGCTCGGGCGTCGCACCTTGCGTCGCGTAAATCTCAAGCGCGGCATCGTTACGCAGCGTGCTCATCATTGGGCTGTGGCCCTCAAGCACACCGAAATCGCCCTCACTACCCGGAACGACGACCATATAGACGTCGTCCGAGCGGTAGAGCTTTTCAGGTGTTACGAGTTCGAAACGAAGTGCCATAATGGCTTACGCCGCCTCCGCCGCAAGCTTGGCAGCCTTGGCAACTGCATCTTCGATGCCACCAACCATGTAGAAGGCTGCTTCTGGAAGATGGTCATATTCGCCGTCGACGACTGCCTTGAACGACTTAACCGTGTCTTCGACCTGAACGAACTTGCCGGAAATGCCGGTGAAGACTTCAGCAACATGGAAAGGCTGCGACAAGAAGCGCTGGATCTTACGCGCACGGGTAACAGTCAATTTGTCGTCTTCCGACAATTCGTCCATGCCCAAAATCGCGATGATGTCCTGAAGCGACTTGTACTTCTGCAGCGTTTCCTGAACGCGGCGTGCCGTGTCATAATGCTCTTGGCCAACAACGGCTGGTGTCAAAACGCGGCTGACCGAGTCAAGCGGGTCAACGGCTGGGTAGATACCCAATTCCGAAATTGCGCGGTTCAACGTGGTCGTTGCATCCAAGTGAGCGAACGACGTTGCTGGTGCAGGGTCGGTCAAGTCATCTGCAGGAACGTAAATGGCCTGAACCGAGGTAATCGAACCCTTGGTTGTCGACGTAATACGCTCTTGCAACTGGCCCATGTCGGTTGTCAAAGTTGGCTGATAGCCCACAGCCGAAGGAATACGACCAAGAAGTGCGGACACTTCGGAACCGGCCTGTGTGAAGCGGAAGATGTTGTCGACGAAGAACAGAACGTCCTGGCCTTCTTCATCGCGGAAATATTCTGCCATGGTGAGACCCGACAAAGCAACGCGTGCACGCGCACCGGGAGGCTCGTTCATCTGGCCGAACACCAGCGCAACCTTTGAACCTTCTGGGGTTGGGTTGCCGTCGGCGTCCTTGGCGATAACGCCAGCGTCGAGGAATTCATGGTACAGATCGTTACCTTCGCGGGTACGCTCACCCACGCCAGCAAACACCGAAACGCCGCCATGGCCCTTTGCGATGTTGTTGATCAGTTCCTGAATAAGAACGGTCTTACCAACGCCGGCACCGCCGAACAGACCAATCTTGCCGCCCTTTGCATAAGGCGCGAGAAGGTCGATAACCTTAATACCGGTGACGAGAATTTCAGCTTCGGTCGACTGGTCGGTGAACAAAGGCGCTTCTGCGTGGATTGGGTTCGACTTTGCAGCGCCAACAGGGCCACGCTCGTCGATTGGCTCACCAATAACGTTCATGATGCGGCCAAGGGTCATTGGACCAACTGGAACCGAAATCTGCGCACCGGTGTCACGCACGGGCTGACCGCGGGTCAAACCTTCGGTCGCGTCCATTGCGATGGTGCGAACGGTGTTTTCGCCAAGATGCTGTGCAACTTCGAGAACGAGGCGGTTGCCGTTATTGTCGGTTTCAAGTGCCGACAAAATGGCAGGCAGCTGGCCAGTGAAGGTTACGTCGACAACAGCGCCGATGACCTGCGAAATGCGGCCCGTAGCACCGGCGACGTTGATCGCGGTTTGGCCAGCGCCAGCCTTTGGAGCGGGAGCCTTGGTTGCAGCGGCCTTTTTCACAGGCGCTTTTTTAGCGGCTGCGGCGGGTGCTGCGGCCTTTTTTGGAGCGGCGGTCTTCTTCGGGGCGGTTGCCATTTGCTTCTTCCTTGCCTTTGGATGTCGTTAAAGCGCTTCTGCGCCTGCGATAATTTCGATAAGTTCAGTGGTAATCGCCGCCTGACGCGTGCGGTTATATTGAATAGTCAGCTTGTTGATCATGTCGCCCGCATTGCGCGTTGCGTTGTCCATTGCGGTCATTTTTGAACCTTGCTCGGACGCCGCATTTTCGCGGTTTGCGCGAAGCAACTGAACGGCAACATTACGCGGCAGCAAGTCAGCGAGGATTTCTTCCTCGTCTGGCTCATATTCAACCGTTGCAGAAACGCCCACGGCATCGCCTTCACCTGTGGTGACGGCAACGGGCATCAACTGAATTTGCGTTGGCGTTTGCGTGAGGACGTTTTCGAACTTGCTGAAGAACAGATGCGCGACGTCAAATTCGCCCGCTTCAAAACGTGCGGTTAGATCTTCACCCCATGCTTGGACATCAGCGTATGTGAGCTTGCCCAAATCGCCAGGTTCAATGCTGTGGATGATATCGCCACGGAACGTCCGGCCAAGCTGATCGCGGCCTTTCTTTCCGATGGTGTAGAATTTGACGGTTTTGCCTTCGGCCTTCAATGCCTCTGCCTGACGGCGGGCAAGACGGACGATATTGGTGTTGAACGCGCCCGCAAGGCCCTTGTCGCTGGTGGCGACAACGAACAAATGCACGTCGCTGTTGCCGGAACCAGCAAGCAGCTTTGGCGATTGCGGACCGACCGTTACCTTCGACGCGATGCTCGATACGACCGCTTCCAGTCGTTCGGCATATGGGCGTGATGCTTCTGCTGCTTCAGTTGCCCGACGCAGTTTCGCAGCAGCGACCATTTTCATCGCCTTGGTGATCTTCTGGGTCGACTTGACCGAGTTGATCCGCATTTTGAGGGCCTTAAGAGACGCCATCTATTCTTCCCTTTGCCGTCACCCTGAACTTGTTTCAGGGTCTTAATTAAGATGCTGAAACACGTTCAGCATGACGGGTGATTGTTAAGCGAAATTCTTCGTGAACTTTTCGAGAGCGGCCATCAGCGCCTTCTTGCTGTCGTCGCTGAAGTCGCGGCTATCGCGAATGGTCTTCAGGATGCCAGCATGGTTGGCACGAAGGTCAGCCAGCATAGCTTCTTCGTAACGGTTCACGTCGGTAACTGGAATGCCGTCGAGATACCCGTTTGTACCAGCGAAGATTGACGCCGTCTGCTCTTCGAAAGGCAGTGGCGAGAATTGCTTCTGCTTCAACAGTTCGGTCAAGCGCGCACCGCGGTTCAGCAGCTTTTGCGTCGACGCATCGAGGTCCGAACCGAACTGCGCGAACGCAGCCATTTCGCGATATTGTGCCAGCTCAAGCTTAATCGAACCCGATACCTTCTTCATCGCCTTTGTCTGTGCAGCCGAACCAACGCGGCTAACCGACAGACCAACGTTAATTGCAGGGCGGATACCCTGGAAGAACAGGTCGGTTTCAAGGAAGATCTGACCGTCGGTGATCGAAATCACGTTGGTTGGAATATACGCCGAAACGTCACCAGCCTGTGTTTCAATGATCGGCAATGCCGTCAACGAACCACCGCCATTGGCGTCGGACATCTTTGCAGCGCGCTCAAGCAAGCGGCTGTGGAGATAGAAAACGTCGCCAGGATATGCTTCGCGGCCTGGAGGACGACGCAGAAGAAGCGACATCTGACGATAGGCAACAGCCTGCTTCGACAAATCGTCATATACGATGACGGCGTGCATGCCGTTGTCGCGGAAATATTCACCCATCGCAACGCCCGTGTAAGGCGCGAGATACTGAAGTGGTGCAGGCTCCGAAGCGGTTGCAGCAACAACGATGGAATATTCCATCGCGCCTTGTTCTTCCAATGCACGCACGATTTGCGCAACGGTCGAACGCTTCTGACCAACGGCAACGTAGATGCAATAAAGCTTCTTCGATTCGTCAGTGCCCTTGTTCACTTCCTTCTGGTTGATGAACGTGTCGATGGCGACAGCGGTTTTACCGGTCTGACGGTCACCAATGATCAATTCGCGCTGGCCACGGCCAACAGGAACGAGTGCGTCGAGCGCCTTGAGGCCAGTCTGAACAGGTTCCGAAACCGATTGACGTGGGATGATGCCAGGCGCTTTGACTTCAACGCGGCTGCGCTGTGTGGTCTTGAGCGGGCCCTTGCCATCAATTGGGTTGCCAAGGCCGTCAACGACGCGGCCAAGCAGTTCCTTGCCGACAGGAACGTCAACGATGGTGCCGGTACGCTTAACAACGTCGCCTTCACGAATTTCGCTGTCGGTTCCGAAAATAACGACACCGACATTGTCCGCTTCAAGGTTCAAGGCCATGCCCTGAATGCCGTTGGCGAATTCGACCATTTCACCAGCCTGAACATTGTCGAGGCCGTGAATACGGGCGATACCGTCACCAACTGACAGAACGCTACCGACTTCCGAAACCTGAGCTTCGGTGCCGAAATTGGCGATCTGGTCCTTAATGACCTTGGAAATTTCTGCGGCGCGGATATCCATTTTGCTACTTAGCCTTTCATCGCGTTAGCGAGGGTGTTCAAACGGGTTTTAATAGAAGTGTCGATCATCTGGCTGCCGATGCGGACAGTCAGGCCACCCAAAATGGATGGATCGACTTTGGTCTGGATGGCCACGTCGCTGCCGACGCGTGCCTTAAGATTTGCGGAAAGCGTCTTCACCTGCGCTGCACTCAAAGCGTGCGCTGAAGTGACTTCGGCGGTAACTTCGCCGCGATGGGCAGCCGCAAGCGACGAGAATGCCCGCGCGACTGATGCGGTTTCGTTCAGCCGGCGATTGTCGGCAAGTACGCCCAAGGTCTTGGTCGTCAAAGCATCCAGCTTCATCGCCTTGGCGACAGCAGCGATTGCTTTTTTCGCGTCCGTCCGTGTCAACACTGGGTTGGTGGTCAGCGACTTAAGGTCTGCCGATTCGTTCACAGCTTTGGCGACCGACGTAAGGCTTTTCTCAACGGCGTTGATGGAGTTGGCATCACGTGCCAGCTCGAACAATGCCGTCGCGTAACGGCCAGATAGACTGGCTTGTATATTAGCGCTTGTGCCGCCGGAATTATCCACGCGTTGAAGTCCTTAAATGTACAACTGATGTATTTGCTGAACCAGCCGAAAGGTTGCCCTGTCTCTAGCGTCGCCGCGCGCCTAGCAGGGCTTTTGTTGCGATGCAAGATTGGGAATTCAGTTCATTGCATACTGTTGCCGTCACAAACTTGTTCTGGTGGTGCAAACGGGCGTTGCACGGCAATCGAAAACACGTGAAATGCGGCATGAGAGGAGACCGAGATGGGTGAAATGATTCGGATGAAAATGTCGGACGGTGCGGAAATTGCCGTCTACCACGCCTTACCAGATGGTGAACGGCGTGGCGGCCTCGTGCTCGTGCAGGAAATCTTTGGCGTGACGGACCATATCCGTGAGCTTTGCGATGAATATGCCGCAGATGGATATGAAGTTTTGTCACCTGCTATCTTTGATCGTGAGCATCCCGGTTTTGAGGCCGCCTATACCGGCCCCGATTACAACCGCGCGGTCGAACTGGCGCGCGATCTTCATCCCTTTGTACAGTCGCTGGATGATGCGCAGATATGCATTGACGCGTTAAAGGATAAAGGCCCGGTTTTTATCACGGGCTATTGCTATGGCGGGTCTGTGGCTTGGGCACTTGCCGGTATCAGCGATGATCTTACGGCCGCCAGTTGCTATTATGGCAGCCTCGTGCCGACAATATATGCAGACCAAACCCCCAAATGCGCCACAATCGCGCATTTTGGCAGATATGACCAAGGCATCCCGATGGAGGGTGTAGAGGCACTTATCGACAAGGCGCACCCCACCGCGCAGATATTTGTTTACGACGCCAATCATGGGTTCAATTCGGACCGGCGCAAAGACTATCATGAAGAAAGCGCCGATCTGGCGCGGGATCGGACCTTGGCATTGTTCCGCGCATGTGGCGGCTAGGCGGGTAGCAAAGGGGCATTTGGGCATGACACCAAGCGCATGGAAAAACGGTGGGGCAGGGGTAACAATCCGCTGGGCGGTAGTTGATACTGCGTTGGGCAAGATGCTTCTGGCCGCGACCGATAAAGGCATCTGTCGCCTGTCATTTGATGAAGATGAAACCGCGCTGCAACACCGGTTCCCGAATGCAGACATCATTGCCGGGGGCAGCGCGCTCGAGCATCTGGTAACAGGTGCCATTGCGGCTGTTGAGAACCCTGCGCATATGCCGGACTTGCCGCTGGATGTGGGCGGCACCGCATTTCAACAGGCTGTGTGGAACGAGCTGAAGCGCATTCCGGTCGGTGAAACCCGGACATATACAGATATCGCCGCTGCGGTCGGCAGCCCCAATGCCGTGCGTGCGGCGGGAAGTGCCAATGGCGCGAATAACGTCGCTGTCCTCATCCCGTGCCACCGGGTTATCCGAAGTGACGGTTCGCTTGGCGGCTTTGCATATGGCCTAGAACGGAAACAGGCGTTGCTGGACAAGGAACGCGCACAAGGACGCTTATTGTGATGCGCGAAAAGTCGCTGAACAAGCGGTTTGCTTAAGGGTAGATCGCCCGCACAAAATACAGGCCTTCGGGCGGTGCATTTTCCGCCAAGGCACAACGGTCTGCCGCATCCAGCGCAGCCTGCAAATCGTCGGCGGTCCATCGGCCAAGCCCCACGGCGACAAGGCAACCCACCATCGAGCGCACCTGGTGATGCAGGAATGACAAGGCCGCAGCCTCGACGATCACATGCTGCCCTTCGCGGCGGACGTTTAACCGTTCGAGCGACTTGACCGGGCTTGCCGATTGGCATGCCGTCGACCGGAATGTTGTGAAATCATGCACGCCCACCAAAATTTGCGCCGCTGCGTGCATTGCATCGGCATCAAGGTGCGGACCAACGCGCCACACCCGGCCCTTTTCCAAAGTGAGCGAGGCGCGGCGATTGAGGATGCGATATTGGTAGGACCGGCCAATGCAGCTGAAACGCGCATGCCAGTCATCGGCGACTTCCTCGCAATGTAGTATAGCGATGGGGTGCGGCCGCAAATGGGCGTTAATGGCTTCCATCAATCGGAACGACGAAAGCCCTTTTTCGACATCGACATGTGCGCGCATGCCCAATGCGTGGACGCCGGCATCGGTGCGGCCTGCGCTGTAGACTAATGTCTTTTCGCCAGTGGTTTTGAATATAGCCTCTTCAATGGCACCTTGGACTGAAGGGCCATGGTCCTGCCATTGCCAACCCATATAGGGGCCGCCATCAAATTCGATGGTGAGCGCAAAACGGGTCATTGCAGAACCGTGCCCGCCGGGATTGCCTTACCACGCAGCAAATCTGCGGTCGGCATGGCCGGTTTGCCGGCACGTTGGATGATTGTGGGACGGATCGCATCAACACCGCATCCGATGGTCAGTTGGTCGTCCAAAATTGTGCCGGCTGTGCTGCTTCCCGCAACGATGTCCGCCGCAAGCACACGATATCGCTCGCCTTCAAATTCGAACCATGCACCCGGCGCGGGGTTGAATGCGCGTATTTGTCGTTCGACTGCCTCGGCGGACATGGAGAAATCCAATTTGGTTTCTACCTTGTCGATTTTGGCGGCATAGGTCACGCCATCATCCGGTTGCGGCACGCAAGGATGTGCGTCGAGGTCCGATAATACCCGTACCATCAATTCTGCGCCAAGCTCGGCCAGCTCGCTCGTGAGGATGCCCGTTGTTTTGTGCGCGATTTCGATTTCCGTCGTCGCACGAACGGGGCCGGTATCAAGGCCTGCCTCCATTTGCATGACCATGACACCGGTTGTGGCGTCGCCCGCCAGTATGGCACGCTGAACCGGCGCAGCACCGCGCCAGCGTGGCAGCAGCGATCCGTGAATGTTGAGGCAACCATGCCTTGGCGCGTCCAAGATCGATTTGGGCAGGATAAGGCCATATGCCGCGACAATTGCGGCGTCGAGGTCAAGCGCTGCAAATTCCGCTGCGGCATCATCCTGACGCAGGGAAAGCGGCGTGCGCACATGCAAACCCAGTTCTTCGGCGCGCTGCTGCACGGCGGACGGCGTAAGCTTTCTGCCACGGTTCGCGGGGCGGGGCGGCTGCGAATATACGGCAACCACATCATGCCCAGCGGCAACCAGCGCGTCGAGCGCTGGCACAGCAAATTCGGGTGTTCCCATGAAGGCAAGACGCATCGTCACTTTTCCTTTGTTCGAAAGCCCCCTAAGACCCACTGCATGGCATCGCAAGAAATAGACGCATTGGCACAGGCATTGTCGAAATTGCCCGGACTTGGCCCACGCTCGGCACGGCGGGTTGTGCTGCACCTTATGAAAAAGCGTGAAAGCGTGTTGATGCCGCTTTTGCGTGCGTTGGAGCAGGTCGAACAACGGCTGGTCGTCTGCAGCACGTGCGGGAATATCGATACCGGCAACCCCTGCGGCATTTGCGTCGATCCGCGCCGCGATATCCGTTCCATCTGCGTTGTCGAAGACGTATCCGATTTGTGGGCGCTGGATCGTTCACGACTTTTTCCGGGAAAATATCATGTGCTGGGTGGCCGGTTATCCGCATTGGATGGCGTTCGGCCGGAGGATTTGAACATCGAAGGCTTGGTTACCCGCGTTGCAGCGGGCGGCGTCGATGAAGTCGTCTTGGCCATGAATGCCACGCTGGAGGGGCAGACGACCGCGCATTATCTCGCGGAACGGCTTGAACAATTTCCGATACGCTTGACCCAGTTGGCGCATGGCGTGCCCGTTGGCGGTGAGCTGGATTATCTGGACGATGGCACTTTGGCACAAGCATTGCGCGCCAGACGTCCAGTCGGTTGATTTATCGTACGACCGTCCCTATCTGCGACCCATGGCGATATTACCTATTCTTGAAGTGCCCGATCCGCGGCTGAAAACCATTTCGACTCCAGTCGAGACATTTGATGCGGATTTGAAAACGCTCGTCGATGACATGACCGAAACGATGTATGCCGCGCCCGGTATTGGGCTTGCCGCCATTCAGGTCGGGGTTCCCAAGCGCCTGTTGGTCATCGATTTGCAGGAAGAGGAAGGCGAGGGTAATGAACCCGTTCGCAATCCGCGGGTATTTGTAAATCCGGAAATATTGGACCCGTCGAACGAACACAGCCTGTATAATGAAGGCTGCCTTTCGGTGCCTGACCAATATGCAGAGGTCGAACGCCCCGCGCAAATCCGTGCACGTTGGCAGGACCTTGATGGCACGTTTCATGAAGAGACAATGACCGGTCTCATGGCGACCTGTCTCCAGCACGAGATGGACCATCTCGAAGGCATCTTGTTCATTGACCACCTGTCGCGGTTAAAGCGTCAAATGGTGCTCAAGAAAATCGAAAAAGCCCGCAAAATGGGCGGCGGCCATGTCCATAACGAGCATTGCCGCCACTAAATTGCGTTCGCCGGACAAGTTCCCGGCTTGATCCGCCGCGTTACTTTACAAATTGCGTCGGTGCGGGGCTGATTGTCACGAACTTGCCCGACTGAATTTCCTGCACCTCAAGCATGCGCTCGGTGAGGCCATTGGGCATGAAGCGGAATGCGCCATCAACACCGATGAAGCCTTGCGGGTCAGTTAGCTGCACAACTGGGAATTTCGTCCCCGGACGCCAGTCACGCGCCACCCGCGCGATCAAAAGCACCGAATCATAGCCAAGGCTGGAAAGCCGCAATGGCGCCTTGCCGAACCGTGCCCGATATTTTGCGGCATATTGGGTATAGAGCGTGTCGGAGACGCTCGCAAACCAGCCGCCATACATGGCCGGGTTGCCCGCCAATGACCCATCGATATTCCACAAATCGGTACCGAGAATTTTTGCATTGCGCATCCCGTTCCGCCGAAGTGCAGGCACCAATACAACGCCTGCACGGCCACTATCGGCAATCAGGACAGCATCAATCTGCCCCAATTTTGCCAACCGGCGCGCCGCTGCATCCGCAGACGCTGTCGTTCCATCGGATTCTTCAATGGCAACAAGCGTTCCGCCCGCGCTGCGCACGGCAGAGGTCAGGTTCGATTGCGCGCGCTGGCCATATACATTGGTCGAAACAACGCCTGCAATGCGGTTATACCCTTGCGAACGGGCGTAACGGACAACGCGGTCGATGGATTGATTGGGCAAATGGCCAAGCAAGAATACATTTTGCCCGGCAACACCGACATCGTTGGAAAAGCTGATGATGGGCACAGCCGCGGTGCGCGCGACTGCGGCGGCCTCAACAACATCGTCGCCACGCAACGGGCCCAATATGACCTTGTTTCCATCGGCGACCGCGCGCTTTGCGGCTGCTGCGACGCCGGTGCTGGTGTCGTAGGTGATCATGCGGATGTTGGTCGCTTTGGTGTCTGCCAGTGCAAGCGCGGTCGCGTTGGCGATGGATTGGCCAACGTCGCCGTCGGGACCAGTCACCGGCAACAGCAACGCCACGCGGTGCATGCCGTCCAGCGGGTCCTCTGACACCACAGGGGGTGGCCCTTTGCCGCCACGCGGGGCGGTGGCGCAGGCCGCGAGCAAAACGACCGAAGCCAAAACCAGCAGCTTTTTGATCTGTCCTGCTAAGGCTTGCGGCGTTGCGCCGCTTGCTGCATTGGTTGCGCTCATGAATTTTCCCTTGGGTAGAAGCATATAAATCAGATGATGTTCGAATCGGGCTTATATGTCGTTGCGACACCAATCGGCAACCTTGCAGATATGTCACAAAGGGCGATTGATCTGCTGAAAGCCGCAGAAATTGTCGCTGTCGAAGACAGCCGGGTAACCGGCAAATTGTTGCATCATCTTGGCCTGAAGAAAAAGATGCGGCGCTACAACGACCATAGTGGCGAGGCAGAGCGCGAGTCACTGGTGGCGGCTGCGCGCGGCGCGGTTGTTGCGCTGGTGTCGGACGCAGGGACACCGCTGATTTCAGACCCCGGTTACAAGCTGGTGCGCAGCGCACGCGAGGCAGGGGTGCCGGTATATACGATCCCCGGTGCAAGCGCCGTTACGGCGGCTTTATCAATTTGCGGTTTGCCCACGGATCGCTTTCTGTTTGCCGGTTTCCTCCCCAATAAAGCCAAGGCACGCGTGGAAACGTTGACGGAATTGGGTCAAGTAAAGGCCACGTTGGTTTTTTACGAGGCAGGGCCGCGTCTTGCTGCATCGCTTTCCGCGATTGCGGAGACCTATGGCGACCGTGAAGTAGCCGTCGCGCGGGAACTGACCAAGAAATTTGAAGAGGTTGTAACGGGCACCGCATCCGAACTTGCCGCGCGTTATGCGGCGCAGGAACCAAAGGGTGAAATCGTCCTGATCATTGGTCCGCCGGCGGATGATGTTGCCTATGATACCGGTGATGTGGACACAGCCTTGCGCGAAGCATTGGATACCATGTCCGCCGCCAAGGCCGCTGGCGTCATTGCCAAGCGTTTCGGGCTGGAGCGCAGCGACGTCTATACGCGCGCTACGCAACTGAAGTCGCAGTGAACCGGCTGGCCGCGGAAAAATTGGGGCGGCGTGGCGAGACCATTGCTGCTTGGTTTTTGCGGTTAAAGGGGTGGCAGGTCGTTGCCATGCGTGTGAAAACGCCGCGCGGCGAAGTCGACTTGATCGCGCGGCGCGGCAAAACCATTGCGTTCGTCGAAGTAAAAGCGCGTGCAAATGCGCGTGACCTCGCCACCGCGATTGACGCCTACAGATTACGCCGCGTGGCGGCTGCGGCGGAAATTTTGCTCCCGAAATATGGAAAAGAATGCGAAAATATGCAGATAGACGTGATTATGGTTGCGCCATGGCGTTGGCCGAACCATCTGCCAAACGTCTGGCACGGATAAGGACAAGCAAATGGCAATACAAATGGCGGTCCAGATGGACCCGATGGACGGCATCAATATTCATGGCGACTCCAGCTTTGCGCTGATGCTTGCTGGCCAATCGCGCGGCTATGACATTTGGCATTATGATGTGACGTCATTGACGCTCGACGCGAACGACCGGCTGACCGCGCTCGCACATCCTGTGCATGACCTTCAGCGCGTTGACGGCGCACATTATCGGTTCGGCGCGCCACAGCGTATTGATCTGGGCGCCGACATTGACGTCGTGCTGATGCGGCAGGACCCGCCATTTCATGTAGGCTATATCACCGCCACCCATTTGCTCGAACGCATTGAGCATGAGACGTTGGTGGTCAACAATCCTGCCAGTGTGCGCAATGCGCCGGAAAAAGTCATGGTGCTCGACTATCGCAAGTTCATGCCACCCACGCTGATTACGCGTTCACTCGATGAAGTGCGCGCGTTTCAAAAGGAACATGGCGCGATTGTCGTAAAGCCCCTCCATGGCAATGGCGGCAAGGCCATTTTCCGGATTGAAGCCGATGGTAGCAATGTCGGCGCGCTGTTTGAGGTGTTCAATTCGACATGGCCCGAACCGCATATGGTGCAGCCATTCCTGCCCGACGTTGCGAAGGGCGACAAGCGAATCGTCCTGATCGATGGCGAAGTCACAGGGGCTATCAACCGCCGTCCGGGTGAAGGCGAATTCCGGTCGAACCTTGCGGTAGGCGGTAGTGCCGAAGCGACATTATTGACTCCGGAGGAGCAAGAAATTTGCGCGGCGATGGGGCCGCGTTTGAAGGAACTTGGGCTGATATTCGTCGGCATTGATGTCATTGGCGGAAAATGGCTGACGGAAATCAATGTGACCTCGCCAACGGGTATCGTCGCGATTGACCGGTTCAATGGCACCGATACCGCCGCCAAAATACTGGACGCCATTGAACGCAGGCTTGCCGGCAGGGCTTAATGGAAGACTGGATTATCAGGCTCGTCGAATGGGGGCATTATTGGGGCGTCGCCCTGCTGATGCTGCTGGAGACGGTTTTCCCGCCCGTCCCGTCAGAGGTCATTATGACCGTGGCGGGTGTGTCCGCGTCGCGTGGGACGATGAGCCTTTGGGGCACGATCGCGGCCGGAACCGCAGGCGCGATGCTTGGCAACTGGCTGTGGTATTGGCTGGCCATCAAGTTTGGCGAAGCGCGCATGCATGTGTTTATCGACCGCTACAGCCGTTGGCTCACGCTTGACTGGGCGGAGATTGAACGCGGACATGGGCTGTTTCGCAAGCATGGACCAATCATCGTGCTCGTCGCGCGCATGTTGCCCACGCTGCGTTCTTTGATTTCGATTCCCGCTGGTTTGTTCGGGATGTCGCTGCGCCGTTTTCTGGTTTTCTCCACGATTGGAACGGCGGGATGGAGCGCGGCTCTCGCCTGCGCTGGCTATTTCTTGGGCTCACAATTTGACGATATTGAAAAATGGCTTGGGCCTTTGTCGACCGTCATCATGGTCGGCATTTTGGGAACCTATGTGTGGCGGCTTGCGCGCTGGAAGCCTAGCCCTTCGCCCGCGCCTAAGCCCGTGGATGCGCGTTCTGATATTCATCCAGAAGCATAGCCGTATCGACGGCGGTATAAATTTGCGTTGATGATAGGCTGCTGTGGCCCAGCAGTTCCTGAAGACTGCGCAGATCTGCACCACCCGCAAGCAAATGCGTGGCAAAGCTGTGGCGCAAGGCATGCGGCGTCGTGCGTTCCGATAGGCCAAGCCGCATACGCGCACCTTGCACCGCGCGGCGCACAAGTGCGGGCGCCAATGGCCCACCGCGCGCACCGCGAAACAACGGCTGGTCTGCCGCCATCGGATAGGGGCACAATGCGACATATTCCTGAATGGCCGTGCTGACTTGATCGAGCAGCGGCACAATGCGCGTCTTGTTGCGCTTGCCGGTGACGCGCAGCGTCGTGCCAAGCGGTAAGACATCGCCGAGCAGTCCCGTCGCTTCGCTCACGCGCAGACCGCTGCCGTAGAGCAGGAGAAGCAAGGCCCAGTCACGTGCGCCAACCCAACCATCGTTCGCGCTTTCTGCGACGTCATCCGCGAGTGCAAGAACATCGTCGGGGTTTACGGGGCGCGGCAGGCTGCGTTGCACGCGGGGGCTCTTCATTGGGGGCAGGGTCGCATTTTCGCCCAGTGCAAAGCGCAAAAAGTGACGGGCAGCGGACAATTCGCGCGCGGTGGACCGGTTGGTAAGTCCATCGCCACGCCGGTCCGCCAAGAAGGCGCGCATGTCAGCGGCAGAAATTTTCATCAGCGTTGCGCGGTCGACTGCCGCCCCCCAATGCAATTGCAGAAAACCGGTAAGCCGATCTGCTGTGGCATGATAGGCGCGGACGCTATGCGGCGACATCCGGCGATTGTCGGTCAGGAAGCTAAGATATTCAGCGAGCAGTGACATTATGCCGTCATGCTATCAGGCGGCAGCATCCGCCTCAACCGCTACTATTTGCGGCAGGATCGCATCCAGCAACGGCATGCCTTGCGGCGTGACAGTGATGCGGTCGCCGTCGCGGGTGATGAGGCCAAGGCGCGCGATCTTGTCCACCGCAGTGAAATCCAGCATTTTATCTGGCGCAATACCGGTGCGCGATGACTGGCGATCAAGGCTGATACCTTCGCTCAACCGCAGTCCCATCAGCAAGCTTTCGGTTGCACGGCTTGCGGGATCGAGATGATCTTCGGCGCTGATACCATGCGCGTTGCGGTCCACTGCATAAAGAAAATTCTCTGGTTTTTTATGACGTTGCGTCGCACACTTCAGACGACGTCCATGTGCGCCGGGACCAATGCCGATATAATCATCATAGCGCCAGTAACTCAGATTATGCCGGCTTTCATGCCCCACCCGCGCATGGTTGCTAATCTCATAGGCGGCCATGCCCGCTGCGCGCGTCATGTCCTGCGTCATTTCATAGAGGGTCGCCGCATCGTCATCGTCGGCGGGGGTGAAGTGCCCCGTGCGCACGAGCGTTTCGAACCGTGTGCCTGCCTCAATCGTCAACTGATATAGCGACATATGATCGGTGCCGAAGGACAATGCGCGCCGAAGCTCCGCCTCCCATTGTGTGGCCGTTTGTTCGGGCCGTGCATAAATCAGGTCGATATTGACGCGGCCGAAATGCTGCTGAGCAACCGTGAGGGCATCGAGGCTTTCTGCAACGGAATGCGCGCGCCCCAAAAAGCCTAAGCCGGCGTCATCGAGCGATTGCAGGCCAAGCGATACGCGGTTGACGCCAGCTTTGGCCAAGTCGGCGAAGCGCGATGCCTCAACCGAGGATGGGTTCGCCTCCAGTGTAATCTCGATATTGTCGGCAAAGCCCCAATGTTGCGCAGCGGCGTCAATCAATGCCGCGACCGTTGACGGCGGCATCAACGATGGCGTGCCGCCGCCAAAGAAAATGGAACTGAGCTTGCGGTCGGGCGTCAACGCCGCTTCGTAGGCCATGTCCGCCAACAGTGCGGCGCACCACGCGTCTTGGTCGACGCTTTCCCGCACATGGCTGTTAAAGTCACAATAAGGGCATTTGGAAACGCAAAAGGGCCAGTGGATATAGAGGGCGAGTGGATTTGACATTTGAGGTTTACCGCAGCCCTGAGCCGGCAGTGCGGAGCGCTGCCGAAAAGTCGAAGGGTGTTTCTCGTTCAACCACCGTGCTTGACTGATGTCCGCCCTTCGACGGTCGCAGCCACTGCGTGACTGCTGCTCTGGGCTTCGGTCTGGTCAGAGTTGGAGCTTGTCAAAAAACCGCCTCAACCAATTTGCGGAACGCATCTGCCCGATGGCTCATGGCATGTTTCTCCGCCGGGTCCAGTTCCGCAAAAGTTTGCGTCCGGTCGGTTGGCACGAACACCGGATCATAGCCAAAGCCCAACGTTCCGCGTGGAGGCCATGTCAGGCTGCCCTGTACGCGGCCTTCGAACAGTTCTTCATGCCCATCGGGCCATGCAAGCGCGAGGGTGCAGATAAAATATGCGCTTCGGTCGGTATCCGGGCCAAGCTCGGCCAATTTGCCCTCGACTTTACCCATCGCCATATACCAGTCGCGTCCTGGGCCGCCTTCGAACGGCTGCTTTTCAGCCCAGTCCGCCGTGTACACTCCGGGTGCGCCACCAAGCACCGCCACGCAAAGGCCGCTGTCATCCGCCAAGGCAGGCAGACCCGATCCTTGGGCAGAAGCATGTGCTTTCAGCAGCGCATTTTCGGCGAAGGTCGTCCCTGTCTCTTCGGGCTCAGGCAAGCCAAGCTCGCCTGCTGAAACCGGTTCGATGCCAAACGGCGCCAGCAAGGTGCGGATTTCACGCACCTTGCCCGCATTGTGACTGGCGATGACAAGCTTGCCGGGCTGCAATTTGCGATGGGTCATATATTCTTGCCTTGAACCATATTGTAACCCCCGCTTTCGCGGGAATGACATGGACTTTTTATTGCAAAAAGCGGTTACTTCACCGCTTCCGCTTGCACCGCAAAAATCCGGTCGGTGCCCATGCGTGCGAGACGGAGCAAGCGCAGCAGGCTTTCCTCATCATAGGTCGCACCTTCGGCGGTCGCCTGTACTTCAGCGATTTGTCCGCCTTCGATAAGGACAAAGTTCGCATCAGCATCGGCGCTCGAATCTTCGATATAATCAAGGTCAAGCACGGGCGTGCCGTTGACGATGCCGCAGCTGATGGCCGCGACGCGGCCGCTGATCGGATCTTCCTTAATCGCACCCGAAGCAAGCAGGCCATCGACCGCAAGCCGCAAGGCGACCCATGCGCCAGAGATAGCTGCAGTGCGTGTTCCGCCGTCGGCTTGCAACACGTCACAATCGATCGTGATCTGATGCTCGCCAAGCTTTTTCATATCTACGACAGCGCGTAAAGAACGTCCAATAAGACGTTGAATTTCTTGAGTTCTACCCGATTGCTTACCCTTTGCCGCTTCGCGCTGACTGCGGGTATGCGTGGCGCGTGGGAGCATGGAATATTCCGCCGTCACCCAACCTTCACCCTTGCCGCGCAACCATGGCGGAAGGCGATCTTCGACGCTCGCGGTGACAAGCACGCGGGTGTCGCCAAAGCAGATGAGGCAGCTGCCCTCTGCATGCTTGGTGAAATGGGTTTCAATAGAAATGGCGCGCATTTCGTCTGGCGCACGGCCTGATGGTCGCATGATAGTCTCCTGATAATGGGTCGAAGGCAGCAATAGCTTGCCCCGCTTGCTTTGCAAGCGCGCTGCGCTAAACCAGCAACCGTGAGCCAAATTCCAATCAATGAATTGAACGATCGCACGCGCGTCATCTTCCGGATGGTGGTCGAAAGCTATTTGGACAATGGCGCGCCCGTGGGGTCGCGAACGCTTTCCAAATTTGCGGGCCTGAATTTGTCGCCTGCCTCGATTCGCAATGTGATGCAGGATTTGGAAGAGGCAGGATTACTTGCCTCGCCGCACACCAGCGCTGGCCGCGTGCCCACCGAAAGCGGTCTTCGTCTTTTTGTCGACGGCATGATGCAGTCGGCTGAACCGTCAATCGAAGAACGCCGTGCGATTGAATCGCAAATCATGGGCGATGGACCAATTGAAGAAGCGTTGGCGGCAGCCACGTCGGTGTTGTCGGGACTATCGGCCTGTGCCGGAATCGTGCTCGTCCCCAAACGCGATGCCGTGTTGAAGGCATTCAACTTTGCGCGTCTGTCGTCAACCCAAGTTTTGGCCATCATGGTTGGATCGGACAACAGCGTTGAAAACCGGTTGGTGGCGATTGACCCTGCTGTTTCCGATTCCGTGTTGGTTGAAGCGTCCAACTATATTTCGGCCCGGTTGTCGGGTTTGACCTTGTCAGAGGCGCTTGAGCATCTTGATCGCGAAATTCGGGCGGAGCAGGCGGAGCTTGATGTGGCAAGCCGAAAGCTCGTGCGCGATGGTCTGGCGATCTGGTCGCTCGATGCCAATGACCGGCCGGTGCTGATTGTGCGCGGTCAGTCGAACCTGATTGACGACGCCGCAGCGGCGGACCTTGACCGGGTGCGCCAGCTGCTCGACGAATTGGAAAGCAAGGAAGAAATCGCGCGATTGGTCGACAGTGCGCGCGATGCGCAATCGACACGGATCTTCATTGGTTCAGAGAATAATCTGTTCTCGCTATCTGGCTCCTCCGTCATCGCTGCGCCTTATCGCGAAGCGGGTGGTAAGGTGGTCGGTGTCGTGGGCGTCATTGGTCCGACACGGCTCAATTACGCCCGCATTGTGCCGATGGTCGATTTCACGGCACAGGCGCTCAGCCGCTTAATAAAGTGACGCACGGCTTGATGAAACCGAATTGGTTTCTATATGCGCAAAGCAACAGGCGGCGTCGGTGCCGCAACAATCATGGGTTAATCAGGTTATGACGGACAAGAACACTCAATCTGCAGATGCAGCAGCAGAAAAGGAATTGGAAGGCGTGCCAGAGCATATGAAGGATGACGCTTCGGACGCGACCGACACTGCCGACGCCAAAATTGCTACGCTTGAAGACGCGCTCGCCACGGCGCAGCAAGAAGTTCTGTATGCGCAGGCGGAAACGCAAAATGTGCGTCGTCGTATGGAAAAGGAAGCGCAAGATGCGCGTGCTTATGCCGCAACCGGCTTTGCCCGCGACGTGCTTTCAGTGTCTGATAATCTGACGCGTGCTTTGGAAGCTATCCCCGCCGAGATGCGCGAAAGCGAGTCGATGAAGGGCTTGGTCATTGGCCTTGAAGCCACTGGCCGCGAACTCGACAGCGTTTTTGCCAAAAACGGCATCACCCGCATCGCCGCAATGGGCATGCCGCTTGACCCGAACCAGCATCAGGCGATGGTCGAAATCCCAAGCGCAGATGCGGAACCGGGCACGATCGTGGCCGAGATGCAGGCGGGTTATATGATCAAGGATCGCTTGCTGCGCCCTGCTTTGGTCGGGGTCGCTAAAGCGCCCGAGTAAAAGCTGGGGCTTAGCCCCGACGCGGGATGCCGAAGTTCGGGGGTGGTCTCATTGGCCGCTCTCAGCTATCGACCCCGCGCATGACGACAACGGCACTCTCAATCAAAGGCCAATCCCCTTGGCGCGATGAGCTTCGGGCGACGTTGTTGCTTGCGTGGCCGATGATCTTGTCGAACCTGACGATGGTGCTCATCGGCGTGACCGATGTCATTCTGCTGGGCTGGCTTGGGCCGCGGGAGTTGGCTGCGGGGGCGTTGGGGCATAATCTTGCCATTTTCTGCGCCATTTTCTGCATGGGCCTGTTGACGGCAACGGCGCCGATGATGGCATCTGAAAAGGGCCGGATGGCGCATTCGGTGCGCGATATTCGGCGGACGTTTCGGCAGGGTCTTTGGGTATGCTGCGCGGTCATGGTGCCGGTGTGGGCATTTTTATGGAATGCCGAAGCGATCCTGATCGCGACAGGGCAGCAGGCGGATCTGGCTGCGGACGCTGCGGTGTTTGTGCGGGCCTATATGTGGTCCATATTGCCCTTCCTCGGATTTCTCGTTCTGCGCAATTTTGTCGCGGCGCTGGAAAAGCCAGTATGGGCAACCATCGTCGCGTGTTGCGCTGTGGTGTTAAATGCCGTCGTCAATTACGGCCTCATCCTCGGGAACTTCGGCTTGCCGCAATTGGGGCTGGTCGGCGCGGGCATTGGCAGCACGATCACCAATGTCGCGCAGTTCGCGGTTATGGCTCTCGTCGTCAGTTTCCATCCGAAATTTCGCCGCTACCATTTATTCGGACGCTTCTGGCGTGCGGATTGGCGGCGGTTTCGCGAAATCTGGCGTTTGGGATTGCCGATTGGTTTCACGATGGGTTTCGAAGGCGGTGTGTTTGCAATCGCTATCCTGTTGATGGGGCTGATTAACGAGGCGTCGGTTGCGGCGCATGCCGTTGCCATCCAGATTGCGTCGCTCACCTTCATGGTGCCTATGGGGCTGGGGCAGGCGGCGACGGTGCGTGTCGGCCTTGCTTATGGCCGGCGCGACGCGGTTGCGATCACACGCGCAGGCTGGACCGCTTTCGTGCTGGGCACTGGATTTATGGCGGTCATGGCGCTGGGTATTTACCTGTTTCCAGAGGCGCTCATTGGGATATTCGTCACCCCCGTCGACGCCGCAACGCGCCAAGTGTTTGACCTTGCTGTCAGCTTCCTGCTGGTGGCCGCGATATTTCAGATTGTGGACGGCGCGCAGGTTGTCGGTGCGGGCATGTTGCGTGGACTGCACGACACCAAAATCCCGATGTACTTTGCAGCGTTCGGATATTGGGTGGTCGGCATCGGCGTAGGCGCGTGGCTTGCGTTTCGGGCGGGTTGGGACGGCGTCGGGGTGTGGACCGGCCTTGCGGCCGGACTGGCGCTTGTATCGGTATTGATGCTCGTCCGCTGGTCGATGCGGGTGCGGCTCGGGCTGCTGCCTTCAGAAGTTTAATATGCCGTCAGATTGCGGGTGCGCCTGTAACCATGGCACCTAAATATCGGGAAAGGGCATGCCCTAGCCGTCGATTGCCTTTTTCTCGTCCGGGTCTGTGCCGTCGACTTCCTGCACGCGGGCTTTTACCAATATGCGGGCATTGTTGGAGAACAGAAATTCCGCTTCGATCACGCCAAGCCGGCGGGGGATAAGGTTGACGCCCCACATCATCACATGCTTGCCACCTTTTTTGAAGGCGACGGTTTCGGCCGCGGGAATGCGGACGCGCTGCAGTGGCATCATGGACACGGCCCCTGTTTTCGGATCCACCGTAACATCGTGCATTTCAACGCGGATCGCGGACGGCGAACTGACGCGCAGCAAATAGACATCTTCGGGGCCGCCATAGACGTTGAAGTGCAATGCCGACGGATTGCTGTCGACCGGCGATAGCGTGAGCACGGCCTCTTTGACCTTTAGCTGCGGTGTGGGGCCGCACGAGCCCAGCAATAGTGCACTTGCTGCGGCTGCAACTGTGAATATCGGTCGGTTCATATGATCCTCATTTGGTATCGGCTTGGCTTTCCAAGGCCGGGGCTGTGTCTACTTTTTCCCTATCTAGGGTTGCCGAAGTCTTGTGCCAAGAGATTTGGCACCTATATCGCCGCTACAAGGTTGCATTACGGGAAAACACCGGTGCCTGATAGGGCCGGACCGGAAGTGACCATTGAGAGTTCAATTTTAAAATTTCGGGGTAAAGTTTTTATGGCTAAAGTTATTGGTATCGACTTGGGCACGACAAACAGCTGCGTTGCGGTAATGGACGGCGGCAAGCCCAAGGTCATCGAGAATGCTGAAGGCGCGCGTACGACGCCATCGATCGTGGCCTTTGCTAAGGACGGTGAGCGTCTGATTGGACAACCTGCAAAGCGTCAGGCTGTGACCAATCCAGAAAGCACAATTTACGCGGTGAAGCGCCTTATCGGCCGCCGCTTTGACGACCCAATGACCAAGAAGGATATGGGCCTCGTCCCCTACAGCATCGTCAAGGGCAAGACCGGCGATGCATGGGTTAAGGCGGGCGGCGAAGAATATTCGCCATCGCAGATTTCCGCATTCATCCTTCAGAAAATGAAGGAAACGGCAGAAGCCTATTTGGGCGAAACCGTCACGCAAGCCGTTATCACGGTTCCAGCTTACTTCAACGACGCCCAGCGTCAGGCGACGAAGGATGCTGGCCAGATTGCGGGTCTTGAAGTTCTGCGCATCATCAACGAGCCAACCGCCGCTGCCCTTGCATACGGCATGGACAAGGATGAGAACAAAACCATCGCGGTCTATGACCTTGGTGGCGGTACATTCGACATCTCGATCCTCGAAGTCGGCGACGGCGTGTTTGAAGTGAAGTCCACCAATGGTGACACCTTCTTGGGTGGTGAAGATTTCGACAGCGTTCTCGTTGAGCATTTGGCTGCAGACTTTAACAAAGCCGAAGGCATTGACCTGACCAAGGACAAGCTCGCGCTTCAGCGTTTGAAGGAAGCGGCTGAAAAGGCGAAGATTGAACTGTCATCGACACAGACGACTGAAGTCAACTTGCCGTTCATCACCGCTGACCAAAATGGTCCAAAGCACCTAGTGAAGACAATCACCCGTGCAGACCTTGAAAAGCTGGTTGATGACCTCATCAAGCGCACGCTGGAGCCTTGCAAAAAGGCTTTGGCTGACGCTGGTCTGAAGGCCGATGCCATTGACGAAGTCGTCATGGTTGGCGGTATGACCCGCATGCCAAAGGTACGTGACGTTGTTAAGGCGTTCTTCGGCAAGGAGCCGCACACCGGTGTGAACCCTGACGAAGTTGTTGCCATGGGCGCGGCCATTCAGGCAGGCGTGTTGCAGGGCGACGTGAAGGACGTGCTGTTGCTGGACGTAACACCATTGTCGCTTGGTATCGAAACCTTGGGTGGTGTGTTCACCCGCATGATCGACCGTAACACGACGATCCCGACAAAGAAGAGCCAAGTCTATTCGACGGCGGAAGATAACCAGAATGCGGTTACCATCCGCGTGTTCCAGGGCGAGCGTGAAATGGCGGCGGATAACAAGCTGCTCG
>JAIXYC010000035.1 GCA_027490455.1 Sphingomonadales bacterium
CGAACTCATCCGCATTGCCGCAATGGATATTGAACGGATTGAAGCCGAGCGCGATTATATGCGGCTGCATACTGGTGGGCGCAGCTATTTGCTGCACCAGACCATCTCGACGCTTGAACAACGGCTTGACCCCGAACAATTTCAGCGCATCCACCGCAGCCATATTGTGCGCCGGGACCTGATTACCGGACTTCGACACGAAGGCGGCGGTGTGTGGCATGCGTTGTTGGGTGAAGACCTGTCGATGCGCATCGGGCGCAAATATCTGGCAGAGGTCAAACGGCTCGCCGGGAAATAGCAAACTCCGGCTCAGTGAACCAGAGTGTGCCAAAGAGGGCGATTGGGATTGTTTAGATCAAACCCGCAAGCGGGCTGGACGGATCAGCATACATGCGCCGTCCCATGCGCCCCGCTAAATAGGCCATGCGCCCTGATTGGACAGCCAGCTTCATCGCTGTCGCCATAGCAATGGGGTCTTTGGCTTCTGCGATAGCCGTGTTCATCAACACACCATCGCAGCCCAATTCCATCGCCACCGCAGCGTCAGACGCCGTCCCGACGCCTGCGTCGACCAGCACGGGCACTTTCGCGCCCTCGACAATCAAACGGATCGTCACACGGTTTTGAATGCCAAGCCCCGAACCAATCGGCGCCCCCAATGGCATAACGGCGACTGCACCGGCATCCTCAAGCTGCTTGGCGGCGATGGGATCATCGACACAATAGACCATTGGCAGGAATCCTTCCTTCGCCAATATTTCGGTCGCCTTCAATGTTTCACGCATATCGGGGTAGAGCGTTTTCGCTTCGCCGAGTACCTCAAGCTTTACCAAGTCCCAGCCGCCCGCCTCACGCGCCAGACGCAGCGTGCGTATCGCGTCGTCCGCGGTAAAGCAGCCTGCGGTGTTTGGCAGATAGGTATATTTCTTCGGATCAATATAATCCGTCAACATCGGTGCCTTGGGGTCCGAAACGTTGACGCGGCGCACGGCAACCGTGATAATTTCAGCGCCCGAAGCCACCAGCGCGGCGGCGTTTTGCTCGAAGTCCTTATATTTGCCGGTACCGACGATCAGCCGCGAAGTGAAATGGCGCCCCGCGACCGACCAGCTATCGTCTTGCCCACCACCCACGAAATGGACGATTTCCAAAACATCACCGTCCGCCAAGTGCACATTTTCCAATGTAGAACGCGGCACGATTTCAAGATTCCGCTCGACCCCGACCTTGGCCGGATCCAGCCCAATATCGCGGACAAGGTCAGCAACGGTTGCCCCGGCCCGAAATGGCCGCGGATCGCCATTCAGCGTGAGGGAGATAGAATCGGTGGTAAGGGAAGAGGTCATTTCATCTCGCTATTTTTATCGACGCGCATATAGTGCCGGAACGATGCGGTTCGCAACCGCTGCTTTGACAATATCAGGGGACGTACTTTGGCTGATAAGCCGATAATCTTTGTTCTGAATGGACCAAATCTCAATTTACTGGGCACAAGAGAACCCGAAATTTACGGCACAGACACGCTGGATGACATTGCCGGACATCTGGATGACCGCGCGCGGGCAGCCGGTGCGTCTATCGACTTTCGTCAGTCCAATCATGAAGGGCATCTGGTCGATTGGCTGCAAGAGGCTCAAGCCGTAGGCGCCAAAGCCGTATTGTTGAACGCGGCAGGATACACCCACACCTCGGTCGCGATCCTTGATGCCATAAAGGCCATCAATGTTCCGGTTTTCGAAGTGCATCTGTCTGATCCGCACAAACGCGAAGCATTCCGGCATTTAAGCTATGTCAGCATGGGCGCAAAGGCGGTGTTTGCAGGTCATGGCGCAAAGTCGTACGAACTCGCGCTAGACGCGGCGTTACAATTTTGACATTAGGCGCATCATTCCAAGTTTAGGGGCCCAGGGAGTTTTAAATGGTGGCGAAATCAGGAAATAGTGGCAGCATGCAGGTGGATACGGACCTCGTCCGCGAACTGGCGGCCATGTTGAACGACACAGGTCTCAGCGAAATTGAGGTTGAGGACGGCGAGCGCAAAATTCGCGTATCGCGGACCATGACTGCGGTTGCAGCGCCTATGGCGGCAGCGCCCGTTGCTGTGGCAGCGCCCACTGTTGCGGCGGCCCATGAAGCCCCAAGCGCACCTGCGACTGCAGCAAATGCCTTGAAATCACCGATGGTGGGCACGGCGTATCTGACACCTGAGCCCGATGCCGCGCCGTTCGTCAGTATTGGCCAGCAAGTCAAGGCAGGCGACACCGTTCTGATCATTGAGGCGATGAAGGTCATGAACCCCATCATCGCGCCAAATGCAGGAACGGTTACCGCGATTTATGTGGAAAGCGGACAACCTGTCGAATTTGACCAGCCATTGCTGGTGATTGCTTAACCTATGGCGATCGAAAAAATCCTTATCGCCAACCGCGGCGAGATCGCGCTTCGCATTCACCGTGCGGCGCATGAAATGGGGATCAAGACCGTTGCCGTGCATTCGACTGCGGATGCCGATGCCATGCATGTGCGCCTCGCCGACGAAGCCATTTGCATCGGACCGCCATCTGCCACCGACAGCTATTTGAATATCCCGGCGATTATCTCCGCCGCGGAAATCAGCCATGCTGACGCCATCCACCCCGGCTATGGCTTTCTGTCGGAAAACGCGCAGTTTGCGGAAATCGTTGAGAGCCACAACATCAAATGGATTGGCCCCAAGCCCGAACATATCCGCACGATGGGTGACAAGGTTGAAGCCAAGCGTTCGGCAGGCGCATTGGGTTTGCCGCTTGTCCCCGGCTCTGACGGCGCAATTGAAGATGTCGCCGAAGCCAAAGCAATTGCCCGCGAAATCGGATATCCGGTAATTATCAAAGCGGCATCGGGTGGCGGTGGCCGCGGCATGAAGGTCGTCAACAGCGAAGAAGAGCTTGACACCCAAATGCAGCAAGCAGGGTCCGAAGCAAAAGCCGCCTTTGGCGATGCGACGGTCTACCTCGAAAAATATCTCGGCAACCCGCGCCACATTGAATTTCAGATTTTTGGTGATGGCAACGGCAATGCCGTCCATTTGGGCGAACGCGATTGTTCGCTGCAACGCAGGCACCAGAAAGTTCTCGAAGAAGCGCCCTCGCCGGTTCTTGCGACCGCTGAACGTGATCGCATGGGCAATATCTGTGCCAAGGCTATGGCCGACATGGGCTATCGCGGCGCGGGTACCATTGAGTTTCTGTGGGAAAATGGTGAGTTCTATTTCATCGAAATGAACACCCGGCTTCAGGTCGAGCACCCGGTCACTGAAATGATTACCGGCATCGACCTCGTCCGCGAACAAATCCGCGTCGCCGAAGGCAAGCCGCTTTCGTTCACGCAAGAAGACGTGACTTTCACAGGCCATGCCGTCGAATGCCGGATTAACGCCGAAGACCCGCAAACCTTCATGCCGTCACCCGGAACCGTGTCATGGTACCACCCACCCGGCGGTCTTTATGTCCGCGTCGATAGTGGCCTGTATCATGGCTATAAAGTTCCGCCCTATTATGACAGCATGATCGCAAAGCTGATCGTTTATGGTCAGACCCGCGAGGGCTGCCTGATGCGCCTTCGCCGTGCGCTCGGCGAATTTGTCATTGAAGGCATGAAGACAACCATTCCGCTGCATCAAAGGCTGTTGGAAGAGCCTGATTTCCAAAATGGAAATTATACGATCAAATGGCTTGAAGAGTGGTTGGCGAAAGACGCAAAATGATCCTCTCCCGCCGGGAGGTGGCTTTTGGGCTGGCGGCGCTGCCGCTGGCAAGCTGCGTTCCTGCGGGGCCAGACCGCGATGTGTCGTTCATTCCCGCCAACGCCACCGCGCGGATTAAAGCGGACGATCCCAAGCGCCTGATCGAGTTGATCACACTCGATCCAGCGATCAGGCTCGATATGCGTTATGCGACCGCCAACAATTTCACTGGGCGCGTGCTGTACGACGAAGCGCGCGCCTTTCTGGCCGCCCCTGCCGCCCGAGCGGTCGCCCGCGCCAGCAAGGCAGCCCAGGCCGATGGCTTTGGCCTGACGATTTACGACGCCTATCGCCCGTGGCGGATAACCAAAAAATTATGGGACGCAACGCCGGTCGGGCCCAAGA
>JAIXYC010000031.1 GCA_027490455.1 Sphingomonadales bacterium
ATCCCGATATGCGCGAAACATTGAAGGCGACCGAAATCTTGGCGAAGGACGGATTCCTGCCAATGGTCTATTGTGTCGACGATCCCATCGCCGCCAAGCAGCTTGAGGATGCCGGTGCAGTCGCCGTTATGCCATTGGGCGCGCCGATTGGTTCGGGGCTTGGCATTCAAAACCGTGTGACGATCCGCTTGATTGTCGAGGGCGCAAAAGTTCCTGTTCTGGTCGACGCAGGCGTCGGGACGGCGTCTGACGCGGCGGTGGCGATGGAATTGGGCTGCGATGGTGTGTTGATGAACACGGCTATCGCGGAAGCCAAAGACCCCGTTGCTATGGCGACAGCGATGAAGCTGGCCGTCCAGTCAGGACGCATGGCCTATTTGGCGGGCCGTATGGGACGGCGCATGTACGCTGATCCGTCCAGCCCGCTTGCGGGGCTGATATAAACAATCCCGGTCGCGCTCTTTGGCTGGCTCCGGCAGACAAAGCCGGAGTTTGCTATTTCCCGGCGAGCCGTTTGACCTCTGCCAGATATTTGCGCCCGATGCGCATCGACAGGTCTTCACCCAACAACGCATGCCATACACCACCGCCTTCGTGGCGCAGACCGGAGATTAGGTCCCGGCGCACAATATGGCTGCGGTGGATGCGCTGGAATTGATCGGGGTCAAGCCGTTGTTCAAGCGTCGAGATGGTCTGGTGCAGCAAATAGCTGCGCCCGCCAGTATGCAGCCGCATATAATCGCGCTCGGCTTCAATCCGTTCAATATCCATTGCGGCAATGCGGATGAGTTCGGCGCGATGGGATACCCAAAATTCATGCGCATATCGGCTGTCGGATTTCGATATGGTGTTGGCAGGGCTAGTGTCGGCCTTTTGTGTGCCAGCCGCGCGCGCAATGGCGCGGCCCAGCCGCTCGCTCGACACCGGTTTTAAAACATAATCGACGACATCAAGGTCAAAGGCTTCGACGGCAAAATTATCGTAGGCCGTAATCAAAATAATAGCCGGCTTTTTGTGCATCAGGCCCAACGCACGCGCGGCGTTAATGCCGTCCATTTTGGGCATACCAATGTCGAGGAAAATCAGATCAGGCGTGAGCTGTTGCGCTATGCGCAGCGCCTCTACGCCATCATTCGCTGTGCCCACGACCTCGATAGCCGGATGATCTGCGCTCAGGGTTTCCAGCCGTTCGATGGCCAAAGGTTCATCGTCAACAATCAAGGTGCGCAGACGCTTCATGCGGCGATCCTGTGGCTTAACGGCAGAGTGAGTATCGCGATGAACCCGCCGCTTTTGACAGACTGTGTATCGAGCCGTGCCGCGGACTTATATCGCGCCTCCAACCTATCGCGTACATTGGCAAGGCCAATGCCATTTCCGCCGACATGTGCGGCTTCAACAGCCTCTCCGTCATCAATGACACTCAGCACCAGATTATCATCGCGGCGATCCGCGCTGAGCGTAATGGAGACCGGCCGTGTGGCCCGCGACACGCCATATTTGATGGCATTTTCAACAAGCGGCTGGAGAATGAGTGCTGGCACATGCTGGTTCATCAGCTCAGGTGGAATGTTGATGCTGACGCGCAGTCGCTTGGGGTAACGCACGCTTTCGATTTCCAAATAGAGACGTTGCAGTTCCACTTCTTCCTCAAGCGTGACATCCTCCAGCGGATCGGAAGACAGGCTCGTCCGGTAAAAATTGGACAAGTTCTGGATCATGGCTTCGGCCTCTGTGGGCTTACCGGTGATGACCAGGCTTGAGAGCGAGTTTAGCGTGTTGAAAAGAAAGTGGGGATTGACCTGATAGCGCAGCGACCGCAGTTCGGCATCTTGTGCCGCTTGCGCAAATCTGGATGTTTTGCGTTCGGCTTCGCGCACTTCACGCGCATAGCCGATGGCGACATATAGCGAGCTCCACGCGATCAGGAAAAAATAATGGGTGACGGAAATGTCGGCAATTTCCTGCCAGAAAGATAGCCCCAATTGCGCCTTTAGATCTTCAAAACTGCGCCCAACGCTGGGGTCTTTAAAAAGGCTGATCGGATCGTACAGGTTGAAGATATAGAAATTTGCGGACGCCAGCGCGATGGCACAGGGAATTGCGCCCAGAAACGCCACGCTGACGCGAAAACCAAGCGATCGCCGATCCGCCATCCGCAGACCAAAATATAAAATCCAGGTGACCAATACGCCCACCAGCGCGACCATGAGGCGCCGTTCAAAGAGCACCGCCTGCGCTGGAAAATCGAGCAATGCCGCGCGCAATGACAGGATGAGCGCGTAAAAAGCCCAAAACCCGATGATGGTGAGCAAAGCCATTTGATGGCCAATCAGTGCTTTTCGTGAAGTGACGTGCTCCATAGCCCTTCATACCGGATTTTCAGCCGGTTGCACCACGGCTACCGTTTCTCGTCGAACGCTTCGTCGATTTCGTCGAATGTTTTGCCGCGGGCAGCTTAATCGGGTTTGCGCTGATAGCGGAAATACCAGACTTCGTGCCCTAAACGGCGGGCCTTGGCTTCATAACGGGTTTCGGGCCAACCGCCGGGCCGGCTTTGGAAGTCTGCTGCGGCTTCGCACAGCCAGTTATATTGGTGCCGGTGGCGCTGCATGACCATCAGGGCATGGCGCAAATATACCGGGTGGTCCGTGCCGAACCGGAATTCCCCGCCGGGTTTCAATTTTGCGTGGATGAGATCAAGCGGACCGTCGTTCATCATCCGGCGCTTTACATGCCGGGCTTTGGGCCAAGGGTCGGGGTGTAACAGATAGACGAAGGCGAGCGACTTGTCGGGCACGCGGCGCAATATTTCCAGCGCATCGCCCATATGCAAACGCACATTGCGCAGCGCGCCTTCACGCACATGCGACAGCGCTTGTGCGACCCCGTTCATGAACGGTTCGCAGCCTATAAATCCGTGGTCTGGCAAAAGGTCGGCGCGGTAAGCGAGATGCTCACCGCCGCCAAAGCCGATTTCAAAGTGCATGGCGCGATCATCGCCAAACAATTGCATGCTGCTCAGGTCGCCCGTTTCAGGCACCGAAATTTGCGGCAGAAGATTGTCGACCAGATCAACCTGTTCGACACGCAGCTTCTTGCCCTTTGAACGCCCGTACAGGCGGTTCAGTGTCGTGGGGTCTCCGGGCTTGTTCGCAGTCATAGCGGTGGCGGCTAAACTTTCAGCCGCCACGCTGCAAGTGTAATCAGGCGAGAGCCGCCTTCAAATCATTGACAAGGTCGGTGCGTTCCCACGGGAAGAAATCACCTTCGGGCTTGCGTCCGAAATGTCCGTAAGCCGCAGTCTTGCGATATATGGGCTTGTTGAGGCCAAGATGCGTACGAATGCCGCGCGGGGTAAGTCCGCCCAGCTTTTCGATATTCATGATTGCAGCTTCAATCAGGTCATCGCCAACCGTGCCGGTTTCATGCGTATCGACATATAGCGAAAGTGGCTCTGAAACGCCAATCGCGTACGCCAGCTGGATGGTGCAACGGGTCGCAAGACCAGCGGCAACGATATTCTTCGCCAAATACCGCGTGATGTACGCCGCCGAGCGGTCAACCTTTGTGGGATCCTTGCCGCTGAATGCGCCGCCGCCATGGGGCGCTGCGCCGCCATAGGTGTCGACGATGATCTTGCGACCCGTCAGGCCAGCGTCACCATCAGGGCCGCCGATTTCAAAGCTGCCGGTCGGGTTGATGTGATAGACCGTGTCGCGCAGCAATACCGGTGGAATAATTTCGGCCACAACCTTGCGCACATAAGCGTGCAGTTCCGCTTTCTTGTCACCCGCGTCATAACCCGCCGCATGCTGCGTCGATACGACAACGGCGGTTGCGGCGACTGGCAAGCTGCCTTCATAGCGCAGGGTAACCTGGCTCTTTGCGTCTGGTTCAAGAAACGGGGCTGCGCCGGAATGGCGGTCAGCGGCCATACGCTCCAAAATCTTGTGGCTGTAATAGAGCGTTGCCGGCATCAGATCAGGCGTTTCGTCGGTCGCATAGCCAAACATGATGCCCTGGTCGCCAGCGCCTTCATCCTTGTTACCCGATGCATCAACGCCTTGCGCGATCTGCACCGATTGGCCGTGCAGATTGTTTTCAAAGCGGAATGTTTCCCAATGGAAACCATCTTGCTCGTAACCGATTTCTTTCACGGTGCGGCGAACGGTGGCTTCGATTTCTTCCTGCGCGCCGGGTGCCCATCCGCCATCTTCATAGACGCCTTTGCAACGGATTTCACCGGCAAGTACGACCAATTGAGTCGTAGTCAGGGTTTC
>JAIXYC010000114.1 GCA_027490455.1 Sphingomonadales bacterium
GGGACGATGCCTTCTTCAACGGCTGCGCGGGTTGCGTGCAGCGCATCGTCAACGCGGTCCTTGCGCTCTTTCACTTCAACTTCGGTCGAACCACCGACCTTGATCACGGCAACACCGCCGGCGAGTTTCGCCAAACGCTCTTGCAGCTTTTCCTTGTCGTAATCCGACGTGGTGTTTTCGATTTGCGCACGGATCGCTTCTACCCGGCCCTTGATCGCATCGGTTTCGCCAGCACCGTCGACGATGATGGTGTTGTCCTTGTCGATGGTGACGCGCTTGGCTTGGCCAAGCATACCCAAGGTGACGGTTTCAAGCTTGATGCCGAGATCTTCGCTGATCATTTCACCCTTGGTGAGGATCGCGATATCTTCCAGCATCGCTTTGCGACGATCGCCAAAGCCAGGTGCCTTAACCGCAGCAATCTTCAAGCCGCCACGCAGCTTGTTAACGACCAAAGTTGCAAGCGCTTCGCCTTCAACGTCTTCAGCGATGATGAGCAATGGACGGCCCGACTGCACCACAGCTTCGAGGATTGGCAACATGGCTTGCAAGTTACCGAGCTTCTTTTCGTGGATGAGGATATATGGGTTGTCCAACTCGACCGACATCTTTTCGGTGTTGGTGATGAAATATGGCGACAGGTAACCACGGTCGAACTGCATACCTTCGACAACTTCGAGCTCGCTTTCACGGCCCTTAGCTTCTTCGACGGTGATGACGCCTTCCTTGCCGACCTTCTCCATGGCGTCTGCAATCATCTTACCGATTTCAGCTTCACCATTTGCAGAGATCGTACCGACCTGCGCGATTTCCGAAGAACCAGCAACTGGCTTCGAACGCTTTACCAAGTCAGCAACAACCGCGTTTACCGCAGTGTCGATGCCGCGCTTCAGGTCCATTGGGTTCATGCCCGCTGCAACCGACTTCATGCCTTCGCGAACGATCGCTTGGGCCAGAACAGTTGCAGTGGTTGTGCCGTCACCGGCAATGTCGTTGGTCTTCGAAGCAACTTCGCGGACCATCTGTGCACCCATATTTTCGAACTTGTCTTTCAGTTCGATTTCCTTGGCGACGCTAACGCCGTCCTTGGTGATGCGTGGTGCGCCGAAGCTTTTGTCGATAACAACGTTACGGCCCTTTGGACCAAGCGTTACTTTTACAGCGTCAGCAAGAATGTCTACGCCGCGCAGGATGCGTTCACGCGCATCGCGGCCGAATTTCACGTCTTTAGCAGCCATGATATTTTTCCTTTAATTGTGTGCCCCAGCGAAGGCTGGGGTCCAGATTCTTATGTTTGGACTGGATCCCGGCCTGCGCCGGGAAGCATCTATGTTGTTTAGGAAACGATTCCCAAAATATCCGATTCCTTCATGATCAACAGGTCTTCACCGTCGATCTTGACTTCGGTGCCCGACCATTTGCCGAACAGGATCTTGTCGCCAGCCTTGACGTCGAGTGCGGTTACCGTGCCGTCATCGGCGCGCGTACCGGTACCCACGGAGACGACTTCGCCTTCCTGTGGCTTTTCCTGAGCTGTATCAGGGATGATGATCCCACCAGCGGTTTTTTTTTTTTTTTCTACCCGACGGACGAGAACGCGATCATGCAATGGACGAAATGCCATGTTGAACTATCCTTTTTCTGTTTCGCCATCCCGCCACGCCTACAACAAGAAGGGGACGGCAATGAATGTGCATTAGCACTCATACAGGACGAGTGCTAACGGAGCCCAGATAGGGTCTTTTTATGACAGGTCAAGGACTCGGGAGGCGAATTTTGACGTTCGATTTTGCTGTTTTCTTTTTTGTCGCCCCAACTTGATTGGGGGGCCAAGGCCTGAGCTATGGATTGAAGCCAAAAACTAAGTTCATGCCCCCCCGCTTTCGCGAGGATGACAACCAAAGCCTAATTTCTGCGGCTTCTTCGATTACTCTAGCAAATTGCCCTGATTATTTGTTGTTGTAACAGCAGGCGCTCTAATACGTTCCAACTCGTAAGCGCGCTCATCTGCTTTTTGTGCCAGCCAATTAGCAAAAACGCGAAAAACTATAGTGACAATACCAGTAATGACCAGCATCCAAAAATTCGACCAGTCGCCGTGTACTAACGCCGCAAACATTGCGACGGGCACGACCCCAATACCCAACAGGACCAACCCTACGAAGACGCCAAACATACCCCAAACAGAATAGGTATAGGCCATACCCCAAAGCCATAGAATTGCGCTGAATGCTAAGGAAGCAAACATAAATCCAACAGCCGAAAAACCTCTGGCTGGACGAAGAAGCGATAGAGGCAACAGGATAACGATTGAGAAAGCAAGCGTGATCGAAAAAACGGGGAAGGTCCATTTCAAAACCCAAACACTGAATTCAGCTGCCCCCGTTAGCAATCCAATTCCGATTGCAGCAATTCCGACGAAAGCAGCGATCCCAAGGACGACCGACCCGATTTCTTTAATTCTTGCAGTAACGCTCATAAATCCCCCTTATAACCGAGGTTACTATGAGACTTAATTCTGTCAACTCTACTTAATAGCTAAGTTAACGGTATCTTTCGTACGCTTAATGACTCAGCCTAATTATTCCGCGCCGGCAATCCCGCCGCCCGTAACGCCGCATGGGCATCGGCGATGCTGTGCTGGCCAAAATGGAAAATCGATGCCGCGAGCACTGCGCTCGCATGGCCTTCGCGGACGCCGTCGATCAAATGGTCAAGGTTACCGACACCGCCGCTGGCGACAACGGGGATGTTGACCGCATCGGCAATTGCACGGGTGAGTGCAAGGTCATAGCCGTCGCGTGTGCCGTCACGGTCCATGCTGGTCACCAGCAATTCGCCTGCGCCAAGTTCGGCGAGTTTTACGGCATGTTCGAGCGCGTCAATTCCGGTTGGCTTGCGTCCGCCATGGGTAAATATCTCCCAATGGTCACCGCTTCGCCGCGCATCGACCGAAGCGACCACGCACTGGCTGCCGAAACGTGCGGCGATATCCGCGACGACTTCCGGCCGGGCCACCGCCGCGCTGTTGACCGCGACTTTATCGGCCCCTGCCAGCAGCAACGCCCGCGCATCCTCTGCGCTGCGCACGCCGCCGCCAACGGTCAGCGGCATGAAGCATACTTCTGCGGTGCGGCGGACAACATCGATAATGGTGCCGCGCCCTTCATGGCTTGCGCCAATGTCGAGAAAACAAAGTTCGTCGGCGCCCGCCGCATCATATGCCTGCGCCTGCTCCACCGGATCACCGGCGTCGCGCAGGTCGACAAAGTTCACACCCTTGACCACGCGGCCATTGGATACGTCCAGGCAGGGAATGACACGAACGCGGACGGTCACTGCCATTCCTCCCCGATACGGGGAGGGGGACCGCGACGCGCAGCGTCGGGGTGGAGGGGGGTGTAATGCATGCACAGAGCATTCAGGGTTGGGAGGCCAACGCGAGCCCCCTCCACCATCCTGCGGATGGTCCCCCTCCCCGTACCGGGGAGGAATTCTTCACCCCCAAATATCACGCCCGCTCCGCGACTTTAATCGCGGTCGCCAAATCCAGCCGTCCGTCATAAATCGCGCGACCGGTAATCACGCCCTCAATACCGTCCTTGGCATGCAGCGCGAGCATGTGGATGTCATCAATGCCCTTCACGCCGCCGCTGGCAATCACAGGAATATTCACGCGCCGCGCCAGATCAACGGTCGCGTCGATATTGCATCCGGTCAGCATCCCGTCGCGCCCGACATCGGTGAACAGGATGGACGCGACGCCCGCGTCTTCGAACCGGCGCGCCAGATCAATCACAGGCATGTCGGATTTCTCGGCCCAGCCTTCGGTCGCGACAAAGCCGTCGCGTGCGTCGACCGCAACGACAATGCCATCTTCAAATTCGCGTGCCATCTCTTTCACGAACTGCGGGTCTTTGAGCGCCGCCGTGCCAATCACCAGCCGCGCAACGCCCATGTCGAACCAGCGTTCAACCGTCTGCGTATTGCGGATGCCGCCACCCAATTGGATGTAACCGGGGAAATTTTCGATGATGCCCTCAACCGCCTCGGCATTTTCGGGGCGACCGGCAAAGGCGCCATCCAAATCCACAACGTGCAGGAACTCTGCGCCTTGTTCGGCAAACAGCATCGCCTGCGCGGCGGGGTCATCAGCATAGACCGTCGCGCGGTTCATATCGCCTTCGGCCAAGCGCACAACTTCGCCACCCTTCAGGTCAATCGCAGGGAAGACTATCATAACAAATTCTCTCTTCTTTGCGCCTCTGCGCCTCTGCGTGAACAGAAAAGAACCTCACGCAGAGGCGCGGAGGCGCGGAGAGTTGACCAATAGCCCGTCATGGCATCCATTCCAAAAAGCGTTTGAGGAAATTAATACCATAAGCCTGGCTTTTTTCGGGATGAAACTGGACACCCATGATATTGTCACGGCCAACCGCCGCTACCAAAGGCCCGCCATGGTCGGTTTTCGCCAGCACGTCCGCGTCGTCCGCCGCATCGAAATGATAGCTATGCAGAAAATACGCCTCGCCCGCTTCGATCAACGGCGCGCCTTGTGTCGGAGCAACATCGTTCCAGCCCATATGCGGGATTTTCAAATCTATAGCCGGTGCAATCGCGCGGACGGTGCCACTGATCCAACC
>JAIXYC010000010.1 GCA_027490455.1 Sphingomonadales bacterium
CTTCGGGCGTTGCGTCGGCAATCAATTGGGGAAGGACAACATTCTCAAGCGCATCAAAATCGGGCAGCAAATGGTGGAACTGATACACAAAACCGAGTTTTTGCCGGCGTATCTCGGTTTGACGATCTACACCCGCCGTACTGACTTCTTCACCATCCAGTTTGATAGATCCCGAAAATCCGCCCTCAAGCAGACCAACCGCCTGAAGCATGGTTGATTTCCCGGAACCAGAGGGGCCAAGCAATGCCACCAGTTCGCCTTTGCCAACCACAAGGTCGACACCGCGCAGCACTTCTATGGTGACATCGCCCTGCACAAACTTGCGGCGCACATTGATGAGTTCAACGACATTATTCATAACGCAACACCTGAACTGGATCCGTACTCGCCGCCTTCAGCGCGGGGTACAAGGTGGCAAGGAAGCTGAACAGCAAGGCCAACCCACAAATCGCTATCACTTCGACCGGGTCGGTTCGCGATGGGAGCTCGGTAAGGAACCGGATCGATGGGTCCCACAAATTTTGTCCGGTGAGCAGCTGGATGAAATTGACCACCGACTGCCGGAAATACAGGAAGATAGCGCCCAATATCAGGCCAAGCACAATGCCTGACGACCCGATCAACACGCCCACCGTCATGAATATCCGCAAAAGCGACTTTCGTGACGCCCCCATCGTCCGCAATATCGCGATGTCCCGCGTTTTTGCTCGCACCAGCATGATGAGCGATGACAGGATGTTGAACACGGCAACCAGCACGATGATCGAAAGCACGACAAACATGGCGACGCGCTCCACCGCCAGCGCCTCAAACAAAGATGCGTTCATGCTCTTCCAGTCGACGATAAGGCCTTTGTTTTCCAGCTTGGGCAAAAGCGGCGCGAGAATTTCGTTCACCTTGTCCGGATTTTCGGTCTTGATTTCGATCATACCGATTTCGTCACCCAACAGCATGAGCAGCTGCGCCCGTTCGATGGGCATGATAACGAACGCCTTGTCATAATCATAAACGCCAACTTCAAAGATCGCAGCGACTTCGTAAGAAATTTCGCGCGGCACCGTCCCAAAGGGCGTGGTCCGTCCAGCGGGGTTGATGATCGTAATACTTTGCCCGACCTGAACCCCCAAATTCTGTGCAAGCCGCGAACCGATAGCGACCTTGTCTTCATAGGAGTTCAACGCCCGCAAGCTTCCGGCGACCGTTTTTCCTTTTAGCGTTTCGTTTTTAAGTATGTCATTGACCGACATTCCACGCGCCAAAATGGCTTCTACCCGGCCATTGAAAGTGGAGAGCAATGGCTGTTCAATCAGTGCAGTAGCGTCGGTGACGCCCGGCGTTTTTTCGACATCGTTCAAAATCTGACGCCAGTCCTGAAGCCGCCCGCCATAGCCTTGAACGACGGCATGGCCATTCAGGCCAACAATCTTGTCAAATAATTCGGCGCGAAAGCCGTTCATGACGCTCATGACGATGATGAGCGCAGCGACGCCAAGCGCAACAGCCACAAGGCTAATACTCGCGACGAGGAAGATAAAACCTTCGCCTTTGCCGGGCAGCAGATACCGGCGCGCCACCATGCGTTCATATCGCGACAATATCATGTGCGGTCACTTATCACTGTTTTTGGCATATCCGGTTCTTAGGTTCCACCATGAGGACTGGCAAGCATTGTTGCAGGGGCGCAACAGCCTTTGAAAAAGCGTTCAGTGGAGTGTGGTTCCATTTGCAAAGCCGCCCGCAATTGCGGATGACGTCGTGGAATTCGTCGAGAGCCTGTATAGGCCGATGGTTCAGGGGGAAAATCAGACCCGCCGGTGGGGACCGGTAGAGGACTGAAACTATGCGCTAGCAAAGCTGCAAAGCGAGGCCGTTCGGAAATATCCGGGCGGCCTTGTTTTTTGTGCCATTGTTTTTCGGTGCATTTTTTCATCTTGCAATTTTGTGGGCACTCCCCATCTCATGACACGGAGGCCGAAAGGCTCCAAAACGACATAGCTGACCGCTGCTCTTGCGGGGTTGGCACACACCAAATTGCTTGATGGAGAATTTGATATGCAACGTTTTGATTTTACACCCTATCGCCGGAACACTGTCGGCTTTGACCGCTTGTTTGAACTGCTCGAAAATACCGGACGCGCAGCGACCAACGAAAACTACCCGCCTTTCAATATCGAGCGCACCGGCGAAAATGACTATCAAGTCACCGTCGCAGTTGCGGGGTTCAAGTCCGACGAGATCGACATTGTTGCGCAGCAGAATCTGCTGATAGTTACGGGGAGCAAGCAGACGGAAGGCAACGACAATCGTGATTTTCTGCACATGGGCATCGCGAGCCGCAATTTCGAACGCCGCTTCCAACTTGCGGACCATATTCATGTGACCGACGCTGATATGGCCGATGGTCTTTTGATTATATCGTTAGTGCGCGAAGTGCCGGAAGCGTTGAAACCACGCAAGATCGCCATCGGCGGCAAAACCGCACCTCATGTGATTGAGCACATAGATAGCGCTAAGAAAAAAGGCACCAACGCAGCCTAAATATATTTGGGGCGGCCGATGCCTCGACCGCCCCTTCATATCTTATGCGCCCGGGCCGCGATTGCGCTGCATCGATGCACACGCGCCGTTGAAAGCATATCGAATCGCTACACCAGTCGGCTTTGCTTCACCGCAGCAGCAACGAAACTTGCAAATAACGGGTGCGGCGCAAAGGGACGCGATTTCAATTCGGGATGGAATTGCACGCCGATAAACCACGGATGATCGGGGCGTTCCACGATTTCTGGCAGTTCACCGTCAGGTGACATACCGCTAAACACAAGCCCGCCCTGCTCCAAAGCCGATTTGTAATGGACATTGACCTCGTACCGGTGGCGATGCCGCTCCGAAATGTCCTGCGTGCCATAAATGCCCGCGACATGGCTGTTTCCAGCCAGCTTCGCATCATACGCACCAAGACGCATCGTGCCACCAAGATCGCCGTCCGTTTCCCGTTTCTGGATGCCCTCTTCGCTCATCCATTCGGTGATAATACCAACAACTGGTTCGGTGGTGGGGCCAAATTCGGTGCTGGATGCGCCGGCGATACCCGCAGTGTTCCGCGCACCTTCAATGCACGCCATCTGCATGCCGAGGCAAATGCCAAAGAACGGCACCTCGCGCTCACGGGCGAATTTGACCGCTGCAATCTTGCCTTCGGAACCGCGCTCACCAAAGCCGCCGGGGACAAGAATCGCATTCATCGGTTCAAGCGCTGCGGCAATGTCATGTTCCGACTGCTCGAACAGTTCAGCGTCGATCCACTTAATATTCACCTTTACGCGGTTTGAAAGTCCACCATGCGTAAGCGCTTCATTCAAAGACTTATATGCGTCGGCAAGGCCAACATATTTGCCAACGACGCCAATGGTGACTTCACCTTCGGGATTTTGTTGGCGATCAATGATATCATTCCAGCGGGCCAAGTCAGGCTCACCATCTGATTCCAGCCCAAATGCGCGCAGGACTTCGTTATCAAGCCCTTCGGCATGATATTGCAGCGGAACCGCGTAAATGCTTTTGGCGTCCAAGGCGGGAATAACCGCCTCTTTCCGAACGTTACAAAATGCCGCGATCTTGGCGCGTTCATTTTCCGGCAGCGGATGTTCGCAACGGCACAGAAGAACATCGGGTTGAATGCCCAATGATGTCAGTTCGCGGACGCTGTGCTGTGTCGGCTTGGTCTTCAACTCTCCTGCCGCCGCAATGTACGGAACAAGAGTGACATGCACGGACAAGGTGCGTTCACGGCCAAGCTCATTGCGCAGCTGGCGGATAGCTTCGATGAACGGCAGCGATTCAATGTCGCCAACCGTTCCGCCAATTTCACACAAAACGAAATCAAGGTCTTGCGTATCCGCCTTGGCGAATTCCTTGATAGCATCGGTCACATGCGGAATGACCTGAACCGTCGCGCCGAGATAATCCCCGCGACGTTCCTTTTGGATGATGGTCTGATAAATGCGACCCGACGTTATGTTATCGGACTGACGCGCAGAAACGCCCGTAAACCGTTCATAATGCCCAAGGTCGAGGTCGGTTTCCGCCCCGTCATCAGTCACATAGACTTCGCCATGCTGATAAGGCGACATCGTGCCCGGATCAACATTGAGATAAGGATCGAACTTCCGGATTCGAACGCGATATCCGCGCGCCTGCAAAAGGGCAGCAAGCGATGCTGCCATAAGACCTTTGCCAAGCGAGGAGACCACGCCACCGGTGATAAAAATGAACCGTGCCATGGGAGAAAAGGCTTAAGACAGGTTTACGGTAAAACACAAGCGAACGAATCCGTTCACTGAAAAATAACCTGTGTAAAAAGCGTTTTTTCGTGCCGAAGCGATTATTTATCGAGCGGAACATCCGATGCTGGCGCTGCAGAAGCTGGTGCGGCAAGTGCCGTCGTTGCAGGTGCAGCTGGAGCCGCGGGCACTTCGGTACGCTCAAGACTATTATCGATTTCGCCCGTGCCGCCATTTTGCGCGGCGACGAATGCCAATGAAATCGAAAGCACGATGAACACGGCTGCCAATATGGTGGTCGTACGCGTCAGAAAGTCAGCTGCGCCACGTGCGGACATCAATCCTGATGGGCTTCCGCCCATTCCCAGGCCGCCGCCTTCAGACCGCTGCATCAGGATAACACCTACAAGCGAGGCTGCGACAATAGCCTGAACGACGATAAGAAAATGGAAAATGCCCATGATGAATTCCGAATAATGAAAGGCAATAAGTTGCCGGTTGTTGCGCCCACATAGCGAGCGCACGACCGTTCTTCAATGCTATTCGCCGAAAGCTTGCGCTGCGGCCAAAATGGGTTCGAATTTCGCACAGGCCAAACTTGCGCCGCCGATCAACCCGCCATCGACATTTTCAACCGCCAAAAGCTCGGCGGCATTATCTCCGTTCATGGATCCGCCATATAGAATCCGAACGCTGTTCCCAACCGCGCCATACCGATCGACCAGCGTGGAACGAATGGCGCCGTGCATTTCCTGTACATCGGCCATTTCAGGAATGCGCCCGGTGCCAATGGCCCAAACGGGCTCATACGCAACACTCAACCAGTCGCCAGATATGTCCTGCGGCAACGACCTCGCAACCTGTCCCAAAACAATATCTAGCGCATTGCCTGCGTCCCGTTCGGCCAGTGTTTCCCCGACGCAGATGATGACTTTAAGGCCAGCTTTGTGCGCGGCTTGCGCCTTTGCCAGCACGTCGTTATCCTGTTCATGCTGTGCAGCGCGGCGTTCGCTGTGCCCGAATATTGTTAACGACGCCCCTGCATCGACCAGCATATCCGCCGACACACATCCGGTATGCGCGCCTGATGCCTGCATGTGGCAGTCCTGCCCGCCGATAGGGAAACCATGTGCGACATCGCACGCCCGGTTGATGAGGGTTGCGGGCAAACATAACGCGGAGTCGACAGCTGGATAGTTCAGAGATTTTTTGGCGATAGCGGCTATTTCGGCTAAGTCGCTTGTCACGCCATTCATCTTCCAGTTTCCGACAACCAACTTACGCATGCCATTATCCTATCTGTGGGGTTTGCGAATCTTGTTTTGGCTCTGGCATGGTTTCGACAATCGGAGCAAGTCTATCCCTTGATTGCCAAAGCCTTGCCGCCTAAAGCGTCTCGCAACAATCGGCGCAGTCCGTGATATCAGGAAATTGCAATTCATGATTACCTCCATTCGTTCGCTCATTTACTCCAAATTTGGCGCAGTTTTCGCTTTGTTGTTCATCGGGATGATTGCCATAGCTTTTGCGCTTGGTGATGTGTCCGGATCGGGCAACTTCGGGGGATTGAGCGGCGGTAACGTTGCGCGCGTCGGTGACCGGAATATCACATTGGGCGAATTGAACGATGCTCTTGATAATCGGCTGAAGGCGGAACGTCAGAATAACCCTACGCTTGATATGGCCGTTTTTGTAGAGA
This sequence comes from Sphingomonadales bacterium, assembly GCA_027490455.1. Classification (GTDB taxonomy): domain Bacteria; phylum Pseudomonadota; class Alphaproteobacteria; order Sphingomonadales; family Sphingomonadaceae; genus Sphingorhabdus_B. Next base: position 5,980 of record JAIXYC010000010.1, read on the forward strand.
GCGGTGGATTGGATTCGACGCTCGACCAGTTAATCAATCGCTACGCCATTACTGTGTTTGGTGAAGAATATGGAGTCGCCGTCAGCAAGCGTCTCGTGGATTCGGAAATTCGCAAAATACCCGGTGCCATGGGGCTTGATGGTAAGTTTAGCGCAGATGCCTTTCGCGCCTTTGCCCAGCAAATCGGCGTAAGTGAAAAAGCCATCCGCGACGATCTGACGCAAAATTTATTTGCGCAGCAAATCTTGCCGGCTGCGGCAAGCGGTCCGGCTGCTCCCGATGGTATGGCTCTGCCTTATGCGTCGTTGATGCTGGAAAAGCGCGCAGGGCAGATCGCGTCAATTCCCGCCACCGCATTTTTGCCCAAGGCACCGCCAAGTGCTGCTGCACTCGCCAAATTTTATTCGGATAACGCGATAAAATTCACGATCCCTGAAAAACGCGCGATTAGCTATGCCATTTTTGACAAGTCGATCATTGCAGGCCGGGCAATTCCAACCGAAGCAGATATCGCGGCATATTATAAAGCCAATGCCGCAAAATTCGCCGCATCGGAAAGCCGCAACATCAGCCAGATGATCGTGCCAACGGAAGCTGCTGCAAAGTCGGTTATGAGCCAAGTCTCGGCGGGCAAGTCATTAGCCGACGTCGCCAATGGCTTGGGTCTGTCCGTAACGACAACCGCCAATGTCACCAAAAGCAGCCTCGCCACCACTGCCACGGCAGCCGTTGCGGACGCAGTCTTTGCCGCAAAACAGGGCACATTGGCAAAGCCAGCACGTGGTAAACTTGGCTGGACCGTTGCACGCGTCGACAGCGTGAACAATGTCGCGGCAAAGTCACTTGCCGCTGCTCGCGCAGAGATCGAAAAGGAACTACTCCAGACCAGCAGCGAAGAAATGCTGACCGAAATGACTTCGGAAATTGAAGACGCGTTTGCCGATGGCGCGACGATATCTGACATTGCCAAGCAAAACGGCCTGACCATTAACACCTCGCCGAAAATGCTGGCGACTGGTCAGGATATCTCCAACCCCACATATAAGCCTATTCCGGAAATGCAGGTTATTTTGCCCGCAGCATTCCAAATGGAAACCGGTGGTGAAGCACAATTGATCGAGTTGGTACCCGGCGAAAAATTTGCGATGATTGCGGTTGCCGATTTTGATGAGGCCGCGCCGCCACCGCTTGGCGACGTCCGCGCGTTGGTTCAGCAACAATGGGCGTTTTCCGAAGGCGCAAAGGGCGCTCGCGCTGCTGCCGACCGTTTGCGTAAGCTGGTGGATAGCGGCCAACCGCTGCAGGCGGCTCTCGCAGCCGCCAATGTTCAAGGCGCACAGATTGAAACGCTGACAGGTACGCGTGCAGATCTCTACCGCCAGGGCCAGCAAGTGCCTCCGCCATTGTCGCTTATGTTTGCCATGAAAAAAGGCACTGCTAAAATCATACAGGCAGGCGGCGACCGCGGGTGGTATGTTGTGTACCTGACCGACGTCATTAAAGGCAACGCCAGCGGCAATGCCGCCCTCCTGGCTGCCCGCAAGCAGGAACTTACGGGTATATTGCAGCAGGAATATGCTGCACAGCTGATCGTCGCTGCATCGAAGGATGCCGGTGTCGAAAAAAACAAAGACGGGATCGCAGAAGTGCGCGCTCGCCTAACCAACCGTGACGGCAACTAAACCCGAACTCATTTGGCGTAAGCGCATTGCTGATACCGAAACGCCGGTGTCAGCGGCGCTAAAGCTGTTTGTACCCGAGCGCGGCGATTTCATTCTGGAATCGGTCGAAGGCGGCGAAACGCGCGGACGACATAGCCTGATTGGCATCGCACCCGATCTGGTGTTTCGAGCGGCTGGCGATAAAGCGGAAATCAACCGGCATTGGATGACCGACAGGGACGCTTTTGCGCCTTCTCCTCTGCCATCATTGGATGCGTTGCGGGCGCTCGCGGCTGACTGCCGGATGGATGTTCCCGGAGAACTGCCTCCCGCCCTCGCCTGCTTGGTTGGCTATTTTGGTTACGAGACAATCGGTCTGGTCGAAAAGCTTCCACGCGCACCACAATCGGCGCTTGAGCTGCCTGATATGCTATTCGTCCGGCCAACCGTCATATTGGTGTTCGACCGGCTCAAAGACGAAATGTTCCTCGTCTCGCCAGTTTGGACCGGCCTACATGATGCGCAGGCCGTGGCATTGGCGAATGAACGTCTCGATGAGACCGAGCGGTTATTGAACCTAGGGCAAGTGCCGTCCACTGGCGCGGCTTCACTATCCGAAGATCGCGAACTTAAGCTGACGCCCGTATTGCCCGAGGGCCGCTATGCCCAGATGGTTGCGTCGGCCAAAGACTATATTGAGGCAGGCGATATATTTCAGGTCGTGCTTGCCCAGCGCTTCACCGCACCTTTTAATCTGCCGCCTGTGCATTTATACCGCGCATTGCGCCGGATTAATCCATCGCCATTTTTATACTTCATTGATCTTCCCGGCTTTGCGCTGATCGGTTCCAGTCCCGAGATATTGGTCCGCGCGCGCGGCGGCGAAGTGACCATCCGGCCGATCGCCGGAACGCGCCCGCGCGGCAAGAGCAGCATCGAAGACGCTGAAAACCGTGCCTCATTAATGGCTGACCCCAAAGAACGCGCGGAACATCTGATGCTGCTGGATTTGGGTAGAAACGACGTTGGCCGTGTGACGAAGGGCGGCAGCGTTACCGTAACCGACAGCTATATGGTCGAATTTTACAGCCATGTGATGCATATCGTATCCAACGTTGTTGGAGAGCTCGCTGACGATAAGGACGCTATTGACGCTTTGTTCGCAGGCTTTCCCGCTGGCACTGTTTCAGGTGCTCCTAAAGTCCGTGCATGCGAAATTATCGCCGAACTCGAACCAGAAACCCGCGGCGCCTATGCGGGCGGTGTCGGCTATTTTTCGCCCAATGGTGATATGGACAGCTGCATCGTTTTGCGCACCGCCGTTGTTAAAGACGGCATGATGCATGTTCAGGCTGGTGCAGGCATCGTTGCGGACAGCAATCCGGAATATGAACAGCGTGAATGCGAAGCAAAAGCCGGGGCGCTAATTGCCGCTGCGCGTGAGGCTATTCGTGTCGCGGGTGAAGCAAAGTTCGGACAGTAGCTTGACGACATCATAAACGTCGTTAGCTATCATTCATGCGTGAATTTCTGATAGCCTCACTGGCATTATTGTCCACAATCCATACTCCAGCCGAAGCTGAAGTTGCAGCGCCGGTAGAAGCTGACGCGGTCTTCGCGAGCTTTACCTTTGCCAATGGCGAGCGTCTGCCGGAACTCAAAATTCATTACACAACTCTCGGAAAGCCAACGCGCGATTCGAAAGGTAATGTCACCAATGCTGTGATGATCCTCCATGGCACCGGCGGCACTGGCCATCAGTTTTTCCAGCCTCAATTTGCGGGTGAACTTTTCGGGCCCGGCCAAGTGCTGGACACATCCAAATATTTCATCATTTTGCCGGACAATATCGGCCATGGAAAGTCGACGAAGCCAAGCGACGGGCTTCGGATGGCGTTTCCAAAATATGACTATGCCGACATGATCGCAGCGCAGCACCGGTTGGTGACTGAAAACCTTGGCGTGAAAAAGCTGAAGCTAATCCTCGGGACCTCAATGGGTTGCATGCACGCATTTATGTGGGGTGCGACTTACCCTGACGCGGTCGAGAAGCTTGCACCATTTGCATGCCTCCCTGTCGAGATCGCCGGACAAAATCGCATGTGGCGCAAGCTTTCGATGGATGCGATCAAGGCTGATCCGACCTGGAACAACGGCAACTACAATGCGCCGCCATTGGCGGGACTGCGCACCGCTGCGAGCCTTAACATGATAGCGGGTGCAAATCCGTTGGCGTTGCAGGCACAATATCCGACCCGCGCCGCCGCAGAGGCGTTTACAGACGAAGCCGTCGCGCGCATCGTTACCCGCAACGATGCAAATGACATCATCTATCAGTTGGATTCATCGCGGAACTACAATCCTTGGCCAACGCTTGAATCGATCAAGGCACCTACATTATGGATTAACTCTGCTGATGATTTCATCAACCCGCCCAATTATGGCATCACGGAAGTTGCGGTGAAACGGATGCCAACGACAAAGTTCATCCTTATCCCTGCGTCTACAGAGACCAAGGGCCATGGAACGCACAGTTGGGCCAAATTCTGGAAGGACGAACTGGCAAAGTTGCTTGCGCAATAGTGCCTCTTCCACCATCGGGTTAAAGCCGCTAGGGCGTCGCCCATGATCCTCGTTATCGACAATTATGACAGCTTCACCTGGAACCTCGTCCATTATCTGATGGAACTTGGCGCTGAGGTTGAGGTTGTCCGCAATGACGATATGTCCGCCGGACAGGCACTGTCGACGGGTGCGCAGGCTTTTCTCATATCACCCGGGCCAAAAACGCCGAATGAAGCGGGTGTGAGCCTTGAGCTCGTCGCGGCGTGCGCGGAGGCTGGAATGCCATTGCTGGGCGTTTGTTTGGGCCACCAGACCATTGGGCAGCATTTCGGCGGCAAAGTTGCACGCGGCGGCTTGATGCACGGCAAAACATCGCCTGTCACACATGATGGCAGCGGATTGTTTGACGGCCTGCCGTCTCCGTTTCAGGCAACGCGTTATCATTCGCTGATCGTCGAAAACGTGCCGTCGAGCCTTGTCATTAATGCGACCAGCGATGACGGCCATGTCATGGGCTTTCGCCACGCCACGCTGCCGATCCACAGCGTTCAATTTCATCCGGAAAGCATCGCCACCGAACATGGCCACGCGATGCTGGCCAATTTTATGCGCATTGCCGGTATGAATGTGAGGGAGAGGGCATGAACCTGTTTGGCCCCCTGCCTGACCCGCAGCATCTGTTTGACCATGATGAGGCTGCACGGGCATTTGCGGACATCCTCGACGCGCGTGCGTCGGAAGACGAAATACAGGCGTTCCTCGTTGCGCTCACCGCGCGCGGCGAGACGATGGTGGAAATTGCCGCCGCTGCGCAAGCGATGCGCGACCGGATGATCCCCATTGATGCACCCGAAGGTGCCATCGATGTCTGTGGCACGGGTGGTGATGGGCATCATACGCTTAATGTTTCCACCGCCGTGTCTATTGTGGTCGCAGCTTGTGAGGTTCCAGTTGCAAAACATGGCAATCGCGCTGCGTCATCAAAGGCGGGTGCCGCAGATACGCTCGAAGCCCTCGGCCTCGACATGGAACGCGCCGGACGCATGGCGGAAGAGACGCTGAAAGACCTGGGCATTTGCTTTTTGTTCGCAGCCAACCATCACCCGGCGATGAAGCGGATTCAACCGATCCGCCAACGCATTGGTCAACGCACGATTTTCAATCTGATGGGCCCGCTGGCCAACCCGGCACGCGTAAAACGCCAGCTGATTGGTATTGCGCGCCCTGCCTATGTCCCCGTTTATGCTGAGGCGCTTCATCACCTTGGCACCGAACATTCGCGGATCATTTCGGGCGATGAGGGTCTCGACGAATTAAGCTTGGCCGGCGGTAACGAAGTCGCCGTGGTCGAACCCGAAGGCGTTCGGTTCCAACGTACCACCGCCGCTGATGCTGGCCTACCCGTGCATCCGGTTGATGCCATTCGCGGGGGCGATGCGCAGCATAATGCAAATGAACTGCGCAAGTTGTTGCTGGGCGAACATGGTGCGTATCGTGACGCCGTCCTGTTCAATGCGGCGGCGGCTTTGTTGGTCGCTGGCGTGGTTGAAACCATGCCCGATGGGGTTGAAGAGGCCGCAGAGGCAATCGACAAGGGTCTTGCCAATGCGTTGCTAGACTGTTGGGTGAGATATTGATGACCGACAAGCTTGCGGAAATCTGCGCAACCAAGCGCACAGAAGTGGCAGGGCGAAAGCCGAAGGGCTTGTCGCATTGGCCTGCCCCCTCGCCACCGCGTGGCTTCGAAGCAGCGCTGCGCGCCAAAAGCGCATCTGGCTTTGCGCTGATTGCGGAAATCAAAAAAGCCAGCCCGTCAAAAGGCCTCATCCGCGCCGATTTCGATCCAGCGGCTCATGCGGTTGCCTATCAGGCGGGCGGTGCGGCTTGCCTATCTGTCTTAACCGACGCACCTTATTTTCAGGGGCATGAGGATTATCTCATCGCTGCGCGCAACGCCTGCGACCTGCCCGTCATCCGAAAGGATTTCATGGTCGACCCATGGCAATGCGCCGAAGCACGGCAAATGGGCGGTGATGCCATATTGATTATCGTCGCGGCATTGGACGATGTTGCCATGGTCGAAATCGAAAACGCGGCTTTCCATCAGGGGCTGGATGTCCTTGTCGAAGTGCATGATGAGGCCGAATTGGATCGTGCGCTTACGCATCTGAAATCGAAATTGGTTGGCGTGAACAACCGCAATTTAAAGACATTTGACGTCGAACTGGCGACGACCGAGCGCTTGGCAAAGCTTGTGCCCGCCGACATATTGCTGGTGTGCGAAAGCGGGATTTCGACGCATGCTGATTGCCAACGGATGGCCACATCTGGGGTCAACACATTCCTCGTCGGCGAAAGCCTCATGCGGAACGCCGATGTTCAGCTTGCCACACAAAGGTTATTGACCGGACATGGCTGATCTCACGCATCTGGGTGCCGATGGCGCCGCACATATGGTGGATGTGTCTGCCAAAGCGGATACGGCGAGAGAAGCCGTTGCCGAAGGACGCATCACTATGTCCGCAGAGGCGCTTGAGGCCGTACGCGCGGGTAATATCAAAAAAGGCGATGTACTTGGGACCGCTCGGATTGCTGGCATCATGGCCGCGAAAAAGACGAGCGAGCTCTTACCGCTTTGCCACCCGCTCATGCTGTCCAAAATTGACATCGCGTTTGAATTTGAAGACCATGGCATTC
>JAIXYC010000092.1 GCA_027490455.1 Sphingomonadales bacterium
AATTTTTTCCCATATCCGGTTGAGCCGCGCACATTGGGATAAAAAATCGCGACACCCATTTCGTTCAGCAGATAGTTGCTGCGCCCCTGGAAGCCAGGGCGCGATTGCCCTTCAGGACCGCCATGCACATTCATGATCATCGGCCGCTTTCCGGGGAACTTCGCCGGATCGGGGCGATAGAGAAATCCCGAGACCGACAATCCGTCAAAGCTTTTGACCGTGAGCAATTCAGGTTCGACATTCTTCGACACATCCAGGCCGCCGGTTTCGCTTTCGGTCCAGCGCGTTACCTTCAACGTTTTTGGGTCAACGCTGTACGCGTCAGCCGCGCTGCGGGCCGAGGTGAAAGTGACGCCGATCTCGCCCCATTCGGAGACTTCGAACCCGCCGATAATGCCTGCAGGTAAGCCGTCCACAACGCGGACGTTGTTGGTTTTCAGATCAAGCAATTTGAGTTTACTTATCCCCGCCTCGTTGGTTTCGTAGACGATGAAACTGCCGTCTGGTGAAATGTCGAAGCTGTCGACATCCCAATTCTCTGTCGGACCGCGCGGCGTGAATTTTCCGGTGGCGATGTCGATGGTCCCCAGCCGCTGAAAGTCCGAACCTTCGTCGGACGTAACCCACAGTGAACCGTCAGGCGCAAAAGAAGCGCCGCCAATGGCGATATCCTTAGCATGATCGCCAATTGGGGTCATCTTGCCCGTGGCCAGATCGAGAAGGGACATGTCTACATTGCTCACCGACAGATATTGCCCAACGACTGCACTTTTCTTGTCGGGCGAAAACGCGCCGACATTCCAACCGCCGCCTTTGACTTCAGCAACCATCCGGCTTGTCGATGGGTCGCGCGGGTTCATCACATAGATGTCATTGTCGGTGCCGTTGCGCCGCGTCGACGTATAGGCGACCAACTCCCCATCATCGCTCCATGCGTTGATGCTGTTGCGACTTTTGCCGTCGGTCAGCAGCGTGAGCTTGCCGTCCTTCAGCGCATAGATTTGGTAGAATTCATTGCCGCCAATATCTTTCTGCGTCAGCAATATGTCGCCGGTTTTCGGGGCCCAGCTGCCGCCGCCAACGGGCTCCGCCTCAAAGCTAATTTGCTTACGGGCCATCATCGGCCCGGCGACGCGGTGCAACTGCGCGGTATTGCCGAAACGGGTGGCGATCAGCATGGATTTGTCGGTAGGGTGCCAACCGGCGAAGCTTGCCGTACGAAATTCCATATAGGGTCGTGTTTGCACGGGCAGTTCATCCGGTACGGGCGGGACGCCATCGGCGACCAGCGCGTCGGGCTTTGGCGCATCTGCAAAGGCAGGCGCCATCGGCAAAGCCAGCGCGGCAATCAAAAGAAGTTTTTTCATATTTATCCCCTTCTCTAATTTTATGGTGCGGAGGCTAACGCAAAGCTGCCGCCGCAACAAACGACTTTGTTTCCGCTTCGACAAAAGGCGGATTCGGTTCGACGGGCCCTGCCTTGTCGCTGTGTGCAAAGAGGCGTATTGTGGCGGCACTGGAGATTTGAAATGCAACGCAGCGCGCTTGGATTCATCGGCCTGTTTTTAAGCACATCGGCAATGGCGCAGGAACTGCCGCAGGCTGCGCCTGATGTGCCTTCTGATGTTGCCGCCATCACCGAACAGTTCGGCATTGACCGTAGCAACCGGATGACGGTGCAGGTGCGTGTGAACGGCAGCGACGCCGTCCCCTTCATCGTCGACACCGGCGCAGAACGGACCGTTATTGCCAATGACCTCGCGCGCAAGCTGGCGTTGGAGGCGGGCCCAACGCTGACGCTCGCGACCATATCGGGGCGGTATCAGGTCAACAGCTTCTTCATCGACAGCATTTCTACCGCGTCGGTTAACTTGCAGGGCGTTGAGGCACCCGGTCTGGAACGCGCCAATCTGGGGGCATATGGGCTTTTGGGTATCGACAGTCTGGAGGATAATCGGGTGCATCTTGATTTCGTACAGCAGACAATGGATGTGCTGCCATCGCGTAAAACGCGCGGCAAGACCAAGCTCGAAAATGGCATGATTGTCGTGCAGGCGCGGCGTAAGGCGGGCCGGATGATATTATCGAGCGCGCGGATTGATGGCATTAAGGTCGACATCATTCTCGACACCGGCGCGCAAAGCAGCATGGCGAATATCGCCCTGCGCGATAAGCTGCGCAGGCGGCACCGCGCCTTTGACTATATTCCGGTGAAGATGCGGAGCGTGACAGGAACGATCCTGACCGGGGACTATACCCAAATTCGCGAAATTGAGGTCGGGGGGCTGATCATTAAGGATATGCCGATGACCTTCGCCGACAATTACGCCTTTACGGCCCTCAAGCTTCAGGATCGGCCAGCGATCCTGCTCGGCATGGACGCACTGAAACTGTTTGACCGCGTGCTGATTGATTTCAGCAACAGGCGGGTGGGCTTCGATCCGCCAAAGGGCGTTTCGCTGGAGCCCAGAACGCGGATGGCACTCGCTTTATAGGAACGCAGCCGACAACGGCTTGCGCCACTGATAGACAATCCGCATAGGCACAGGCGATGTCGCATGCATTTGAATTTGGGGGTCAGTCATTTGAGGTTGCCGGTGAGGCTGCCTTATATTGGCCTGCCGAGCAGGCGATGCTCGTGTCCGATCTGCATTTGGAAAAAGCGAGCGCTTATGCCTTAAATGGCCAGATGCTGCCGCCTTATGACAGCATTGCAACGCTTGAGGACATCGCAGCGCTCTGCACCAAATATAAGCCAGCCAAAATCATATCCTTGGGCGATAATTTTCACGACGATGATGGGGAAGCCCGACTGGCGGAACCGGCAGCGGCATTGCTAATCGATCTGGCCCGCGACACCGAATGGCTCTGGATTACCGGAAACCATGATCGCGCGGTTGCGGGCATCTGGGGCGGTAAAACGCACGACGAGATATACCTGTCGGGCATCACATTTCGCCACGAGGCGCAGCGCGGTGATCCCAATCCTGAAATATCGGGGCATTTTCACCCGAAATTTCGTCAGGTCTTGCGTGGGCGCATGGTGGCGCGGCGGTGCTTTGTCAAAAGCGCGCGCAAAATTATCATGCCCGCATTTGGCGCGCTCACCGGCGGACTGGATGTGCAGGACAGCGCGATTATGCGCGCCTGCGATTTGGCGGAGGGCGAGATGGTTGAAGCCTTGATCGCAACCAAGGCAGGCTATGCGCGCTTTGCCTTAAGCGGGGCTGCTGCGCGCGCCAAATAAAGCTGTGCCAACGCGAACATAGGTCGCGCCCATCATGATCGCGGTGTCGAAATCTTCCGACATGCCCATGCTCAGTGGCGGCAAATCATGACGCGCCGCGAGCTCGGCCAGCAATGCAAAAAATGGCGCAGCCTCAATCGACGCTGGCGGTATGCACATCAATCCCGCCAATGGAACGCCGCTGTCCTTTGCCGCCGCAATCAATGCCGGCAATTCCGAAACCGCGCAGCCACCCTTTTGCTCTTCAGCGCCGATGTTCACTTGAATGAAGCACGGGATACAACGCGCCTGCTTTTCCATCGCCTTGCCAAGCGCCGTGGCCAGCGACAGCCGGTCAACCGAATGGATCATATCGAACAAGGCAACCGCTTCGTCCGCCTTGTTGGATTGAAGCTGCCCGATCAGATGCAATTGCACGCCGGGGTGGCGCTGCTTCAACGCGGGCCATTTGGTCGCCGCTTCTTGAACGCGGTTTTCACCGAAGCGCATTTGGCCTTCGTGAATCAACGGCTCAATATCTTCGGCCGCGCGAGTTTTCGACACGGCAATCAAATGAATGTCTTCTGGCGCACGCCGGGCCATCTTGGCGGCGGCCGCCATGCGTTCACGGATTGCGGCCAAAGGGCCGGCGGTCGTTTCTGGTGTCGCTTCCTGCATAGCGCGACGCTATAGGCACAACTATGCCGCGAAGCCACCCCTTGCCGAAGATCTGGCTGATGACAGACGAACGTCTGGGGGATGACCTGTTGCCCGCCATTCAACGGCTTCCCGCACGATCGGGTGTCATCTTCCGGCATTATCATTTGGAGGCGGCGGCACGAAAATTGCTGTTCGGGCAGGTCATGCGCATTTGCAGGCGGCGCGGGCATGTTCTGCTGCTGGCGGGGGACGAGCGGACGGCGATACGCTGGCACGCCGATGGTTTCCATCAAAGAAGCCAGCGCGCTTCGCGATTGCTGCACAGCGCGCCAGTCCATGATACGCGTGAAATTGCGGGCATGAAGGCGGCAAGCCCACACCTTGTGTTCCTATCGCCTATTTTCGCAACAAACAGTCACCCCGGCGCGCGACCGCTTGGGCCACTAGCATTTAACCGGCTCGCAAAGCTGGTGTCATCGAGCCGCATCATCGCCTTGGGCGGCATGAACCGCCGAAACGCACAGATGCTATCGCCACGGTTGATCCACGGTTGGGCGGCGATTGATGCTTTTAAGAAAAAGACCGCTTAGAAGCGGATTTTGGTTCCAACATAGACAGCTTCGCTGTCTTTGCGGTTGTCAGCCAATGGAATGACGCGGTCATTTTCGCTGGCATAACGAACACCCGCGGTCACGTCGATTTTACGGCTGATGGAGAAGCTTCCGCCCACATCAAGCTTATAATCGCCCGACGCTGCGCTGCCGCGCGCGGGAGGTGCCAATTCGCGGCTCTGGTCCAATTTGATATTGGTGCTGAACTTGCTTGGCTTGCGTGCAGTTTCATCCAGCGAGAAGCTGCTTTTTCCAAGTTCACTCAAAGGTGCCTTGACTGCGCGACGTTGTGCGGCAGGCAAAGCGAAACCTTGCCAACCCTTCGATGCTGTCAAACGATAGTCCACCGCCGAAAGACGAAGACCCTTGCCTGCACCGACTTCGCTGGATGCCAGCGCATTGCGGATGGAAACGGCACCAGCGGTCAAACGCGAATTGGCGCGCGCTGCGACTGTGATTGTGCGGCTGTCACCGGCGTTTGCAGGCGTAAATGGGAAACGCGCATTGGGTTCAATACGTGCGGCCGAGAATTTCTGTGCCAAAATGCTGTCACCACCCGCAGGCGTGAACATCGAAATCCAGCTTGGCCCGGTTGATGGCTCTTGCGAAAAAGTCTTTGCAGCAAAAGCAGGAACAACAAGAGGCGACACCGCGAGCGAACCCGTTGCCAGCAATGCTGCCGCAATCATCGCGTATTTCCGCTTATATGCCCGCTTCACGTCCATGATACTCGTTCACCGACTCTCCTGTCTGTGATTGGTATACGCATGCTTTTGGCGATTCAAAAGGGGCCTAACCATTTTATCTTTCGAATAACGTGATTTTTGACCGAATGTTGCATGATGTCCACAATCACTTAGCGGGACGAAGATGAGCGCAGCATTAATTGCGCGCTGTTCAGCAGCCAGAAAGCTTGCTCCAGACAGCAAG
>JAIXYC010000084.1 GCA_027490455.1 Sphingomonadales bacterium
ACTTGTACGCCAACGGTTACGTCCGAACCGCTCAGATTGGTGTACGGGATCATATATACGATCGGGTAGAAACCCCATGATGCGAAGGTCAGCAAACGTGCCTTCTTCACCAATTCACGTACATTTTCTGGTTGGTTGTTGATCGATGCACCGAGGCCGGCGAACAGCTGCCACATGATGTAGACAAACGGGATTGCCGATAATGTGCCCCACAATACGCGGGTTGGAATGTCCGTTGCGATTTCACCTGGGTAACCCAAGATGATCATCAATGCCGCTGCGCCGCCAAGCTTGAACGACTTCGAGACGGTTTCTTCTTGGCTCAGACGCATCACGAGGATGAGTTCGATGAGAAGCAATGGCACGGTGAGCAACCAGTCGACATAGCGATAGGCATCGTTAAACGCATAGCCGCTTGCGGCCACGATTCCGCCTTCAACGGTATATGCGCCTTCCCAGCTCTCGAAAATACGGAAATAGTGATATGCGGCAATGGCGGTAACCAAGCCGGAAATGGTGAGCGCTGTCTTGTATGCTGGGCCCACTTGCGAGCGGCCGAGCCACAAAAACAGCGTTGCTGCTGCCATGGTGGCAAATGTAAATGAGAATGCATTATAGACCAATGAATATTGGCCAAAAGTTAGATTTTCCACGTTATTCTCCCCCTTTACGACATCATTTCGGATGTCGGGGCATTTTTCTTAAACGCTGACCCGGGGACAACAACCTAACCTTTATACCATGTTTTTGTGATATTGCTCTCGACATCGCGGAACTGGCACATATAATGGTTAACGCTAAAATGCGCCTATGGGGGGTACGCGGGAGGCACTGTAATTTGGACGTTTTGGGACGGTCTAACGAGAAACTAGACGCGCTGATCGCGAATAGCCCGATAGCGTCCGTGATAAGCGACCCGCGTCAAAACGGTAATCCCATCATCGCCTGTAATGCTGCGTTTGTTGAACTGACGGGCTATTCGGAACATGAAATCATTGGGCGAAACTGCAAATTTTTGGCCGGTCCAGCAACGGAGCCGTGGTTAACCGACACGATTAGCAATGGCGTTCAACGTCATGCCCCGGTCATGGTCGAAATTTTGAACTACAAGCGCGATGGCACACCCTTTCGTAATGCAGTGTTGGTCGCGCCGTTGTTTGACGAAAATGGTGAGCTTGAGTTCTTTCTTGGCTCTCAGGTGGAACTTGAGCCCAGCGCGCCAGCGTCTTACGAGAGCCGCCATGTTGCGGCAGCGGCGGCGGTGAAGGCATTGTCGCGGCGGCAGCGCGAGGTTTTGGCCGAAATGGCGCTTGGCCACTTGAACAAGCAAATCGCGTTCCGGCTTGGGCTCAGCGAGCAAACGGTCAAAATGCACCGTGCGTTGTTAATGGACCGCTTGGGCGCGGCGAGTACCGCCGATGCTATTCGCATTGCAGTAGAGGCCGGGCTTTAATCTGCGCATTTGCTGTCACGGCGGCTCACGAGCCGCCTCGACAAGACATGGCGTCAGGGACGCAACAACTAAACACCAAATGAAAAGGCCCGGCAGTCCCCCAACCGCCGGGCCTTAAGCTCATGATCCGATGCGTGGGATCAGTAGCTGTAGTACATATCGAATTCGACTGGGCTTGGCGTCATTTCCCAACGGGCGACGTCTTCCATCTTCAATTCGATATAGCTGTCAATCTGGTCCTTCGAGAACACGTCACCCTTCAACAGGAAGTCGTGATCCGCGGCCAGACAATCCAGAGCCTCACGCAGCGAACCGGCTACGGTTGGTACTTCAGCAAGCTCTGCTGGTGGCAAGTCATAGAGGTTCTTGTCCATGGCGTCGCCAGGGTGGATCTTGTTCTGAATGCCGTCGAGGCCAGCCATGAACAAAGCCGCATAGCACAGATATGGGTTCGCCATTGCGTCAGGGAAACGGACTTCAACGCGCTTGGCCTTGGCACCCGCACCATATGGAATACGGCATGAAGCCGAACGGTTGCGCGCCGAATAGGCGAGCAACACAGGCGCTTCGTAACCGGGCACCAAACGCTTGTAGCTGTTTGTGGTTGGGTTTGTGAATGCGTTCACGGCCTTGGCATGCTTGATGATGCCGCCAATGAAATACAGGCACATGTCCGAAAGACCGGCATAGCCGTCGCCTGCGAAAAGTGGGGTCTTGCCTTCCCAGATCGACAGGTGGGTGTGCATACCCGAACCATTGTCTTCCTTGATTGGCTTCGGCATGAACGTTGCGGTCTTGCCATATGCATGTGCGACCTGATGCACGACATATTTGTAGATCTGCATACGGTCAGCGGTCTGTGTCAGCGTACCGAAAGTCAGGCCAAGCTCATGCTGGGCTGCAGCAACTTCATGGTGATGCTTGTCGCAAGGCAGGCCCATTTCGAGCATGGTCGAAACCATTTCGCCACGGATGTCCATTGCGCTGTCCACCGGCGCAACTGGGAAATAACCACCCTTTGCGCGGGGGCGATGGCCCATATTGCCGTTTTCATATTTCGTGCCGGTGTTCGTTGGCAGCTCAATATCGTCGATCTTGTAATATGACGTGTTGTAGCTGTTTTCGAAACGCACATCGTCGAACATGAAGAACTCGGCTTCTGGGCCGACATATACGGTGTCGCCGATGCCTGTGGTTTTCAAATATGCTTCAGCGCGCTTCGCGGTCGAGCGCGGGTCGCGGCTGTAAAGTTCTCCCGTTGATGGCTCGACGATATCGCAGAAGATGATCATCATGGGCGTGGCGGAGAATGGATCTACATACACGGCATCAAGATCAGGCTTTAGGATCATGTCGGATTCGTTGATGGCTTTCCAGCCTTCGATGGACGAACCGTCGAACATCAGGCCGTCTTCCAACTCGTCTTCTCCGATCACGCCAGCGCACATGGTCAGATGCTGCCATTTGCCCTTGGGATCAGTGAAACGGACATCGACCCACTCGATCTCTTCATCCTTGATACGCTTGATAATGTCCTTAGCTGAGGTACCCATTCTGCTTTCCTTCTTTGGCTTGTCTTTTTTGGATATTTTGGATTTTTTTAGACGGCGTCGTTATCGCGTTCGCCGGTGCGGATGCGCAACGCGGTTTCGACAGGGATAACGAAAATCTTGCCATCACCAATGCGGCCAGTCTGGGCCGCTGCAGCAATGGCTTCAACGACGCGGTCGGCAAGGCCGTCTTCAACGACAACCTCAAGCTTTACCTTCGGCAAAAAGTCGACGACATATTCCGCGCCCCGATATAGTTCGGTGTGGCCCTTTTGACGGCCAAAGCCCTTGGCTTCAGTAACGGTGATGCCTGAGACGCCAACTTCGTGCAGCGCTTCTTTCACCTCGTCCAATTTGAATGGCTTGATGATCGCTTCGATCTTTTTCATGGCTTTTCCCTTTATGGCGCGTGAAGCAGATGCTCCGCGCGCGCGGATGATGTAATAGGCATATCAAGTATCGTGCCAAAATTGACCAACACCAAAACGCGTTATTTTGGGCCATATGGGCCATGGCATCTGCCTAAATTTTAGGCAGATGCCAGATTCATGGGCAGCAGTTTTTTACTTTGCTGCCTTTTTTGGGCCACCGCTTAATGCGGCATCATTTGCCTTTGCATAATGTGCACGGCTGACAACATACGCGCGCATTTGCTCGGCTTCTTTCGCTGTTAGCACGCTGCTAAAGCTGACCATGCCATTGCCCTTCAATATGCCGTCAATCACAACCGATTTCCAGGTTGCGGCATCCGCAATCACACCAGATTTACGCAGGTCAGGCAGCACGCCGTTCCCGACCGCCCCGGGGCCGTGGCAGACGAGGCAATAGCGTTGGAAGTTCGATCCCCCCGCCGCGATATCTGCTGGCGTGCCGAATTGCGCTGGCGGTGCCCACACATAGGCGGGCGCTTTCGGTACGGGTGGCAAGGCTGTTTTTCCGCCCAGCTTCAGAACGATCAGGCGAGGGATGTTGGGAACCGCAGCACTGGTGGAACCTGCATAGCCCGATACGAGCGGAAACGCGCCGCCCTTGCTGGTCAGGAAGGCGACATATTGTTCGCCGTCCACCGTATAGGTCGATGCGCCGGACAACACACCTGACTGTACGTTGAGGTTCAACAGTTGCTTGCCGGTATCCGCAGCATAAGCACGGAACTCACCCATTGCCGTCCCTTGGAAAACCAGATTTCCGGCTGTGGTCATCGTCCCGCCATTCCAAGAGGCGGGGTGATCGACGGTCCATTTCGCTTTGCCGGTCTTGGGGTCGAACGCGACAAGCTTTCCGGTCGTGGCCGCTTTCACAGCCTTCACGAAATTGATGTCATCGGGAAGGTCGGCCGTTGCCATCGCGCCGCCCACGTTGAAACCCAACGGCTTGCGCTCTTGTTCATTTGGCGCAACCGGTGGCAGATACGCGCCGCCAATGTATAATGCGGGAATGTAGACCAATCCCGTTGCGGGGTTAAAGCTCATCGGGTGCCAGTTATGCGCACCCAGCGCCGAAGGGTTCGCCAAATAGAGCTTGCCGGTTTTTTCATACCGCGCTGCGGGGTTTTCGATTGGCCGCCCGGTTTTCAAGTCATAACCGGTTGCCCAGGTAATGCCGTCGATGAACGGGTTTGCTGACAACAACTTGCCGTTCAACCGATCAATGGTGAAGAAAAACCCGTTCTTCGGCGCGTGGTACAGAACTTTGCGTTCTTTGCCGCCGCGGGTTTCGGTTGCCAATATAATAGGCTGGGTCGCGGTGTAATCCCAGCTTTCGGCTGGCGTTTCCTGATAATGCCAGACATATTCGCCCGTGTCGGGTTTAAGCGCGACGATGGACGACAGGAACAGATTGTCGCCTTCGCCATTGGAACGAATGCCATGGTTCCACGGATTTCCGTTGCCGACGCCAAGGTACAATTGATCCAGCTCAGCATCATAAACGATTGCGTCCCACACGGTACCACCGCCGCCACTTTCGCGCCAGTCACCCTTTTTGGGCTTGGAACTCCATGTTTTGTTTGCCGCCGTTTTTAAGATCTTGTCGCTCGCGGCATTGTCTGGTTCGCCCTTGGGATTGGGCGTGGTGTAAAAACGCCATGCCTGTTTGCCGGTCGCGGCGTCATATGCGGTCACATAACCGCGCGCGCCGAACTCTGCGCCGCCAAAGCCAATAACCACCTTGTCCTTTACGACCCGTGGCACGCCTGTGATGGTGCCGTTGGATTTGAGGTCAAGCGTTTGGACACTCCACAATTGCTTGCCCGTGGTGGCGTCCAAGGAAATCAAACGCCCGTCGATGGTTCCGACAAAAACGCTGCCTTTCCAGAACGCAACGCCGCGGTTGACCACGTCGCAGCAGGCTTTGACCCCGCGCGCTTTGTCGACTTCGGGATCGAAGCTCCACAATGGTTTGCCGGTTTTGGCGTCATAAGAGAATACTTTGGACCAGGCGGTCGAGATAAACATTTTGCCGTCGACAACCACAGGTGTTGCTTCTTGGCCGCGTGCATCGGGCAAGTCAGCGAACCAGGCAATGCCCAGATCCTGCACATTGCTGTCGTTAATTTGGGTAAGCGGGCTGTGCCGTTGCTCATCATAATTGAAACCCGTCATCGCCCAGTTTGAGCCATCGCCACCGGTTTTCAAATACTCGCCGTTAATCTTAGCGAATGCGGGTACATCGGTTGGGCCCGCTACCTTTTGGCAAGAACCCAACAATAATGTCGCGCCAGCAAATGCGGCTGCGAACCAAAGCTTATTCTTCATATTTTTCTCCCCCTCGGGCGAAAGGCTATGCCCTTGAATAGGCTTCGTCCAGTGGGAATTTAACTGACGGGTTAAATTATCTTTTTTATGGCGCTTTCCATCTCGGTTGCGGCGTTTTCATAGACGCGCGCGCGGAGGTTTGTCAGTATTGCATCAGGTGCATTCGCCGGCGTTCCGCCGCTAAACAATGGTGCTGGATCATATTCCAGCGCGAGCTGGATGGTGCGTGCAACATCTTCGCCTGCAATGTCTGAAATCAGTTCAAGCGCGAAGTCGATGCCCGATGTGACGCCGCCTGCGGTAACCAAATTCCCGTCGCGAACAACGCGTGCGGCGCGATGCGTTGCGCCAAACATCGGCAACAAATGCGTGTAAGCCCAGTGGCATGTGGCTTCTTTGCCGTGCAGCAAATTGGCGGCGCCCAATATAAAGGCACCGGTGCACACGCTGGTGATATATTGTGCCGCGCTCGCTTGCGTGCGGACGAAATCGACGATCTGCGCATCAGCAATCGCGTCGCGTACACCATGACCGCCCGGCACACAGATTATGTCCGCCTGCGGGCAGTCTGCGAAACTGGATCTCGGGAGAATGGAAAAGCCGCTATCGGTGGTGACTGCAGCCCCCGTTTTGCTGACGACATGAACATCCGCGCCCGGCAGTCGCGAGAGGAATTGCACCGGCCCGGTGAAATCGAGTTGCGTGACATTGTCGAAGAGGACGAAGACGATATGCATGCCGCATGCTTAACCTGCACGCCGCAAAAAACAAAGGGCCGCCGGATTTCTCCGACGGCCCAATGGTCGCAAATTGTATCGATCAGATAAGCTCAATCGCCAAAGCCGTCGCTTCGCCACCGCCAATGCAGAGCGATGCCAGGCCGCGTTTCTTTCCATGGCGTTGAAGCGCGGCGACCAAGGTTGTGATAATCCGCGCACCCGATGCCCCAATGGGATGACCCAATGCCGTGGCGCCGCCATGAACGTTAATCTTGTCATGCGCTATGCCCAGATCGTGCATCGCAAACATTGCAACGCAGGCAAATGCTTCATTCACTTCGAATAGGTCAACGTCCGCGATGGTCCAGCCGGCCTTTGCCAAGCATGCGTTGATTGCACCGACCGGAGCGGTGGTGAATGCCGATGGCTCCTGCGCGTGCGCCGCATGCGCGACGATACGCGCAACCGGTTTTTGCCCATTGGCGTCGGCGACCGATTGGCGCGTGAGCACCAGCGCGGCGGCACCATCTGAAATCGATGAGCTGGTTGCGGCCGTGATCGTGCCGTCCTTCGCAAAGGCTGGTTTCAGCGTTGGAATCTTGTCGGGCATGCCTTTGCCGGGTTGTTCGTCGGTGTCGACGATGACGTCGCCCTTGCGTGTGGCAATGGTCACCGGAACGATTTCCGCTTTAAACGCGCCGTCGGCAATCGCACTTTGTGCGCGGCGCAGCGATTCAATCGCGTAACCATCCTGTGCTTCGCGCGTCAGCTTATAATCGTCTGCGGTGTCTTGCGCGAACGTGCCCATGGCGCGGCCAGCTTCATATGCGTCTTCAAGTCCATCAAGGAACATATGGTCGTAGGCGGTGTCATGCCCAATGCGCGCGCCACTGCGGTGCTTCTTGAGCAAATAGGGCGCGTTGGTCATGCTTTCCATGCCGCCGGCGATGACATAATCGACTGAGCCAGCGGCGAGTGCCTCGCTGCCCATGATGACGGTCTGCATGCCCGAACCGCATACCTTGTTCACCGTCGTTGCTTGCACAGATTTGGGCAGTCCCGCTTTAATCGCCGCCTGACGGGCAGGGGCTTGGCCGAGGCCGGCTGGCAACACACAACCCATGTAAATGCGTTCAATCGCCGCGCCGTCGACGCCAGCGCGTTCAACGGCTGCCTTCACCGCAGTCGCGCCAAGGTCGGTCGCAGAAACGTCTGCCAACGCGCCTTGCATGGCCCCCATTGGAGTGCGGGCGTAGGATAGGATGACGACAGGATCGGCGTTGTGCATGGGAGATTCCTTTGATTTTGATTTGCCGCCTTATAGGGCGGCGCAGCATCAAAAACAAATGTGAATCAGCGCAGTTTGCTGCGTTAGAACAAGGCCTTCAAATCGCGTTTCAGGATTTTGCCATTGGCGTTGCGCGGCAGGGTATCCTCGGTGAAGATGATCTTCACGGGCACTTTGAATTTTGCCAACCGCGCGCTGACATATTCGCGCAGTTCATCCTCGCTTGCGGTCATGCCGGGTGCCAGATGGACAACAGCGGCGGGTTCTTCGCCGAGTGTCTGGTGCGGAATGCCAATCAGTGCCGCATCGGTGACCGCCGGATGTTCGTACAAGATATTTTCGACTTCAGACGAATAGATATTCTCGCCGCCGCGAATGATCATGTCTTTGGCGCGATCAACGATGAAGCAGAAGCCTTCGTCATCCACGCGGGCAAGGTCGCCTGTGCGCACCCAGCCATCAACAAAAGTTTCTGCGGTGGCGTCGGGACGGTTCCAATAGCCTTTGACGATTTGCGGACCACGCGCCCACAATTCGCCAACTTCACCAACAGGCAATTCGGTTGATCCATCCTCGGACATGATTTTCACGTCCGACACTGCAACGGCCGGGCCACAGCTGTCGGGACGGTTCAGATAATCTTCGGCAACATGCGAGGTAACTGTTGCCATAGTTTCCGTCATGCCCCAGCCATTGCCCGGGAATGCGCCGAATATTTCGTAAATCTTGCTGACGAGCTCTGGCGCGGATGGTGCACCGCCATAGCTGATCGCGTCGATTGAGCTGAGGTCATATTTCGCGCGGTCGGGGTGCTCGATTAACTGCCAAGCGATGAACGGCACGCCGCCGGTGGCGTTGATCTTTTCACGTTCAATAATCTCGAAGGCCTTCACCGTATCCCATTTGTGGAGGAGCACGATCTTGTGCCCTGCTTGAATCGTCGGAATCATGGACGCCGAACAAGCGGTGACATGGAACATGGGAATGACAAGCAGGCTCGCCCTTATGCTGGGTTCGGGCAAAGGATCACCACGGCGCAACATAGTCGCAGCGCCGGAATAGGCGCTGGAAAAACCATTGGTCAGCAGATTGCGATGCGAACCCAAGGCGCCCTTTGGCTTGCCGGTCGTCCCGCTGGTGTAGAAAATGGTAGTCGCGTCATCTGGCGCAATCTCGACCTCCGGCAACGACAGGTCAGCCAAATCGGCGTAATTTTTTGGACTGCCAATGATGCTTTCGAGCGTGATGGCGGGCTCCGCCATTGCTGCTGCACCCGCGCGCGCGACCATGACATGCGCGAGCGCAGGCATCTCTGCTTTATAGGGCGATATACGGTCCCAGCGTTCTGCGTCGCAGATCAGAACCGCTGCACCCGAATCGGCCAAACCAAAGGCAAGCTCTTCGCCCGTCCACCATGCGTTTAACGGCACGACAATCGCGCCTGTCACTGCGGCCGCAAAAAAGGCGACTGGCCATTCAGGCAGGTTGCGCATGGCGAGGGCCACGCGGTCGCCCTTTTTTACGCCACGTTCTTGCAGCGCATGGGCAAGCGTCGCAACCGCGCGGTACCAAGCCCCGTACGTGACGCGTTCATCTTCATATACCACAAATTCGCGGTCACCGAATGATGCATTGGCATGTGCGGCCAATACCGCGAGATTGGGTAATGCGTTTTTCCAGACGCGTGTTGGCACACCTTCAATCTCGGCCGTTTCCATTTCGAACGGCATGCCAGGTGCACATAATGCATCCTTTACCTGATCTCGCGTCATGACGGGCCAACCCGTAGGTGGTGTCCACTTTTTACCGGCCTCAATCATGTTCTCTCCAATATACGCGCCACGCTTTGTGCATGTTGAACAAGTCGATACGCCAAAATGGTTTTCATTTGCAACGCTTCACGCTAGCAATTCATCAACTGGTTAAATGGAGAGAGAAAATGACCGCAAATATGCAGACTGTGCTCGAAAAGCAGCGCGCCGCATTTACCGCAGCAATGCCCGAATCGATGTCGGTACGCCGTGACCGTATGGACCGCGCGATTGCGATGTTGATCGATCATGCTGAGGATTTTGCAAAGGCCGTTTCTGCTGATTTTGGTCACCGGAGCCGCGAACAAACATTGCTGACGGACATCATGCCGTCTGTGAGCGCGATGAAGCATGCCAAGAAGCATTTTGAAAGCTGGGCCAAGGGTGAAAAGCGCAAGCCGACTTTCCCGCTTGGTCTGCTCGGCGCCAAGGCTGAGGTGGTTTTCCAGCCAAAGGGCGTAGTCGGCGTTGTTGCGCCATGGAACTTCCCCGTTGGCATGGTGATGGTCCCGATGGCGGGTATTCTCGCCGCGGGTAACCGCGCGATGATTAAGCCGTCGGAATTCACCGAGCGGGTGTCGGCATTGTTCGAAGAGCTCGTGCCACAATATTTCGCTGAAGAGGAAATGGCCGTTTTCACGGGCGGCGCTGAAGTCGGCATGGCGTTTTCAAAGCTGGCGTTCGATCATATGATATTTACCGGCGCAACAGGCGTGGGCAAGCATATCATGCGCGCTGCAGCGGACAATCTCGTCCCCGTGACGCTTGAGCTTGGCGGCAAATCACCGACCATCATTGGCCGAAGTGCGGACACGAAAAAGGCGGGCGAGCGTATTGCCCTGGGCAAGATGATGAACGCGGGCCAAATCTGTCTCGCGCCTGATTATTTGATGGTGCCCGACGACCAAGAGCATGATGTCATCGCGGCGGTGAAGGCCGGCGCAATCGCGCAATATCCCACTTTGCTGCATAATGATGATTATACCTCGGTTGTGAATGGGCGAAATTATGAGCGGCTTCAGGGCTATCTGGACGATGCGCGTGAAAAGGGCGCTGAACTCATCGAAATCAACCCTGCGGATGAGGATTTTGTCGGATCAAACGGCAACAAGATGCCGCTGACGATTGTCCGCAATGTAACCGACGACATGAAGGTGATGCAGGAAGAAATCTTCGGACCGATTCTGCCCGTCATGACCTATTCTTCGATGGATGAGGCGATTGATTATGTGAATGCACATGATCGTCCGCTTGGCCTATATTATTTCGGAACGGACAAAGCCGAAGAAGAACGCGTGTTGTCGCGGACCGTCTCTGGCGGTGTAACGATCAATGACGTCGTCTTCCACAATGCGATGGAAGATCTGCCCTTTGGTGGAGTCGGGCCGTCGGGCATGGGCAATTATCACGGCGCGGACGGGTTCAAAACCTTTAGCCATATGCGTGCGGTCTATCGCCAGACCGGCGTCGATGTTGCCGGAATTGGCGGATTCAAGGCGCCTTATGGCAAAGCGACGCTGAAGACACTCGCTAAGGAACTTAAGAAATAAGGATGCGCTTGCATCGGGGCGGAGGCTCGGTTAGAGGAGCCTCCGCTTCAACGGGTTCGCCCTGACGAAGATGTGCCCCAGTGGTGGAATGGTAGACGCGCTGGATTCAAAATCCTGTTCCGAAAGGAGTGCCCGTTCGAGTCGGGCCTGGGGCACCACCTTATTTTCTCAGATACCCTGAAACGATTGCTCCGCCGTGCGATGCGGTATCGCCGACAATCAGAATCTGATCATGATCCGCTGCGCAAGTGCGGGCGACATCGAATATACAAGCCGCAGCAGCTTCACCATGCCGACATTCGCCTCCGGCGCGTTTGTCGCAATGGCATCAACGATTTCTGCGGCACATTCCTTTGCCGACATCTTTTTGCCATTCACGCGGCCGCGCGTCATTGCGGTGTCGACGACCGGCGGCAATGCTTCAATGACATGAACCTTGGTATCGCGCAGATTGTGCCGCAGCGATTGGGTGAAGCTTCTGAGGCCCGCTTTGGTCGCGCAATAGACTGGGCCACCCGCGCGCGGGGCAATGGCGAGGCCTGAGGTGACATTCACAATCGACGCCTCTGGCCGCTGAAGCAAGCCGGGCAACAAGTGGCCAATCAGGTGCAACGGCGCGTTGAGGTTCAGGAAGATCGCCTGATCGGTGAGCGCCAGATCCAGCGGCTCGCCGGGACCGAAATTACCGCTCATCCCAGCGTTGTTGATCAGGATGTCCAGTTCGCGCCCTGCGAGCGTGGCAGCAAGCTCCGCGCAACCCGACGCGGTGGAAAGGTCTGCCTGAATGGCTTCCAATCCTTCTTGTCGTGCCGAAGCAAGCACGTCTTCGCGGCGACCACAGACGATGACGGTGGCGCCCTTCGCCATCATTTGACGTGCTATTTCCA
>JAIXYC010000015.1 GCA_027490455.1 Sphingomonadales bacterium
GGGCTGGCGGCGCTGCCGCTGGCAAGCTGCGTTTTGGTTGGTCCCGACCGCGATGTGTCGTTCATTCCCGCCAATGCCGCAGCGCGCCTTAAAGCTGACGATCCTAAGCGTCTGATTGAGTTGGTCACACTCGACCCAGCGATCAGGCTCGATATGCGTTATGCGACTGCCAACAATTTCACTGGGCAGGTGCTATACGACGAAGCGCGCGCCTTTCTGGCCGCCCCTGCCGCCCAAGCGGTCGCCCGCGCCAGCAAAGCAGCCCGGGCCGATGGCTTTGGCCTGACAATTTATGACGCCTATCGCCCGTGGCGGATAACCAAAAAATTATGGGACGCAACGCCAGTCGGGCCCAAGAAAGAATATGTGGCCAACCCCAAACGCGGGTCCAAGCATAATCGAGGCTGTGCCGTCGATTTGACTTTGCATGACCTACGCACCGGACAGCTGATCGAGATGCCAAGCGAGTTCGATGATTTTTCCGAAAAGGCCCATCGCGATTATATGGGTGCAACCCCGGCCGCTTTGGCCAACCGTGCCCGCTTACAAGGCTATTTGGAGGCCGAAGGGTTTGTTGGCCTTTCCAACGAATGGTGGCATTTCGATTTCACCGGCTGGGAACAGTTCCCGGTCATGGACATAGCATTTAATAAGATCGTGTAACGAAACCGTGCATAAACATAAGAGAGGTTTTTTGATGTTCCGTAAGATTTTACTCGCTGGTGCAGCTTTATGTGTTTCAGCCCCTTCGTTGGCCGCGACTCAAGCAATCATTGTCGGCAATCTGGTTCCCGATGCGGCAACCGGTCCAACTGGCCCAGCGGTTATATTGGTCGAAGACGGGCGCATCAAAAATATCGCCAAAGGCACGACCAATCCGTTTCAGGCGGATAGGGTGGTTGACCTTTCGACCAAAACATTGGTCCCCGGCCTCATCGACCTTCACGTCCATCTGACCGGCGACCCCGGCGATGATTTCCGCGACGAAGCCGTCAACCCTGATGAATGGGGCGTCGTCATGGGCGTGAAAAACGCCGCATTGACCGTCAAAGCAGGTTTCACGACGGTGCGCGAAGCCGGTTCTGCGCAAAATACTGCTTTTGTCCTGCGCCGCGGTACCGCGGAAGGCCGCATCATTGGCCCACGCATTATCGCGGCTGGTCCAGCATTGTCGATCGTCGGCGGGCATGGCGATGTCACTGGCTTCCGCAGCGACGTTTTGACCGCGCTGGATTCGGGTTTCACCTGCACTGGCCCCGTTGAGTGCGCCGAAAAGGTGCGCAAATCTTCAAAGGCTGGCGCCGATGTGATCAAGATCACCGCGACCGGCGGCGTCCTCTCGCAACAGGGCAGAGGATTGGAAGCGCATTTCACGAATGAGGAAATGGTCTCGATTGCCAACACCGCGCACTCACTAGGCCTAAAGGTCATGGCGCACGCCCATGGCGCCCGGGGCATTGAGGCAGCAGCAGCAGCCGGCATTGATTCCATCGAACATGGCACATTTGCGGATGAGGCAGCCTTAAAGGTCATGAAGGCCAAGGGCACTGCGTTGGTGCCGACGTTGATGGCGCTGGAGGGCGTGCGCGCCCGCCTTGGCAAAGGGATTTACACGCCGACCGTTGAGGTCAAGGCCAAGCAGGCGCTCGAATTTGCAGGGCGTCAGGTTAAGCTGGCAAAGGCAATGGGCGTGACTGTCGCCTTTGGAACCGATGCCGGCGTCTTTGAACATGGCAGCAATGCCAGTGAGTTTGCTTTGCTGGTAAACGCGGGCATGACCCCAACCGAGGCGCTGGCCAGCGCAACAACCGTCGCGGCCAAAACGCTAGGGCTGGAAAATGAAATCGGCCGGATCGCGGTGGGATATTCCGCCGACATGGTCGCCGTAAATGAAAATCCGCTGACCAATATCCGCACGCTCGAAAAGGCCGAATGGGTCATGGTAAGAGGACGTATCGTTCCGTGATTCGGTGATAAGATGCAGCCTGATACGCCACCCAAGACATTCGATCCCAATAACGACCCGACAAAGCTGTCGCGGATTGGCGCGCACGTCACAAAGCGGCTGAATGCCAATCCACTTGTCCAGCAGGTCGATCATCCGGATGCGCAATTATATGTGTATCAGGGCTTTTTGGGTAAGGCCGACTGCAAAACGCTGATCGCCAAAATTGATGCCGATGCCGTGCCGTCGACATTGTACAAAGGGACCGAGCAAGCAGGCTTCCGGACCAGCTACAGCTGTCACCTCAATCGTTGGGATGCGTTCATCGCCAAAATTGAGGCACGGATGAGCGATGTTTTGGGCATCGACAATAGCTATGCCGAGACGATGCAGGGGCAGCGTTATCAGGTCGGTCAGGAGTTTAAGGCGCACCACGACTTTTTTCATCCCAGCCAAAGCTATTGGCTTCAGGAAGGACCAGCCGGCGGGCAGCGCAGCTGGACTGCGATGATATTCCTCAATGAACCAGAAGAGGGCGGCACAACCGAGTTCCCACATCTAGGCCTAGGCGTGCGACCACAGGCCGGCATGATGCTCATCTGGAATAATATGAATCTCGACGGATCACTGAATTATAAAACGCTGCATACCGGAACGCCCGTTACCCGTGGCGTGAAGCATGTGATTACAAAATGGTATCGGCAGAATAACTGGCTCGAACTCAACACGCAAAAGCCGTCCTGATTGCGGATGTGATACGGTAACAGATTGCAAATATTGTATATCGTCTGCCACAGATTATCCGTCGTCTGTCGAATTTATCTTGTGCCGGGCACGCGGAGGTCAGACATCCGCTAATACTTGCCCGCAACATCCTATTGATGCGTCCAACACAATTTTGGAGAGACCCATATGAAACATAGCCCACGCATTCTTCTTCTCGTCAGTGCTGCATTGTTGACGCCGTTTGGCGCAGCACACGCGCAAACTGCGGCAACCGAAGCCGTAGCGACTGAAAGCCAGCGGCTTGCCGCTTTGTTCGCTGCGGATGACGAAGCCAGCCTGAAGCGCAACCCGCTCAACGCCATGTTTCGCGGCGATATGCGTTATGCGGACCGCTTTGGTGACTACATCTCCGACGCCTATTTCGATAATGAACGCAGCGCAGCACAGGCCAATCTGGATGGTTTAAAAACAATCGATCGCGCAAAGTTGAATGACACCGACAAAATTGCGTACGACGTTTACAAGCAGAGCCAGATTGACGCGCTGAAGGGCCTGTCCAAACAAATTATGGACCTGACGGTCGTGCGCCCACTCAATCACTTTTTCGGCTTTCACACTTTTTATCCAACCTTCGCCAGCGGACAGGGTGCAGCGCCGTTCAAGACCGTTCAGGATTACGAAAACAATCTAAAGCGCCACAAGGAATTCATCGTCCTCATGGACGCATCGATTGGCCGTTTTCGCCAAGGCATGGCGTCGGGTGTATTCGAAACGAAGATGACGATCAGCAATGTCATTGATCAGCTGAACACACAATTGGCACAAAAGACCGAAGAGTCGCCTTATTACGGGCCAGTACTGAAATTCCCTGCGGATTTCAGCGATGCTGACAAAGCACGGCTGACAGCGGAATATCGCGATATCATCGTAAACGGTCTGTACCCCGCCAATGCCCGTCTGCGGGACTTCCTGCGCGACAGCTATTTGCCATTGGCGCGCGAAAAGGTCGGCTTGTCCGCCATGAAGGGCGGTGAAGGCTTGTATCAATATATGATCGAGCAAACGACGACCCTGCCATTGAAGGCAGACGACATCCACAATCTGGGATTGTCGGAGGTTGCCCGGATTAAATCGGGTATGGAAACCATCAAAAATGAAGTTCGCTTCAAAGGCACTCTGTCCGAGTTTTTCGAGCATCTGCGTTCGGATCCGAAATTCAAAATGTCGAGCCGTGATGCTCTGACGCAGGGTTATTACGACATCGGCAAAAAGGTCGACGCAACGATTTCAACGCAGTTCAAATATCTGCCCAAGGCACCGCTTGAGATTAAACCCTATGAAGAATTCCGCGAGAAATATGAAGCCGGCGGCAGCTATCAACAGGGCACCCCTGATGGTTCGCGGCCCGGCACATTTTATTTCAACGCCTATGACCTGCCAAGCCGCACTACGCCTGGCATGACCACGCTTTATCTGCACGAAGGCGCACCCGGGCACCATTTTCAGATCAGCATTGCACAGGAAAATGAAAAGCTTCCCGCGTTCATGCGTTTCGGCGGCAACACGGCCTATGTCGAGGGTTGGGCGCTTTATTCCGAAACCCTCGGTTACGAGATGGGCCTGTTTAAAGACCCGTATCAACGCTTTGGCACGCTGTCCGACGAAATGCTGCGGGCGATGCGGCTCGTGGTCGACACCGGCATCCACAGCAAGGGTTGGACCCGCGAACAGGCAATCGACTATATGCTTGCCAACAGCGATATGGGCAAAACCGACGCCACGGCAGAGGTCGAGCGCTACATCGCCATTCCATCACAAGCATTGGCCTATAAAATTGGCGCCCTCACTATCCAGCGTCTGAAAGACAAAGCGAAGAAGGAAC